>JAMFSN010000371.1 GCA_026225295.1 Frankia alni
GGTCAGACCACGCCGGCCGGGTCGGATCAGGCGGGACGGTCAGATCAGGCGGGGCGGCTGACCGGTGGATTCGAGGACCGACATCCACAGGTCGCCGTCCGGGTCGACCTTGCTGCGGTGGCTGATCGCCAGCGGGATGGGGATGTGGACGAAGCGGCGGTGCCACGGCCCGACCACCATCTCCGTGCGGCCGGCCATCGCCGCGTGGACGGCGGCGTGGGCGAGCCGCAGGCAGTAGACGCTGTCGTACGGATCGGCCGGCACGCTGCGGATGATGTAGCTGGGGTCGATGTACTTCAGGTTCAGGTCGATGCCGAGCGCGTCGAAATGATCGGCGATCCGGCCCGACAGGTAGAGGCCCACGTCGCGCAGCTTGGCGTTCCCGGACGCATCGGTGGAGGTCGGCAGCCCGTGGGCCGACGGGTCGGACGTGAGAAGGTCCTGCCCGGCGCCCTCCGCGACGACCAGCACGGCGTGCCCGCGTTCGGCGAGCCGGCGTTCCAGGAACCGCAGCAGGCCACCGTCCCCCTCGATCGCGAACGGCACCTCGGGGATCAGCACCACGTTCGCGTCGCTCTGGGCCAGGGTCGCGTAGCAGGCGATGAAACCCGAGTGGCGGCCCATGAGCTTCACCAGTCCGATGCCGTTCGGCGCGGACGTCGCTTCGGCGTGCGCGGCCCGGATCGATTCGGCGGCCTTGGCGAACGCGGTCTGGAAACCGAAGCTCTGGTCGATGTAGGGGATGTCGTTGTCGATGGTCTTGGGCACCCCGACGATCGCGATCCGCTCGCCGCGCCCGGCGACCACCCGGGCGATCTGCTGCGCCCCGCGCAGGGTCCCGTCGCCGCCGACCACGAACAGGATCGTGATGTTCATCCGTTCGAGACAGTCGACGATCTCGTCGGGATCCTGCTGGCCGCGCGACACCCCGAGGATCGACCCGCCGGTGTCGATGCTCGCTCCGACGTTGGCCGGGGTGAGGTCGACGACGTCATGGCCGTACCGGGCGATGAAACCGCGGTAGCCGTTCCGGAAACCGACGATCCGCCGGACGCCGTAGTGGTAGGACAGCTCCAGCACGAGCCCCCGCACCACGTCGTTCAGTCCCGGGCACAGGCCGCCGCAGGTCACGATGCCGACCCGGGTCTTGGACGGATCGAAGAAGATCTTGCGCCGGGGGCCGGCCGGCTCGAAGCCCGGCAACGTGCCCAGCGGGATGTCGCCGCGTTCGGCCACCATGCCGACCGTGTCGTCGAACAGGACCCGGTCGTCCTCGTCGACGTAATGGAGGCTCGTGCGCCGGGTGCCGAGCCGGGCCGCGAGGGGCGAATCGACCCGGCAGGGACCGAGCGTGCTCACCTCGAGGTCGGCCGCCTCGATCATCGCCGCCGCCGGATTCCCCGCATCACGATCGCGGTGGCCCCCTCCCGTGACGCCACGACGTGTGGCCGGATTCTGCAAGACTAGTGGTGCGGGGCCGCCCCGCCGGGCGATCGCGCGGGTCGTCACCGGTGAACCCGCCCCACCCGCCCCCCGGCCGGAGGGCGCCCGACCGGAAAGTGGGAAAACCGCGTGAGCGCTGGCCTGCCGCTCGAGGGGATCACCGTGGTCGCGCTGGAGCAGGCGGTGGCCGCTCCGCTGGCCACCCGGCACCTGGCCGACCTCGGGGCCCGGGTCGTGAAGGTCGAACGGCCCGACGGCGGCGACTTCGCCCGGGGCTACGACGACGTGGTCAACGGCCTGGCCAGCCACTTCGTGTGGCTGAACCGGGGCAAGGAATCGATCACCCTCGACCTCAAGCAGGCCGCCGGCCGGGCGGTCCTCACCGATCTGATCGCCGGTGCCGACGTGTTCCTGCAGAACCTGGCGCCCGGGGCCACCGCCCGGCTCGGGTTCGCGGCCGCCGGGCTGCGCGAACGCCACCCGCGCCTGGTCACCGTCGACCTGTCGGGCTACGGCTCGACCGGCCCGTACCGCGACAAACGGGCCTACGACATGCTCGTCCAATGCGAGGCGGCGCTCGCGTCGGTGACCGGGTCGCCCGAACAGCCGGCCAAGACCGGCATGCCGGCGTCCGACATCGCGGCCGGGCTGTATGCATTCTCGGCGGCGCTGGCCGCGCTGGTCAGGCGGGGGACGACCGGCCAGGGGGCGGCGATCGAGATCTCGATGTTCGAGGCGACCGCCGAGTGGATGGGCTACCAGCTGCACTGGGCCCAGGCCGTCGGCCGGTCGCCGGGCCGGTCGGGGCTGTCCCACCCGAGCATCGCGCCCTACGACGCGTTCCCGACCGCCGACGACCACCAGGTGCTGATCGGCATTCAGAACGACCGGGAGTGGGCGCGGTTCGCGGTCGGTTTCCTGGACCGGCCGGACCTGGTCGACGACCCCGGCTGGGCGACGAACGTGGCCCGGGTCCGCCACCGCCGGGTCGTCGACGCGCTGGTCGGCGGGCGGACCGCCACGCTGACGGCCGACGCGCTGGTCAAGCAGCTCGACGCCCTGAACATCGCGTCCGCGCACCTCAACGAGGTGATGGATCTGCTTGCCCACCCGCAACTGGCCGCCCGCGACCGGTGGCGGCCGGTGGCGACCCCGGGCGGCGAGGTCCGTGGCCTGCTGCCGCCCTTCACGTTCGCCGGGCTCGAGCTGCCGACCGGGCCGGTGCCGGCGCTCGGGGAGCACACCGGGTCCGTCCTGCGCGGGCTCGGTTACCCGGCCGCGAAAATCGCCGAGCTCCGGGCAACCGGCGCCGCCTGAACGATCCGGCGCTCACAGGGGCAGACCCGCCTCGAGGAGGGCGAGGCCCGCGTCGAACCGCGCGGCCATATCGGTGCCGGGCTCGCTCGCCCACAGGTCGTTGACCGAGACCAGCACCCCGAAGACCGCTCCGGCGAAGGTCCGGACCGCGAAGTCGTCCACGGTCCGACCGACCCGGCACGCGGCCAGCTCGGCGATCAACCCCATCGACCGGCCGATGTTCTCCAGAGCGGCGGCCCGCAGCTCCGGGACGTCCCAGACCAGCCGGTGCCGGTCGCGCGCGGCGGCCAGGTCGTCCTCGGACAGCGTCGCGAACACCGCTTGAACGGCGGCCCGGAACGCCCCGATCGCCGACGTCCCGGGCGGCTGGGCCAGGAACGACTCGACGATCATCGGCTCGAGCTCGTCCTTGAAGGCCACCGCCTCCTTGCTCGGGAAGTACCGGAAGAAGGTGCTCGGCGAGATCTCCGCGGCCTCGGCGATCTGCTCGACGGTCGTGGCGGCGTAGCCCTGCTCGACGAACAGGCGCAGCGCGTGGTCCTGGATCGCGGCCCGGGTGCGGGCCTTCTTGCGCTCCCGCAGTCCGCCGGCCGGCGGACTACTCGAAGACCAGAGGCTGTTCACGAGCCACCTCCGGCTGCTGCGCCCCGCCCGCAGGATCAGCCGTTCCCGAGAGGTCGGCCGGGGTGGTCGGCACACGGTGCGGCATCAACCACAGGGCCAGCGGGACCCCGAGCGCGGCGATGACGCCGCACACGATCAGCACGGTGCTCACCGCGTGGGTGAACGACGATCGGAGGTTCTCCACGAGCGCCGTCGAGCCGGACTGGGCGGCCACCTGGGCCCCGGCGGTGACGCTGTGGCGGGTCGCGTCGGCCGCCGCCGGCGACAGGCCCGAGAGGTCCAGGCCGGACCGGTAGACCGAGTTCAGGATCGTGCCCAGGATGGCGACGCCGATCGCCCCGCCGACCTGCCGCATCGCCATGAGCAACGCGGAACCGGTGCCGGCCCGGGCCGGGGCCAGGGCCCCCAGGGACGCGTCCATGGCGGCCGGCAGGGTGAAGCCGAGGCCGGCGCCGGCCAGCCCCATCCAGATACCGACGAACAGGTAGGAGGTGTCCGCGCCGGTCGCCGATCCGACCAGGGCCCCCACGGCCACCAGGGTGAACCCGACGACGATCAACGTTCGGGCCTCGACCCGGGCGGCGATGCGCTGCGAGATCCGGGTCCCGACGATCATCCCGCCGATGATCGGCAGCAGCCGCAGGCCGGTCCCGAAGGCGTCCGCACCGTTCACCGCCTGGAAGAACTGCGGCATCACGAAGATCAGGCCGAACATCGTGAAGGTGAGCGCGGTCGCGAGCACGGCGCCCCCGGTGAACGGCCGGGACCGGAACAGCGCCGGATCGACCAGCGGATGGGAGTACCGCCGCTGCCAGGCCACAAATCCGGCCAGCACGATCGCCCCGGCGGTCAGGGTGCCGATCGTGGTCGCGCTGCCCCACCCTTTCTGCCCGGCCTCGATGACGCCGTAGGTGATCGCGATCAGCCCGGCGCTCGATGTCACCACCCCGACCACGTCGAGACTCAGCCGCGAGGTCCCCGGAATGTCCGGCAGCAGGACCGCCACCGCGACCAGCGCGATGGCGATCAACGGCACGTTGATGAGGAAGATCGAGCCCCACCAGTAGTGGTCGAGCAGCCAGCCGCCGACGATCGGGCCGAGCGGGATGCCGAGCGTGTTGGCCGTGACGATCATCGCGAGGGCCCGGCGCCGGTCCGCCCCCGGGAACAGGACCGTGAGCACTGAGATGGCCAGCGGGGTGAGGAACGCGGCCCCGAGCCCGAGCCCGACCCGGGCGGCGATGAGCCCGTTGGGCGAGCCCGAGTAGGCGCAGGCCAGCGACGACAGCCCGAACACCGCCAGGGCCCCGAGCAGCAGTCGCTTGGCGCCGAACCGGTCCCCGAGCAGACCGGCCGGCAGCAGGACGGCCGCCAGCACCAGGCTGTACGCGTCCGCGAACCACTGCAGCTGGCCGGACGAGGCGTGCAGCTCACGGGACAGCGTCGGGAGGGCCACGTTGAGGACCGTGATGTCGAGGCCCACCACCAGCAGCGTGATGCTCAACGCGCCGAGGGCCCACCAACGGGCACTGCCGGTCTCGGACATTCAGCTACCCCCTTGTTTCGATGGTGCCTTCAAAATGAAAGTAGCTCTCAGTTGAGAGGGGCTGTCAACCGGGTTGGCGGTCCCGGCCGTCCCGGGCGGCGGCTCCCCGGCCGCGCGAGACTGGCCGGGTGGCCAATGTCGTGACCCACCGCCCGGGCGCTGGACGGGTGGCCGGGGTGCTGCTCGCGGCGGGCGCCGGGCGCCGGTTCGGCCGTCCCAAGGCCCTGGTCGCGCTGGGAACCGGAACCCTGGTCGGCACCGGCGTGCGGACCCTGCTCGCGGGCGGGTGCGCGCCGGTGGTGGTCGTTCTGGGGGCCCGGGCCGACGAGGTGCTGGCCGCGGAGCCGGCCCGGACCGGACTGGAGGCCGCCGGACGAGCCGGCCGCGCGCCGGGGATCGTGCGGGCAGTGGTGGCCGCGGACTGGAGTGTCGGTCTGTCCGCGTCGTTGCGGGCCGGTCTGGCCGCGTGCGAGGACCAACCCGAGGTGACGGCGGTGGTGGTCGCGCTGGCCGACCAGCCGCTGATCGGGCCGGGCGCCGTGGTCCGGCTGATCGCCGCGCGTCGGCCGGAAGCCCGCGCGGCGGTCGCCACCTATGGCGGCGTGCCCCGCAACCCGGTCCTGCTCGAACGGTCGGTCTGGTCGGAGGTGGCCGCCGCGGCGCACGACGACGCGGGCGCCCGGGTCTGGCTGCGGGCCCATCCCGAGCTGGTGACCGCGGTCGACTGCGACGGCACCGGTCGCCCCGACGACATCGACACCCCGGCGGACCTGGCCCGGGTCGTGCGGCTGCGCGCCGACCGGCCCTGACCGCCGGACCCGGACCCGGACCGATCAGGCGGCCACCGAGTCGCGCGGTTCGACAGGGCTGGCCGAAGCCATCAGTTCGGCGCCGACCAGCGCGGAGCCCTGCTCGCGGCCGGCCAGGTCGGTGCCCGTCAACCCGCTGCCGGTCAACTCAGCCAGCACGTCCGCGACCAGGTCCAACGCCGGGTTGGCGCCGTCCGAGGCCAGCCCGGCCAGCAACCGGCAGGCGTCGGCGATGTCGGATTCCCGGGCCCCGCGCATCCGCAGATGGGGGACGAGCGTCGCGGCCAGGCTGCCGTGGCCCGGCAGCCGGGCGAACACCCCACCGCCCGGGCCCCGCCGGACCTGCACGAAACCATCCGCCTCGAGCATCCGCAGCGCCTCCCGCAGGCTGGCCCGCGAGACCCCGTAGGTGTCCATCAGTTCGCGTTCGCGACCGAGGAACGTCCCGTCGGGCAGTTCCCCCCGCACGACCTGGTCCTGGATGTCGGCCACCAGATACCGGGTCACCCGACCGGCGCCGGACGCCGGGCGACGACTGTCGCGGTGGGCGGTCCCGTCGAGCGCGACACGCGTCGTAGTCATGCGACTAAGCATCCGCAAGTACGGTTACGGCGGGGCTTCACGATCGTGAACCTGGCCCGTGACCGGTGTCGAACGCGCCACTTTCGACGCCGGCGGACCGGATTTCGGGAGGTGCACCGATGACGGGGGTGCTGGAGCGGTTCCGGCTCGACGGCCGGGTCGCCGTGATCACCGGAGCGTCCTCCGGCCTCGGGGTGGCCTTTGCCGACGCGCTGGCCGAGGCGGGCGCCGACGTCGTGCTGGGCGCGCGCCGGGCCGACCGGCTGGCCGGCACCGTCCCGCAGGTCGAGAAGCACGGCCGGCGGGCGCTGGCCGTGGCCACCGACGTGGCCGATCCGGAGCAGTGCGCCGCGCTGATCGCCGCCGGCGTCCGGACCTTCGGCCACGTCGATATCCTGGTCAACAATGCGGGCGTCGGCACGGCCGTCCCGGCCACCCGCGAGACCCCGGCCCAGTTCCGCGCGGTCCTGGACGTGAACCTGCTCGGCGCCTACTGGATGGCTCAGGAGTTCGCCCGGACCGCGAAGGGCGACGAGGGCCGGCCGCGGTCGATCGTCAACATCGCCTCGGTGCTCGGGCTGCGGCCCGGCACCATTCCGCAGGCCGCCTACGCGGCGAGCAAGGCCGGACTGCTCGGTCTGACCCGCGATCTGGCCGCCCAGTGGACGGCTCGCAAGGGAATCCGGGTGAACGCCCTGGCCCCCGGCTACTTTCCGTCCGAGATGACCGACCAGCTCGACCCCCGGGAAGGCGAGTACGTCAAACGCAACGCATTGATCGGCCGGTTCGGCGAGCTGCCGGAAATCGCCAGCGCCCTGCTGTTCCTGGCTTCCGATGCCTCGTCCTACATCACCGGGACGACCCTGGCGGTCGACGGGGGCCTGTCCCTGCACTAGAACGGCGCCGCGCGCAACCGTCCCGACCCTGATCACCGCACCGGGGAGCGAACACCATGGCGAAGATCTACAACACCACAACCCTGACGCCGAGCAAGGTGGAGCTGCTGACCGGGTGGCTGCCCGGCCAACCCTGGTACCGGGCCGGCGCCCAGCCGCCCCGCCTGGACCGGGTGGGCGGCTTCCGCCTCGACGACCCGGCCGGCGAGGTCGGCGTCGAATTCATCTTCGTCACCGACGGCTCCGGTCCTGGCCCGGTCACCTACCAGGCGCCGTTGACCTACCGGGGAGCGCCGTTGGCGGACGCGGCGGCGGCGCTGATCGGCACGAGCGAACACGGGGTGCTCGGGCGACGGTGGGTCTACGACGGAGCGCACGATCCCGTGCTTGTGACGCAGCTGCTCGCCTTGGCCCAGGGTCGGGTCGGGTCGCAGCACCGCAGTCGCACCGACACCCCCGAGCCGTCGGTCACCGGTCGGTGGCCCCGGACGGAGCCGATCGTCGTGCGCGGCTTCACCACCTCCGACGAGCCCGGGCCGGGCGACGTCGACGCGACCACGATCCGGGTCCAGACCGCGGACCCGGCCGGCGACGTCGTCATCCAGCTGGCCCGGGTCCTGCGGCCCGGCCCGACCGGCGACCACGACGACGGACCCGCGCCCGTCGGTTCCGTCGAAGCCGAGTGGCCGGCCCCGGACGGAACCCCCCAGCGCGGCCCGGTCGCCCTGATCCGGTAACCACGCCCGGCCGAGTCAGGCGCGCTGGCCGCCATCGAGAAGCAGCTCGGCGACAAGATCCATCCCGTCGACCCGGGTTCGGCAGGGTCACCGTTCGCCGCAACGTGCCGGGACGATGACGCTCGCTGGGAGCGCGGAAACTGTCGTTGCCGGCGGACGTCGCAGTGTGCGGGTGCGCTGACAACGGTGCCCGTCCAAGCAACCGGCGGGCTCAGCGTGCGCTGAAGGCGCGTTGACGCGGTCAACGACTCAGCGCTGACTCTGTCACTGCCCCCCGCCAGGCCGCGCGGGGCCGGGTCGGCCGTCCCTGGTCGCGGCGTCGTCAACGGACGTACGAGTGGACGGTAGCGCTGACGTCTGACCGGCCACCGCTTTCCGGGCGGATGTCGTCAGCGCACCTTTGGGGGCTTCTCGCTCTCAGTCGGTCGCCGCGGTGAGGCCGGTCCAGAGGGGGCGGTGACCGGCCAGCCAGGTCAGCATCAGCTCCCGCAACGCCGGCGGCCGGAACGTGAACGTCGGCAGGTCGCGGATCGCCACCGAACTGATGTCGACCAGCGGATCACGGCTCGCCAGGTCGGTACCGACCGGCAGCCGGGCCGCGAACACGACGTTCATCTCGTACCGCGTCGCGCCCTGGTCGAGGTAGGCGTGTTCGAGGCACCCGACGAAGTCCAGGCTGTAGGCGACCAGGCCGGTACCTTCGCGCAGCTGGCGGTGCAACGCCGTCTCGACCGATTCGCCGGGGGCGACGTTCCCGCCGGGCAGGTAGAACCACGACGCGCCGCGCCGGCTGGCCAGCAGCACCCGGTTCCCCAGCAGGAACAGCATGCGGGCGCTCAACGCGACGACCGGGTCCCCGGCGGCCGGCACCGGGGCCGTTTCGGGGCCGGGGGTCCGTCGGCGGCCGGTCACAAGGCGTCCGCCTGGACCGCGAGAACCGAGCGGTCCAGGCCCAGGACGTCCACCGCGTCGGAGACGGCCTGGCGTTCGGTGGCGTCGTACTGACCGTCGGCCCGGCCGATGACCGCCCCGAGCTGAACGACCGACCGCGCCTCGAGCGGCCGACCGCGCACCTTCGCGATTTCGGTCAACGCGGTCTCGCGGCCCGCGGCCGGGTTGTCCCGCAGCCGGTCGACGTGCGCGTCGAACAGCCGCTCGAGTTCCTCCGGCGGATAGACCGCGAGCACCTCGTCGGCGGTCACGAAGGCCAGCATCTGATCCCGTTCGGCCTGGTCGATCCAACCGTCGGCGGCGGCCACCAGGGCGCACATGGCGACGCTCGCGTCGCGGAACCGGGTCCCCCGCAGATCCGGCTGGCGGGCGGCGAGCTGGGCCCGCAGCGCGGCGACCGACTGCCGCAGGCCACTCCACCGCGGGTCGGGCGAGCTGACCGGCACACCGCTCCAGAACGGCCAGGTCTCGTCCACCCACCGGGTGATCACCGGCGCGAGCGGGGCGGGCCGGACCGACACCGCCCCCAGATCGCGGACGGGCACCGGCTCGAGCACCGCCCCCCGCACGGACGGCGGGGTTCCAGGCGCGGGCGTCCACGGGACCGCGAACACCATGGTCAGTTCGTGCACCCCCCGGCCGCCGCCACTTTCCACGCACGCCACGAACGCGGGCGGCACGGGATGGGGCGATCCAGCCCGGTCCGGCCGGGGGGAAGATCTGACCGATCCGGCGCCGGCGGCCGTCCACTCGGCCAGATGGCGGCGGAGCGCCCCCTCGAAACCCTCCCCCGGCTCGACCCGGCCGCCCGGCAACGCGTAACCCGGTTGGTCGGGCCGGCGGGCCAGGATCACCCGCGTCTGTCCGCCCCCGGCCTCGTCGTAGAGCAGGACCCCGACGTCGAGCGCCGCGGTCGTGGGGACAGGCATGCCGAAAGCTCCCGGAGGCTGGCGGATGAGGAGATCTGCGCCGGAGGTCATCATCACCTACCGGCGGGCGACCCGTCATTCATACGCGCCGACCAGTTGCCCGGGGCGGCCCGGACGTTCGGACCGCCCTGAGGGGCACTACCGGGCCCCTGGGCCTGAGTCGCTCAGGGCCCAGGTGATATCGACGTGTCCTACATCGACCCGTACCCTCTGCGGTCGGTCCATCAACTCGGTAGGCGGTCATGAACCAAGTGCTGGGTTTTGCGCTGCTCAGCCTCGGCACCGGTGCGTTGTACGCGCTCATCGGCTGCGGAGTGGTGGTCGTCCAACGCGGCGCCGGGGTACTGAACATCGCCCAGGGCGCCCTGGTGGCGTTCGGCGCGTACCTCTTCGCGGCCACCTCCGGCTGGGGTCTGCCGGCCGGGCTCGGTGCGGTGGTGACCATCCTGGTCACCACCGCGACCGGACTGGTCTTCCACCTGGTCGTCATGCGACCGCTGCGGGACGCCACCTCCCTGACCCGGCTGATGGCGACCCTCGGGCTGCTGATCGTCGTGCAGTCGCTCATCGGCCTGCTGTACGGATCAGGTACCCGTTATTCGCCGACCGTGCTGCCGACGTCCAAGGTCGGGCTGTTCGGCCAACACGTGGGGGTGGACGTGTTCGTCCGGCTCGCGATCGTCGCCCTGCTCATCGGTGGGCTGTGGGCGATGTTCCGGTTCACCACGCTGGGCCTGGCCACCACGGCCGTCACCGAGAACCCCCGGGCCGCGGCCACGTTCGGCTGGTCACCGGACCTCGTCGCCGGCCTCGCCTGGGTCGCCGGCTCCGCGCTCGCCGGCCTGACCGCGGTCCTGCTCGCGCCGCTGGCCAACCCGCTCGACTCGCTGAACCTCGTCCTGGTGATCGTGCCGGCGCTCGCGGTCGCGCTCGTCGCCCGCTTCCGGTCCCTGCCGGGGGTGCTGCTGGGCGGCCTGGCCCTCGCGATCGCCGAGACCGAGACCCAGGTCCACCTGGTCAGCGTGCACCCGTTCTGGCGGGGCGCCGACCAGGCCATCCCCCTACTGGTCATCGTCGGGTACCTGGTGGTGCGCGGCCGGGGCATCCCGGAACGCGGCCACGTCGCCGAACGCCAGCCGGAGCTGGGTACCGGTGAGATCAACTGGCCGGCCCTGGGAGTCCTGGTGGCCGCCGCGCTGGGGCTGGTCTGGACCCTACCGGCCGACTGGGTGGACGCCGTGAACGCCAACGCGTTGTGGGCGCTGGTGATCCTGTCGGTGGTCGTCCTGGCCGGCTTCACCGGTCAGTTGTCGCTCGGCCAGCTCGCGTTCTCGGGTATCGCCGCCCTGATCGCCGGGCGGCTGGTGGCGGTGCGGGGCTGGCCACTGGAGGCGGCCCTCCCGCTCGGGGTGGCCGGGGCGGCGGTCGTCGGACTGCTGTTCGCGCTGCCCGCCCTGCGGACCCGGGGCCTGCAACTGGCCGTCGTGACCCTGGGGCTCGGGGCTGCCGTGGACGCCATCGCGCTGCAGCGCGGCTACCACTCGCCGATCGCGACCGCCGGGAGTTCCGGGGCGGCGGGCGGCGGCGGTCTGGCCGGCATCTTCGACAAGCTCGGGTCGCCGGAGGGGACGCTGGTCGGCACCCAGTCGTTCCTGGGCATCACCCTGGACAAGATCACCGACCCGCGCGGCTTCGCCACCCTCTCGGTCATCACGTTCCTGCTGGTCGCGCTGGGTGTGGCCAACCTGCGGCGCGGACGGGCGGGCCGGCGCCTCATCGCGGTGCGGACCAACGAGCGGGCCGCCGCGTCGCTCGGCATCAGCGTGGTCGGGGCCAAGCTCTACGCTTTCGCGCTGTCGGCGGCGATCGCCGGCCTGGGCGGGGTGCTGTACGCCTTCTACCTGTTCGGGGACGCGCACAACATCGACTACGGCGCCGGAACGTTCGCGCCGTTCCCCTCCATCCTGCTGATCGCGTACGCGGTGGTGGGCGGGGTCGGCTGGGTCTCCGGCTCGTTCGCGGGCGCCACCCTGGCCGCCGGCGCCCTCACCGCCCGGATCGGACGCCTGGTCAGCGCGGTCCTGGGCGACATCGGCTGGTTGGTCCGGGCCCTCGCCGCCGCGCTCGGCGCGGTGGTCGGCTACCGGGTGGGACAGGACGCCGGCCGGCTGGCCCGCACGCGGCCGGGCGCCGCGGGCCGGGCCGGGAAAGCGGACCCGACCACCGGCGCTTTCACGGTCGGTCGGCTCGGGGGCCGGCCGGAGGCACTGCTCGGCGGCGCGGTGCTCGCGGTGGCGGCGATCATGATCGGCGGGCACGTCCAGGGGTGGCTCACCCACCTCGACCGCTATCTGCCCCTGATCGGTGGGTTGGTGCTGCTGTCGGTGCTGACCCGGCCGGGCGGCGGGATCGCTCCCGAGAACGCCCGGGCCTGGCGGCGGGCCCTGGACGCCCGCCGTCCCGGGCGACGGAACGCCGCGCGGGCCGGCCGGGCGCTGGCCCTGCTGCCGGCGCCGACCGCCGACCCCGCCGAAGTCGAACGGGCCGCCGACCTGGCCCGGGCCGGGGATCTCACGCGGGCCGGAAACCTGGCCCGGGCCGCCGCCGCGGTGGAAGCCCAGGAGGCGGCCGCCCCGAACGCCACCCGCCCGGCCCCGGCCCGGCGGGTCCGACCAGCCGCGCTCGTCGTGTCCGGACTGACCGTGACGTTCGGGGCCGTGCGGGCCGTCGATGACCTGTCCCTGCGGGTCGAGCCAGGTCAGGTGGTCGGCCTCATCGGCCCGAACGGCGCCGGCAAAACCACCGTGGTCGACGCGGTGACCGGCTACAACCGGGCGACCGCGAGGGCCATGACCGTCGGGGACCAGCGGCTCGACCGGCTCCCGGCCCACCGCCGGGCCCGCGCCGGAGTGGCCCGGTCGTTCCAGAGCCTGGAACTGTTCGGGGACCTGTCGGTGCTGGAGAACATCCAGGCCGCGTGTGACCGCCGGGACGGGCGGGCCTACCTGACCAACCTGGTCGGAGCGCGGCGGCGGGCCCTGCCGCCGGCCGCGGTGGCCGCGATCGACGCCTTCGGACTGCGCGACGATCTCGTCCGGCGCGCGGACGAACTGCCGTACGGGCGGCGGCGGCTGCTGGCCATCGCCCGGGCGGTCGCGGCGGAACCGTCCGTGCTGCTGCTCGACGAGCCGTGCGCGGGACTCGACGCCCACGAGAGCGCCGAGGTCGCGGTCCTGGTCCGGCGGCTGGCCGACGAGTGGGGACTGGCCGTGCTGCTCAACGAACACGACATGGACGTGGTGATGGGCATCTGCGACCACGTGGTCGTCCTCGACGCCGGCCGGCAGATCGCCGCCGGACCGCCCGGGGAGATCCGCCGCGACGAGCGCGTCCGGCTGGCCTACCTGGGCGAACCGATCGAGGACGAGCCGGATGCCGGGCCGGCCACCGCCTCGACCACCGCTTCGGCCGGCGCCTCGACCGGCGCCTCGACCGCGGTGGGGGGCGGCTCGTGACGCACGGATCGGGTCGAGCCGACGGGCCCGGTCCGGCGGACCGGTCGGTGCTGGCCGCCCGCGGTTTGTGCGTCGGCTACGGCGATGCCCCGGTCGTGCGGGACGTCGACCTGGACGTCCGGGCGGGTCGGGTGGTCGCCCTGCTCGGCCCGAACGGAGCCGGCAAGACCACCACCCTGCTCGGGCTGGTCGGCGACCGGCCGGCGACCGGCGGCACCGTGCTGTGGCACGGGAAGCCGACCACGGCGGCGTTGCCGGCCCGGGCCCGCGCCGGGCTGGCGTTCGTCCCCGAGGACCGCTCGGTGATCATGCAGTTGACCGCGCGGGAGAACCTGCGGGTCGGGCGCTGCGATCCGGCGGTCGCCCTCGATTTCTTCCCGGAGCTGGCCGCGCACCTCGACCGGCCGGCCGGTGTCCTGTCCGGCGGGCAGCAGCAGATGCTGGCCCTGGCCCGGGCCCTGGGCCGGCGGCCGGACGCGCTCGTCGCCGACGAGATGTCGCTCGGGCTGGCCCCGGCCATGGTGCACCGCCTGCTGGCCGCATTGCGCGTCGCGGCCGATGCCGGAATGGCGGTGCTCCTGGTCGAGCAGCACATCCGGGACGCGCTGGCCGTCGCCGACGACGTGTACGTGATGCGGGCCGGACGGGTCGACTGGTCCGGGTCGGTCGCGGCGGCCCGGGCCCGCCGGGCCGGAATCGAGGACGCCTACCTGACCGGCGCCCACCCCTGACCGGAGGTGCCCGTCCCAGCGCCGGGGTGGCAGGGATAGCGGACCGCCGACGGTCCGCTTACCCCTACCGACCTCCCGGGAGACCGCGACCGCGCAGCCATCCGAGGGTCGGCGCTGACGCAAGGGGCCCCGTCAGTGGCTGCCGTTCTCCAGGATGGTGAGCGCGGGGTAGGTCTCGGTGCCGAGCGGGACGAACGCCTTCCGGGCCGCATTCCAGCGGACCCCGCGCATCGTGGTGTTGAACAACCGGCCGGTGCCCGGGATGGGGCTGCCCTTCGTGAAGTTCAGCGGGGGAATCAGCTGGAGGTCGAGGTCGGTGGTCCGACCCAGGGCGGCCTGCAGCGACGCGGCGGTCAGGTCACCTTTGACGGTCGCCCCGACCTTCGCGACGACCTGGACCGACAGCCAGGCGTTGGTGGTGGAAGCGGTCGAGCGCAGGGCGGGCGCGGCATCCCGGTCTCCGGCCCGGTAGTCCGCGTCCAGCTCGGCGATCATGCGCCGCAGCTCGCTGAACCGGGGCGCCTCGCTCAGCTCCGGGAACGCGGTCGCCTCGACCAGGTTGTTCGCGACCGGGCCCAGCCTGGCCAGGTCCGCCGGGGTGATCGCGGCCGCCGAGTGGCAGTACTTCTCGGTGCTGCCGGCCGCCTTCATCAGCGCGAACGTCGCCGGCTCGCTCAGCAGCAGGGTCGCGCCGTCGGCGTGGGTGGCGGCGAGCTGAGAGGCGGTGGGGGTCCAGTCGCTGGTCGCCAGCGGCTCCCGGAGGTTGGCTTTGGAGGTCAGGCCCGCACCCTTGGCCCCGACCTCGGCCAGGGTGGAGAACCGGTCACTCGCGGCCAGGTCGTAGCCGACGATCGCCGGCTGCCGGACGCCGATCTTCTTCAGCAGCGACGGGCACACCGCCGGGTAGAGCACCAGCGGGTTGAAGACGTAGCTGATCGGTGCGGACAGGTCCGAGCCGTCAACCGAGATCCCGGACGAGCCGACCGCTGGAATGCCCGCCTCGGCCAGCGTCGGCATCACGCCGCCGCCCAGGCTCAGGGCCGACACGACCGCGAGAATGTGGGTGTCGGCGGCTTTCTGGGCGCAGGACTGGGCGGTCGGTACGTCGTTCTTGTCGTTGCAGACAACGAGGGTCACCGGATGGCCGGCGATCCCGCCCCGGGTGTTGACCGCCCGGACGGCGGCCCGGGCCGCGCCGACCGCCTCCGGATAGTTGGGCCCCGACGTCCCGGTCGGAGCGATGATCATTAACGACACCGGCGAACCGGGCGAACCGGTGGCCGCGCCACCCGAACCCGAAGTAGCCGAGCCGGAGCCCCCACAGGCGGCCAGGGCCAGGGCCAGAGCCGCCGCGCATCCGGCCAACGCCGCGTTCCGATATCCGCGCTCCCGCACCCAAGCCTCCAGAACCCCCAGTTCAGGACGATCTTTGCGAACCGTACACCGGGTGAAACGACGTCAGCCGGGCGTGGGCGGCCGATTGGTACCCGTTGGTGGGGTGCCTCGACCCGTTGGCAAGCCAGCCCTACCCGTTGGTGGTGGTGGCGAACGTCATTGGTTGACACCGACCGGACCGGCGGGGCTCAGTAACGACGGTCGCGGGGCTGGGAGAGGCAACCTTGTCGATCATCGAGGCGGCCGCGGATCAGAGACACCTCCACCGGCCCACCGCCGAGATCAACCTTGTGGCTGTTCGCGCCAGCGATGTTTTCACCAGCGGGACCACAACTCAGGTGGCGCCCCCGGACAGGTCGAGGAACGGGCGACCCCGGCGGGCCAGGAGTCCGAGCGTTGACGCTCCCACCGCCGCGTAGCCGGCCAGCACCCACAGCGGACCGGCGATGGCGTGCCCGTCGAGGTAGAGGACCTGACGCAGGGCGGTGAGGGCGGCGCCGTTCGGAATCCATGGCCCCACCGAACGCCACGGTTCGTTCATCATGTCCATCGGCCAGGGTCCGCCCGCCGACGGATTGCCCAGCACCACGAACAGCGCGAGGGCCAGGAATCCGCCGACGATGCCGAACAGGCTCTCCAGCGCGCTCGCGAACGCACCGACGGCGAAGACGACCAGCGTGCCGAGCCCGAAGACCGCGGCGCTGTGACCGGGCAGGTAGCCGAACCCTTCGACGAGGATCAGCGTCCCGATCAGCCCCGACCCGGCCGAGTACCCGGCCAGGATGCCGAGCCGGGCCGCGGCCGCCCGCGGGCCGGCCGGGGTCATGCCCGTGAACAATCCGAGCGCGATGGCGATCAGGTAGCCCCGACGGTCCAGCCGATGACCAGGTAGAAGGTGCTCAGGCCGCGCGGGTCCGAGGCGGTGACCGGGGCGATGTCGGTGATGGTCAGTCGGGCGTGGGTGGCCTTCGCGACCTGGGTGAAGACGTCGGTGAGCAGCTCGACGGACGCCGGCGCCCGGCCCGCGGCGACCAGCAGCCGGGCGGTGCCGTTCGGCCCGGGCACGTAGGCGCCGTACACCTCGCGGTTGAGGATGGCGCCGCGCCGACGCCTCCGGGCCATGGCCTCCGGCGGCGCGATCAGACCGCGTCGACCCCCCGCTCACCGGTCCGGACCCGGACCACCTGCTCGACCGGTTGCACCCAGATCTTGCCGTCCCCACTGCCGCCGGTGCGCGACGCGCTGGTGATCACCCCGATCAGGTCCTCCGCGTCCGCGTCCATGGTCAGGATGTCGACGCGGATGTTGGGAGCCAGATCGGTGACGTGGCGGGTGCCCCGGACGTAGGAGTCCCGCCACATCTCCATGCCGTAGCCGAGCACCTGCGAAACCGTCATGCCGTGCACCCCGAACCGGGTCAGCGCGCCCCGGACGTCGTCCAGGCGGTGCGGCTTGATCACCGCGGTCACCAGCTTCACGGTCAGTCCGTCCCATCTGCGCCGACCCGGGCGGCACCCGTCCCCGACCCTCCGGCCGGACACGGAAGTCTCGCATCGCCACGTAACGCCCGAATGTCCACGCCCGGCGAAGCCCGGATCAGACCGGGACCGCCCTCACCGGACCGCCGGTCACATCCGGCCGGGCGGATGGGAACTACTTCCGGCGCAAGTGTGTTGAGCGGGTACGACTCAATTACTCGAGTCCACTACGAGAGGGACACATGGACATCGTCACGCTTCCGTTGCTGCCGCTGGCCGACGACGTCGTCCTGCCCGGCATGGTCGTCCCGCTGGCGCTGGACGAACCGGGCGTTCGGGCCGCGGTCGACGCGGCGCGGGCGGCGGCTGACACTCCCGGTCCGGCCGGTCCATCCTCGGGCCTGCGGTCGAACCCCGACAGCCGCCCCAGCCGGGTGCTGCTCGCCCCCCACATCGACGGCCGGCACGCGATCATCGGCACCGTGGCCCGCATCGAGCAGGGCGGTCGCCTGCCCGGTGGCCAGGCGGCGGCGGTCGTGCGCGGCGAGGGCCGGGTGCGCATCGGCGTCGGCACGGTGGCGCCCGTCCCACCCAGCCCGCCCGGCGGCCCGGGCGCCGCCCTGTGGGTCGAGGCCACCCCCATCGACCCGCCGACCGCCTACAGCGAAGAGATCCAGACCGCCGCCCGCGAGTACAAGGCGCTGGTCAGCTCGATCCTGCAGCGGCGCGGCAACTTCCAGGTCATCGACTCGGTGACCCGGGTCAGCGACCCGTCCGAGCTCGCCGACCTGTCCGGCTACGCGTCCTACCTGGACACGAAGGCGAAGCTGGAGATCCTGGAGACCCTGGACGTGGGCGCGCGGCTCACGCTGGTCATCAAGCTGGCCCGCGACCACCTGGCCGAGCTGGACGTCGCCGAGACGATCCAGAAGGACGTCAGCGAGGGCATGGAGCGCCAGCAGCGTGAGTTCCTGCTGCGCCAGCAGCTCGCCGCGGTCCGTAAGGAGCTGCGCGAGCTGGACGGCAAGTCCGGCGGCGGTGAGGGCGAGGAGCAGGACTACCGGGCCCGCATCGAAGCCGCCGACCTGCCGGGGAAGGTCCGCGAGGCCGCGATCAAGGAGGTCGACAAGCTCGAGCGGACCTCCGACCAGTCCCCCGAGGGAGGCTGGATCCGGACCTGGCTCGACACGATCCTCGAGGTGCCCTGGAACGACCGGACCGACGACTCCTACGACGTCGCCGCCGCCCGGGCCGTTCTGGACGCCGATCACTTCGGCCTGGACGACGTCAAGGAGCGCATCACCGAGTACCTGGCGGTGCGCAAGCGGCGGTCCGAGCGGGGGCTCGGAGTCGTCGGTGGGCGGCGTTCCGGAGCCGTGCTCGCCCTGGTCGGCCCGCCCGGCGTCGGTAAGACGTCGCTCGGCGAGTCGGTCGCGCGGGCCATGGGCCGCACGTTCGTCCGGGTCGCCCTGGGTGGCATCCGCGACGAGGCCGAGATCCGTGGGCACCGGCGCACCTACGTCGGCGCGCTGCCGGGCCGGATCGTGCGGGCCGTCACCGAGGCCGGTTCGATGAACCCGGTCGTCCTGCTCGACGAGGTCGACAAGGTCGGCGCCGACTACCGCGGCGACCCGACGGCCGCCCTGCTGGAGGTGCTCGACCCGGCCCAGAACCACACGTTCCGCGACCACTACCTGGAGGTCGACCTGGACCTCTCGGACGTGTTGTTCCTGGCCACGGCGAACGTCCTGGAGTCGATCCCGGCTCCCCTGCTGGACCGGATGGAGCTGGTCCGCCTGGACGGTTACACCGAGGACGAGAAGCTCGTCATCGGGCGGGACCACCTGCTGCCGCGTCAGTTGGAGCGGGCCGGGCTGACCGCCGAGGACGTGACCATCGCCGAGGGCGCGCTGCGCGAACTGGCCGCGAACTACACCCACGAGGCCGGGGTCCGGTCCCTGGAGCGGCTGATCGCCCGGGTGCTGCGCAAGGTGACGGCCAAGGTCGCGCTGGACGAGGCGACCCTGCCGGTGACCGTCGACGAGGGCAACCTGGTCGACTACGTCGGACGGGCCCGCCACACGCCGGAATCGGCCGAGCGCACGGCTCTGCCGGGCGTCGCGACCGGCCTGGCGGTGACCGGAGCGGGCGGCGACGTGCTGTTCGTCGAGGCCTCCCTGGCCGACCCGGAGACGGGCGGCTCGGGGCTGACCCTGACCGGCCAGCTCGGCGACGTCATGAAGGAGTCGGCCCAGATCGCCCTGTCGTACCTGCGTTCGCGCGGGGCGGAACTCGAGCTGCCGGTCGGCGACCTGAAGGAGCGGGGCGTCCACATCCACGTCCCGGCCGGATCGGTGCCCAAGGACGGCCCCTCGGCCGGCGTCACGATGACGACGGCGCTCGCGTCGCTGCTGTCGGGCCGCCCGGTGCGCTCGGACGTGGCGATGACCGGTGAGGTCTCACTGACCGGGCGGGTGCTGCCGATCGGCGGGGTGAAGCAGAAGCTGCTCGCCGCCCACCGGGCCGGCATCACCACGGTGCTGATCCCGGCGCGCAATGCCCCCGACCTGGACGACGTCCCGGCCGAGGTGCGCGAGAAGCTGACGATCCACCCGGTCTCGGACGTGCGCGAGGTGCTCAGCCTGGCGCTCGAGCCGGCCACCGCGGCGGCGACGGCCCTGGCCGCCTGAACCACCGCACGACCAGCACGACCAGCACGACC
>JAMFSN010000372.1 GCA_026225295.1 Frankia alni
GCTGGCCGTAACCCCGCTGGCCGTAACCCCGCTGGCGGGGATCGGCCGGCGGCTGGGAACGGCGCGGGTCGTCGTACTCGCCGTTGCCGTAGGACTCGCCTGGGTCGCCCCGGCCGTTGCCGCGCTGGTCGTACTCGGGTTCCTCGTACCTGGGGTCACCGTAGCCTTGCCCGGGATAACCACCCGGACCGTAGCCGCCGCTCACCGGGCGGTCCCGACCTCGACGAGCTGGCCCGGCGCGTTCCCGGTGTGCCGCTCGGCCTCGAGCGCGGCCTCGAGCAGGACCGCGGCGGCGGCGGCGTCGACCGTCTCCCGCCGGGCCCGCGAGTCACGCCCGGTCGCGCGCAGCGCGACGTGCGCGGTCGTCGTCGTGAAGCGCTCATCGACCATGCGCACGGGAAGCGGTGCAACCCGGACCGCGAGGTCGGCCGCGAACTTCCTGGCGTAGGCGGCGGCCGGACCTTCCCGGCCGGACAGGGACCGAGGCAGGCCCACCAAGATCTCCATAGCTTCTTCGGCCGTGGCCAGCGAGGCGAGGGCGTCCAAGTCGCCCTTGCCCCGCCGCACAACGGTCAGCGGGGTAGCGAGGATTCCGCCGGGATCGCAGCGGGCCACGCCGATGCGGACAGTACCCGGATCGACGGCCAGGCGCACGCCCGGCCTCACCGGCTCATCGGTCCGCGAGAACATGGCATCACGTTACCCGGCGGTTCTTACGCTGTCTCGCAATGATTCGCGAATGGCATCAAAAGCGGCATTTAGCGCAGCAGGGCTCGCACCGGGAGCACCGCCGCCCTGCGCGATGTCGGGCTTGCCCCCGCCGCCGCCGCCGAGCGTGCGCGCCGCCGTCCCGACCAGGGTTCCCGCGGCCAGGCCTTCCTTGCGAGCCGCGTCGTTCAGCGCGATGATCACGACCGGCCGGTCGGCCGGGGTGCCGGCCAGCGCGACGACCGCCGGCTGGGACGCCGGGATCTTGCCCCGGATGTCCAGCGCGAGCTTGCGGATCGAGTCGGCGTCGGTGCCGTCGGGCACCTGGTGCGCGACGAGCGCGACCGGGCCGACGTGCTCCGCTTGCTTGGCGATCTCGCCGGATGCCTCGAGGAGCTGGGCCGACTTGAGGCGGGCGAGCTCGCGCTCGGCCTCCCGGAGCCGGGTCACCACGCCGGAGATCCGCTCGGGGAGCTCCTCCGGGCGCGCCTTGAGCTGCTCGCTGAGCTGGCCGACGAGCACGCTCTCGCGCGCGAGGTAGCGGAACGCGTCGATACCGACGAGGGCCTCGATCCGGCGCACGCCGGAGCCGATGGACGCCTCGCCGAGCAGCTTGACCAGGCCGAGCTGGCCGGACTGGGCCACGTGGGTGCCACCGCACAGCTCGCGAGAGTAGTCACCAACTTCGACCACGCGGACCTCGCTGCCGTACTTATCGCTGAAGAACGCGAGCGCGCCCATCGCGACGGCCTCGTCGAGCGAGGTGTGGAAGGCGCGCACCGCCAGGTCGTTGATGAGCACCCGGTTCACCTCGTCCTCCACCTCGCGGAGCACGGTCACCGGGACCGCGCCGGTCGCGGTGAAGTCGAACCGCAGCCGCCCAGGCGCGTTCTCCGAGCCCGCCTGGGCCGCGGACTCGCCGAGCGCGCCGCGCAGCGCGCGGTGCACCAGGTGGGTCGCGGTGTGGCTGCGCGAGGTCGCCCGGCGCCGCTCGACGTCGATCTCCGCGTACGCGGGCGAGCCGGTGGTGATCTCGCCGTGGCGGACGGTGCCGCGGTGCACGATCAGGCCGGGGATCGGCGTCTGCACGTCGGTCACCGCTACCTCGGCGTCGCCGCCCGCGCCGGTGCTCCTGATCACGCCGTGATCGGAAAGCTGCCCGCCGCCCTCGGCGTAGAACGGGGTCCGGTCGAGGACGACCGCGACCTCGGTGCCCGGCGCCGCCGACCGCACCGGGACGCCGTCGACCAGCAGGCCGACGATCGTCGCCTCCCCCTCGGCCGCGTCGTAGCCGGTGAAGGTGACCTTCCCCGCCGCCTCCAGCAGGGACGCATAGGCCGAGATGTCGGCGTTACC
>JAMFSN010000058.1 GCA_026225295.1 Frankia alni
AACGGGCCGATGGCATCGCCGCCCGACGCCACCAGCTCCCACAGGCCCTCCGGCGTCGTCACCCCACCCGGGAACCGGCAACCCATCCCCACAATCGCGATCGGCTCGTCCGCCCCGGCCCCGCGTACCCGGGCCGAGGCGGCCGTGGCCGGCGCGGCCACGGCCGCGTCCCCCAACAACCGGTCGGCGAGGTGGTCGGCGAGCGCGCCCGGGTTCGGGCGGTCGAACACGACGGTCGACGCCAGCGTGAGCCCCGTCGCCGTATTCAGCCGGTTCCGGAGTTCGACGGACGTCAACGAGTCGAAGCCGGCGTCCTTGAACGCCCGATCGTCGGAAAGGCTGCTCGGGTCGTCACGCCCGAGGACGCGGGCAGCCTGCGCGCGGACCAGGGACCGCAGCGTCTCCACCGCCTCCTCGCGGGATATGCGCGCAAGGTCGTCGGTCAGCGACGAGGCACCCGATGCCCCGGGGACGGCATCGCCCGGGGCCCGCGTAGCCCGGGGCGCCCCCGCCGCGAGAGCACGCAGCGGGGCGGGCAGGTCACCCCGCTCGGACCGAGCCCGCAAGGCCCGGCGGTCCAGCGCGACCGGCACCGCCTCGACGAGGTCCAGTTCGAGCGCGGCATCGAGGGCCGCGAGTGCCTCGCCCGGCGCCATCGGCCGGATACCGGTCGCGGCGAGCCGCTGCCGTTCGTTCGCGTCGAGGTGCCCGGTCATCGCGCTCGCGCTGTCCCAGAGTCCCCAGGCCAGCGACGTCGCGGGCAGGCCTTGGGCGTGCCGGTGGGCGCTCAGCGCATCGAGGAAGGCGTTCGCCGCCGCGTAGTTGCTCTGCCCGGGGTTGCCGACAATGCCGGCGAACGACGAGTAGAGGACGAAGGCGCCGAGGTCGAGCCCGGCCGTGAGGTCGTGCAGGTTCCAGGCGGCGTCGACCTTGGGTCGCAGCACCCGGGTCAGGCTCTCGGCGGTGAGCCCGGTGAGCAGCCCGTCGTCGAGCACCCCGGCGGTGTGGAAGACGGCCGTCAGCGGGTGCTCGGCGGGGATTGCGGCCAGCGCCCCGGCCAGCGCGTCGCGGTCCGCGGTGTCGCAGGCGACGATGGTCGCGGTCGCGCCGAGGTCGGCCAGGTCCGCCCGCAGATCGTCGGCGCCGGCCGCGTCCGGCCCCTGCCGGCTGAGCAGTAGCAGGTGGGTCAGGCCATGCGTGGTCACGAGGTGCCTGGCGAGCAGGCCGCCGAGCGCTCCGGTGCCGCCCGTGATCAGGGCGGTGCCGGCCGGGTCCAACCCAGGCGCCAGGGTCAGCACGACCTTGCCGATGTTGCGGGCCTGGCTCAGATGCCGGAACGCGTCGGGCGCCCGCCCGATCGCCCACGGCGTGATCGGCAGCGGCAGCAGAGCCCCCGCGTCGAACAGCGCGGTCAGTTCCCGCAGCATCGTCTGGATCCGGTCCTGGCCCGCGTCCATCAGGTCGAACGCGCGGTAGTGCCGGCCCGGGCAGGCGGCCTCCACCGTGCCGGCGTCGCGGATGTCGGTCTTGCCCATCTCCAGGAAGCGCCCGGTGGGCGTCAACGTCCGAAGCGAGGCGTCGACGAACTCCCGGGCCAACGAGTTGAGTACGACATCGACGCCGCGCCCGCCCGTCCGCGTCCGTACCCGCTCCTCAAAGCCGAGGTCGCGGGAGTTCGCGAGGTGCTCGTCGTCGTAGCCGAGGCCCCGCAGGGCGGCCCACTTGCCAGCGCTCGCGGTGCCGAACACCTCCGCGCCGAGGTAGCGGGCGAGTTGCCCGGCGGCCATCCCGACCCCGCCCGCCGCCGCGTGCACCAGGACCGATTCACCGGGCTGGAGGCCGGCCAGGTCGACCAGGCCGTAGTAGGCCGTGAGGAACGTGATGGGCGCCGACGCCGCCTGCGCGAACGTCCATCCGCGCGGGACAGGGGTCACCATCCGGTGGTCGGTGACGGTCGTCGGCCCGACGCCCGCGAAGAACAGACCCATGACGCGGTCGCCGGGGGCGACGTCGGAGACGTCGTCCGCTACCTGGAGGACGATTCCCGCGCCCTCGCCGCCGGGCGGCCGGGGGTCGTCGACCATGCCCAGCGCGAGCAGAACGTCGCGGAAGTTCACGCCGACCGCCCGCAGCGCCACCCGGACCTCCCCGGGTCGCAGCGCCTGGGCCAGCGCCGGATCGGGCACGATCGTGAGGCTGTCGAGCGTGCCGCGCTTGCCGTCGACCCCCAATCGCCAGGGAGTAGCCGACTCCGGCGGACTGAGGGCGCCGGAGGTCGCGGGCCGTCCGAGCCGGCCGGCGAACGCGACGCCACGGCGGATCGCCAGGCCCGACTCGTCCGCCGTCAGCACGGTCAGGATCGCCTCCGCCGATGCCGCGTCGCCGTCGACGTCGAGCAGCGCGAACCGCCCGGGATTCTCCGACCGGGCCGGGCGCAGCAGGCCGTGGGCTGCCGCCCCGGCCAGGTCGCGGACGGGGTCGTCGGCGCCGGTGCTCAGGGCACCGCTGGTGACGAGGACCAGCGTGGTCGTGGCCCAGCGTTCGTCCGCGAGCACCTGCCGCGCGACGACGCGCAGCCGCTCGGCCGCGGCGTGGGTCTCAGCCACCGGGTCGCCGTCCGGGTCGCCGACGACCGGGACGATCAGGTACGGCGGCGCCCCGGCCGCGTCAAGGTCGGCGATCCGGCGCAGGCCGGGCAGCCCGGAGAGGAACGCCGGAGGATCGCCGAGCACGGCGCACGCGTCGAGCGGCACCGGCGGGGTGGGCGCGACGGCGCCCTCGGCCCAGGTCGGTACGTGCAGCAGCCTCGGGATCCGCCCCCCGCCACCGGTCGGGACGGGGCGGGTGGTGAGCGTCCCGACCGTGAGGACGGGCCGGCCCGCGTCGTCGGTGACCGTCAGCGCGACGGTGGTCGGGCCGGTCGGGGTGACGGTGGCGCGCAGGGCCGTCGGCGGGGCGGACGTGTGGACGGCGACGTCGCCGAATGTGAACGGGAGCTGCGTCGTCCCGCCGCTCGTCGGCGCGGCGGCCGCCCAGGCGTGGAGTACCGCGTCGAGCAGCGCCGGGTGAATCGTGTAGCCGTCGGTGACGAGCTCGGCTGGGAGTTCGGCGGTGGTGTGGTGGACGGGTCGGTCGTCGTCGCCGCTGGT
The DNA here is from genome assembly GCA_026225295.1 of Frankia alni. Taxonomy (GTDB): domain Bacteria; phylum Actinomycetota; class Actinomycetes; order Frankiales; family Frankiaceae; genus JAMFSN01. Next base: position 3,150 of record JAMFSN010000058.1, read on the forward strand.
GAACGCGGCGGTGAGGTTCGTGAACGTCGGCCCGTAGCTGTAGCCGCGCGCGGCGAGCAGGGGATAGAGGTCGGCCGGGTCGGTGCCCGGGGCGGCCCCGGCCGGCGGCCACGCCTCGGCCGACGGCGGGGGCGTCGGCACGACGGCGCTGGAAAGCGTCCCGACCGTGTGGAGTGTCCAGTCGCTCTCGCCCGGGTCGGACCCGGTCGGGTCCCCGGCCACGCGGAGTGGACGGGTGTGGACGGCGAGTTCGCGACGGCTCGCGCCGTCGCCCGCTGAGGGGGGACCGAGCGAGACGTGGAGTTGGACCGGGCTCTCGGTGAGGGTGAGCGGCGCGTGGAGGGTCAGCTCGTCCAGGTGAGGATGCCCGGCCTGCTGGCCGACGTGCACCGCCAGGTCGAGTAGCGCGGTGGCGGGTAGCAGGACGGTGTCGTCGACGGCGTGGTCGGGGATCCACGGCAGGGTCGCGGTGCTGAGGATTCCGGTCGCGGTCAGGGCGCCGTCCGGACCTTCCCCCAGCGCGGCGAGCAGCGGGTGCGCCGCTGGGGTCAGGCCAGTGACGGTAAGGTCTCCGGCCGGTGGGGGCGTCGTCAACCAGTAGGTCTGGCGGGCGAAGGCGTAGGTGGGTAGGTCTCGGGCGGTGGCTGTTGCTGTTTTGGTGGTGGTGTGGTTGGTGCCGTGGAGGGTGGGGTTCAGGCCGTGGGTGGTGGCGGTGGCGAGG
>JAMFSN010000006.1 GCA_026225295.1 Frankia alni
ACATCATCTGGCTGGAGATCGGCACCCACGACATCTTCAAGTGACGATCGGTCAGGCGTGAGTCTCCAGCTACACCTCGGTGGATCGCGACGTACGAGTCGGCGGACCGGTGATGGCACGACCTGGGAACATATGTTCGACTGTGTGCCATGGACCTGGTCTGCGAACAGTGCCGGCACCCGTGGTCAGCGCACCTCGTCGGCGAGCTGCTGATCGGCTGCTGCGCGGCAGACTGCCACTGTCGGCGCGAGCCGGAGGAGAACCCGGCGTACACCACCGGGCAGTGCATCCGGTGCGGCGAGCCGGTCTGGGAGACCCCGTTGCGGAGCCGGGACACGGTCTGCCGGGCCCACCGCCTGGAGGTCCAGGCCGAGATGCAGCGGCGGTTCAAGGCGCATATCGCTGCCGCGCCGAACCGTCCGGCCAACCGGCGGCGGCGATGAGGGACACGACGGCGGCCGGAGAGCTCGTTGCTCGGGTGCCGCGCATCCGATGCTCTGGCTGGCTGTTGAGCGGCATCCAGGAGGCCGATGTCGCGGGCGTGAGTCGGGCGTTGGGCATGCCGATGGTCGGGGGCCGGTGCTCTCGTTGGTAGGCGGCGGCACCTCGCCGATGAACGTGGTCGTCCGGCGGGAGCTGCGGCTCGCCGGGAACGACGGCGCGACCGCGTCGGCGCGGTGCCGCTCGCGGCATCGAGGGTCGGCGGGTTGCGGCGCCGGGCGATCGAGGGCCACAGTGCAACACCAGCCGCCCCTTCCGGAAGGTGGCGGCCAGGCCGGAACCTGACGGGATGGACGATGATCGAGGTCTTCGACACGGCGGCGGCGCGGCGGGCGTTGGCGCGGCGGCGGCTGCACTGTCCGGGCTGCGCCGCGCCGCTGCGGCCGTGGGGGCGGGCTCGGACCCGCACGGTCCGCGACCGCGACGGCGCCCAGCTCACGTTCCGCCCGGACCGGGCGCGCTGCACCGGCTGCGACGCCACACACGTCGTGCTCGACGCCGGCTTGCTCGCGCATCGCGGCTACAGCGTCGGCGTCGTCGGCCAGGCGCTGCTCGCCGCGGCGGCCGGGCTGGGCCACCGGCGGGTCGCCGGCCAACTCGCCCTGCCCGAGGGGACCGTGCGTGGCTGGCTACGCCGCGCCCGAGGCTCGGCCCGGCGGCTGCACGAGATCGGCGTCCAGACCACGGTCCTGCTCGACCCGGACCTGCTACCGGCCGGCGAACGCACCGACCCGCTCACGCTCGCCCTGGACGCGCTCGGCGCCGCCACGCTGGCCGTCGGCCGCCGCTTCACCCACGAGAAGACCGATCCGTGGGCGCGGATCAACGTCCTGACCCGAGGCCGCCTGCTCGCCCCGCTCCCGACCGGCTGACCCGCCAAGGCAGTTCCCGGTCCCCGCCTGCCCGAAAACAGGCCCGTAGACCCGCCCGCCACGAATCACCACGTCGCGCGGGATCTCGCGCGCGTTACCGCGACACGATGCCGACGCGGCCCGACACCTTGCCGACGAGGTGGTCCGATTCGCCGGACTACCGGTCGGCATCATGAGCGCCGCCTTCATCGGCATTTTCACCGCCGCGCAACACACCGGGTCGGTCTCGTCGATCTGGTCGCGGGCGGCCAGTGCGCGGTCGACGGCGTCGTCGACCCCGGGCCGGTCGCCGAGCTTCCCCAGCGCGCGGGCCTCACCGGAGATCGCCAGCCGGATGCTTTGCGGTCCGCCGCGGGCGTGGCGTTGCCCGTCGTGGGCCAGGTCGAGGGCCTGGCGGTAGTCGCCGCCGTAGTAGGCGATGAAGCTCTGTGTCCCGCGGACCCAGGCGGCGAGGTCCCGGTCGCCGGCGGCCCGGGCCAGGGTGAACGCCTCGTCGCAGTACACCCGGGCCAGGCGCTTGTTGCCGGCGTCGAACGCCAGGTACCCCAGCAGGCCGGACAGCTTCCCGCCCAGCGTGTAAAGCTGGGCCTGTTCGCGGGGACGCTGCCGGCCCGACATCAGCTCGTCGACCCATCGCCGCTGCCGCAGAGCGGCCGGGTAGGCGGTGGACGCGTTGCTGGCCTCGTATTGCCGGCCGACGGCCTCGACCATTTCCTCGGCCTGGGTCAACGTGTCCTCGCTGACGTTCGAGGCGGCGAGCCGCTGGACCCGGCGGACGACTTCCTCGATCTCCTCATCGGCTGCGATGAGCGGCAGCGCCGCGGCGGCGGCCAGGACAGCACGTCGGTCGGGGTCGGACTCAGCCGCGAACCCGAAACGGGCCGGTGGGATACCAAGCCCGGTCACGAACCGCTCGAACATGTCCAGCGAGGTGACCTGACGTTTGCCGGCGAGGATCTCGCTCACGTAGCCCTGCGAGATCCCGACCATCCGCGCGAGCTGGGACTGCGTGGCCCCGGTCCATTTCCGGAACAAGGCCAGGACAGCGGTCATGTCCCGGCGGCGCAGCGCGTCGGCCATGTCGGCCCGGTCCCACAAACCTTCGGGAGCGACGGGCAGGGGGTGCGCGGGCATAAGGCGACCTCCCGTGACGAGCGGCGAGGATTCGGATGCGTTACCGCATGACCACGATAGGCGGTTCATCCGGTCATTGCATACGTCCTGCGACCTTCACGGCCGGATCCGTGACAGCAACGATTCGTGCCACGCCGGCTCCGTCACGTGCCGAGACAGCTCCGCGGACGGAGCCGGCCCTCGACCCGTATGTAGGAAGGGAGACCAGGTGGTGCAGATCGACGCCCGTGTGTTGGGCCTGGTGTACGCGGCGGTCCGCCTCGAAAGCAGCACGGAACGGCCGGTACGCGATGTGACGGTCGCGTTCGAATCACCCGCTGCGGCGGACCTGTTCGCCGTCGAAAGTGGCTGGGCGGACTACGTCGTGTGTCCGCTGTGGTTCTTCGCCGACCAGCCACCCGCCGAACCCACCCCAGCTGGGTCGACCGGAGAGGCGTAGCCGTGGCCGAGCACGAGATCGACCTGTGCCTCGGGACGGGCCTCGCCGAGATCATCGCGGTCCTCGGCGAGCTGCCGTCCGACGTGGTGCTGTCCGACCACTATGGCGATGTCGACCTGTCCCTCATCTTTCGGCAACCACCCCCGGCCGCTGGACCAGCCACGGAGAGCCGCTGATCCTG
>JAMFSN010000373.1 GCA_026225295.1 Frankia alni
AGGTCGCCGGCCCGGGCGAAGGAGTAGCCGGTCGCCCCGATCGGCGTCCACCCGTGCTCGTCGATCGCGATCCGCGCCCGGGTGATCGGCTCCTGCGACGACACGAAGAACGAGCCGAGCTCGATAGCGAACGCCTCCGGCTCGGTGTCGGCGCCCAGTTCCCTGGCCAGGGCATAGGCCTTGTTCTTCTGCGAGTCGGTGGGCAGCACGTTGGCGTTGGAGCCGGTCACGTGCGCGTCCGCGAGGTCACCGGACAGCGACGTCCAGATATTCCAGTCCCTGATCAGGTCCTCGCCGGCCGGGCCGGCGCCCCGCGCGACGTGCACGAGCCTGACCTCCGCCTTGCCGTACTGGTTAGCGCCAAGCTGGACCATCGGTCCTCCTCTACTGACCCGACTGACCTTGATGCACTGACTTACCGGGATGAAGGCCCTGGTAGACGACGTCGCGACGGAGCGGCAGGGTGGTGTACCGCACTCCGGTGGCGTCCCGCACCGCGCTGGCGAGCGCGGGCGCGACCGGGTTGAACGGCGCCTCGCTCATCGGCTTGGCCCCGTGCGGCCCGAAGGGATCGCGGGTCGACGAGGCGAACATGACCTCGGTCCGCGGCACGTCGGCCAGCACCGGCACGTGGTACTCGCGCAGCGCCCGGGTGGTCACCACCCCGTCGGCCGACAGCCTGACCTCCTCGAACAGGGCCGCGCCGAGCGCCTGGACGGTGCCCCCCTCCACCTGCCCGCGCAGCTGTACCGGGTTCAGCACGGTGCCCGCGTCCACCGCCTGCACCGACTGCAGAATCCGGATCTCCCCGGTCGCGGGGTCGACCGCCACCCGGAAGCCGTGCGCGGTGGCGGCCACCGACCGCGACAGGCCGTCACAGTAGCCCTCCGCCTCAAGCAGCTTCCCGTCGCGTTCGCCGGACGCGTCCCTGGCCGCCATCGCCTCCGCCAGTGCCCGCGCCGCCCGGGTGGTGGCGGTGCCCGCGACCACGATCCCGGTTGACCCGTAGGCGCCGGTGTCGTGCCCGCTGCGGTCGGTATCGGACGAGACGACCTCAACCTCGGCGGGCTCGCAGCCCAGCGCCTCCGCTACGAGCTGACGGTGCACGGTAGTGGTGCCATTGCCGAATTCAGCCGTCCCAACGAAGGCCGCGTATCCCCCTCCCGGTCGCTCCGCGACGATGGACCGCCCCGGGTGGCCGCCCGGCGGGATGGTGTCAAGCAGGCAGACCGCGATTCCCGACCCCGTCAGCCAGCCCGGCGGCGCGGCCGCGCCGCGCCCGCTGGCCAGGGCCTTCTCGACCAGGTCGAGGCACTCGTCGGCGCCCAGGCTGGCGGTCGACACCTCGGGCGGCTCGCCGCTCGCGTTGTCGGCCGCCTCTCCCTCGCGCAGCAGGTTGCGGCGGCGGAACTCGACCGGGTCGATCCGCAGCCGCCGGGCCAGCTCGTCGATCGCCGACTCGACGGCGAACACGGTCTGCGAGAGCCCGTAGCCGCGGAACGCGCCCGCGGGCATGGTGTTGGTGTAGACGGCCCGGGCATCGACCCGCTTGTTCTGGCAGCGGTAGGCGGTCACCGCCTCCTCGACCGCGTGGTACATCACCCCGGGGCCGTGGTTGCCGTACGCGCCGGTGTCGGAGGTCAGGTCGAGGGCGAACGCGGTCAGCGTCCCGTCCCGCGTCGCGCCGACCCGGACCGTGATCGTCATCGGGTGCCTGGTGGTCGCGGCGGTGAACTCCTCCTCGCGGGTGAACTCAAGCTG
>JAMFSN010000374.1 GCA_026225295.1 Frankia alni
CCCCATGCGCCGGGCGGATCGGCCCGCAGGGCCGCCATCAGCGCGGTGATCGCGCCCGGGTCGTCGACCCGCAGCGCGATCTGGGTGGTCACGTGCCGGCCGGCTTCCCGGGCGAGGTCGTTGAGCCGGTCGAGCAGGGTCCGTCCCCGGGTCTTCTCGATCGCGGCCAGTTCGGCGACGGCCAGGGCGGCGGTGATGCCGTCCTTGTCACGCACCAGACCGGGGGCGACGCAGTAACCGAGTGCCTCCTCGTAACCGAAGACCAGGTCGGCGCGGGCCCGGACGATCCACTTGAACCCGGTCAGCGTCTCGGCGTACGGGACGCCCCGGATCCGGGCCAGCTGGCCGAGCCAGCCGGAGCTCACGATCGTCGTCGCCACCGGTCCGGGCCGGCGGCGCAGGACGTGGTCGGCCAGCAGGACGCCCAGCTCGTCCCCGGTCAGGATCCGGTCGCCGACGGCCACGGCGCACCGGTCGGCGTCCGGGTCGTTGGCGATCGCGACGTCGGCGCCGCGCTCGGCGGCCAGCCGGAGCAGTGGGTCGAGGACGCCGGGCTCCTCGGGGTTCGGGAACGGCGCGGTCGGGAAGTCCGGGTCGGGCCGGGCCTGTGTGGCGACGACCGCCGGGCGGGGGAAGCCGGCCCGGGTAAATACCGAGGTCAGGACGTCCGCGCCGACGCCGTGCAGCGGCGTGTAGGCGATGGTGACGTCCCGCGGGCCGTCCGCCGCGGCGGTGGCCGCCGCGGCGGCCACGTACGCCTCGACCACGTCGTCCCCGAGCCGCTCCCAGCCGTCGGCCACCGGGATCGCGCGGGCCGGCCCGGCGGCCGCCCGGCCGATCGCCGCCTCGATCTCGCGGTCGGCCGGCGGGACGAGCTGCGCGCCGGTGCCGGCCGCCGCGGCCAGGCCGCCCAGGTAGACCTTGTAGCCGTTGTCGGCAGCCGGATTGTGGCTGGCAGTGACCATGATGCCGGCGTGGGCGCCCAGGCGGCGGACCGCGAAGGCCAGCACCGGGGTCGGCAGTGGCCCCGGGAGGACCAGGGCCCGGCAACCGGCGGCGGTGAGCACCCCGGCGCTGTCGGCGGCGAAGGTCGCACTGCCGTGCCGGGCGTCGTACCCGATCACCACGGTGGGCGAGGGATGGCTGCCGTCGTCGAGCAGGTAGGCGGCGATGCCGGCGGCGGTCTGCCGGACGACGGCCCGGTTCATCCCGTTCGGCCCGGCCCGCACCGGCCCTCGCAGCCCGGCGGTCCCGAAGGCCAGCCGCCCGGCGAACCGATCGGCCGTTTCCGCGTCATCCCCGGCCTCGACCAGGGCGGTCAGCTCGGCCCGGTCGCGCTCATCCGGATCGCCCCCGACCCACTCCGCCACCGCCGCCCGCAGCTCATCGTTCACGCCTGCATCCTGCCCCGGTCCGGCTCTACAGCATGGAGATGACCTCGGCGAGCAGGGTGCCCATCCGCTGAGCGGCGGCGGCGCCGGCCGCCAGCACCTCCGCGTGATTGAGCGGCTCGCCGGTGATGCCGGCCGCCAGGTTGGTCACCAGCGACAACGCCAGGACCTCGGCCCCCTCGGCGCGGGCGGCAATGGTCTCGTGGACGGTCGACATGCCGACCAGGTCGGCCCCCAGGGTCCGCAGCATCCGGATCTCGGCCG
>JAMFSN010000375.1 GCA_026225295.1 Frankia alni
GCAGCCGCTCCTCAAGCGGCGCGAACGGACGGGCCAGCAGCGCGTGCAGCGCCTCGCCGGGCAGGTGGACCATCGGGTTCCACTCGTGCTCGCGCAGGTCGGCCAGCGCGAAGACCGACGCGTCCAGATGATCGGCGAGGATCGCCACGTCGACGGCGAGTTCGGCCGGCCGGGCCGCGAGGTCGACGGCGGCCAACGTGGCCCGCTGGGCCCGGGTCGCGCGCAGCCGGTCGGCGACCGCGGCCGGGTCCCAGTCGTCGAGGCGGGCGTCGCCCCGATGATCCCCCAGTTCGGTGGCCCACTGCGGCCGCCGGGTCAGTTGGTCGTCGAGAATCAGCTCGACGGCGCCGACCACGCCGGAGTCGGCGTCCGGACCCGCGCTCGCCTCCGATCGACCCGGAGCCGATCGAACCGGAGCGGGCGGTCGCGGGCGGTCGGCCACGATCAGATCGTCGGTTCGGTGCCGGGCCAGGCCGACCGCCAGACCGGAGCGGTCGCGGCCGTCGGGTCGACTCCGGCCGCCCGCGCGGCCTGCTCCGCGACGACCAGGTCGGCCGCGAACCGGCGGGCCGCGGTCCGCAGCGCCGCTTCCGGATCCACCCCCGCTCCCCGGGCCAACACGACCGCCGCCACCAGCAGGGCCCCGATGCTGTCCGGATCCACCTCGTACGGAGCCCGCCCGGCCGCCGCGGCGAGGTCCGCGAACGCGGCGGCCAGCCGTTCGGGCGTGAGGTCGGGAATCCCGAGCATCAGATCGACCGGTACGCCGGCCTTCGCGGCCCGCGACTGGAGCTTGACCACCAACGACAGCGCCGGCTGCCCGAGCGGCACCCCGTCCGTGGCCGAGGTCCGGCCCTTCTCCTGCCGCTTGATGGCGTCCCAGTTCGCCTCGACGTCGGCCGCGCCCCGAACCTCGGCCACGCCGGGGCCGTCCGCCGCACCCAGGGCGTCCGCCGGGCCGAACACGTGCGGATGGCGGCGGACCAGCTTGGCGACCAGTTCCGCGGCCACGTCGTCCACATCCCAGCCGCCGCCGTCGTCGGAGGACTCCTCGTCGGCCAGCCGGGCGTGGAACAGGACCTGGAGCAGGACGTCGCCGATCTCCTCGCGCAGCTCGATGAGGTTGCCGGCCTCGATCGACGCGAGCGCCTCGTAGGCCTCCTCGATCAGGTACGGCGCCAGGGACTCATGGGTCTGCTCGGCGTCCCACGGGCAGCCGCCCGGCGACCGGAGCCGGTCCATGACGGTCACGGCGGTCAGCAGCACGGCCCCCGGCGGATCGCTCGACCCCGCGACCGGGTCGAGGGTGAGCTCGCGGGTGGCCACGGCCAGCCCGGTCAGCGCGGCGACCAGCGCCGGCTCGCCGTCCACCCCCAGCAGCCAGACGACGGTCCCGGCCGGCTCCCCGGCCGCCCGTCGGCCCAGCAGCGCCGCGATCTGCTCGGCCCGCGGTTCGCCCGGGTCGGGGCCCGGTCCCGGGTCGGCGGCCGCGGGCCGGTCGGTCCCGGCCACCCCGTCGGACGGGTCCGGCGGGTCGGAAGCGGCGCGGGGATCAGTGATCAGCTCGACGTCGATCCCGGCCGCGGCGAGGTCGGCCAACTGGCGGTGGGCCGGATCGCCGCACAGCACCGGATGGGCCCGCAGCAGGTCCCAGGCCGTCGCGGTCAGCAGTCCGGGCGGCAGGTGGGCGCCGGTGGACAGTAGAACGATCCGCGCGGCCACCGTCTGACCCGAACCCCTACTGGGTGGCGGCGCTGGACGGGGCCGGGGCGACCTTGGTGGCGACCGAGCCGTCGGCCGCGACCACCCCGAGCTGGGACGCGTCCCACTTGCCGAAGCGCGGGTTGATCGAGATCCTGGTCGCGTCGGCCAGACCGGTGAGCTGCTTGGTCAGGGCCACCGAGCGCGTCTGGTCGGCGATGAACCGTTCGATCCACGGCTTGGCGTCATCGAAGCTGAGCGGGATCTTGCCGGTCTGCTTGACCACCGCGTCGTACTGCTGACGCAGGTTGGCATCGCTGATGGCCGGCGCGGGCGAGATCTTGTCCTCGATCGCTTCCTGCAGCGCCGCGTACCGCACGTAGAGATCCGTGTCGGACGGTCCCACACCGGCCGCCGCCAGCTGCTGGTGGAACTTGGCCACGCTGCCGAAGTTCAGCGCGCCGAACGCCTGGTCGTAGGTGGCGATCTCCTGCTGGTTCACCGACACCCCGAGCCGGTCGGCGTCCTCGGCCACCAGCTTGTCGGTGACCAGCAGCGACAGCAGCTTGCGCTGCAGCGCGGCCGGGTCGAGCGTCTGGCCGGCGGTCGGATTGGCGGTCACCGCGGCCGACCCGCGCTGGACCAGCCCGCGCAGGGTCGACGTGCTGATCGTGGAGCTGCCGACCTGCGCGGAGGACCCGGCGTGGGTCGTGCAGGCGGCGGCGGACAGCGCGACCAGCGCGGCGCCGACGGCCGCGGTACGCACCCGGCGGAGATTCACGGACCTTGTCACCCGCTCAGGTTATCGGCGCGGCCCGCCCGGGGCGACGCCCGCCCCGGCCCGACTGTCCGACCGGGGCGGGCGGGCCGGGTGGCCGGGCCGGACGATCAGCCGGCGACGGCCGCCGCGGCGCTCACCGAGTCGCCGATGACCGCGTTGAGCAGGCCCCCGGCCCAGTTCAGCAAGGCCGTGTCGCGCAGCGGGCGGGACCCGATCCGGCCGGTCTCGGTGGGCATCGGGACGAGGACCGTGTGGGCGGTCGGCTTGATCACCGCGCCCTTGTACAGACGCTGGAGCCGCAGCGTCTGGCTTTCCCGCAGATCGGCCGGGGCGAAGCGGACCTGCTTGCCGGCCACCGTGATCTCGGTGATCCCGTACCGGCGGGCCAGCACCCGCAGGGACGCGACGGCCAGCAGGTTGTCGGCCACCACCGGCGGCGCCCCGAACCGGTCGACCAGCTCGGCCCGGACCTCGGCGATGTCCTCGTCCGAGGCCGCGGCGGCCAGCCGGCGGTAGGCGTCCAGCCGCAGCCGCTCGCTCGGGACGTAGTCGTGCGGCAGGCTCGCGTCGACCGGCAGCTCGACCTTGACCTCGGCCGGTTCGTCGGCGGTGGTGCCCTTGTACTCGCCGACCGCCTCGCCGACCATCCGGACGTAGAGATCGAAGCCGACCGAGGCGATGTGCCCCGACTGTTCGCCGCCCAGCAGGTTGCCGGCCCCCCGGATCTCCAGGTCCTTCATGGCGACGGCCATGCCGGCGCCCAGGTCGTTGTGCTGCGCGATGGTGGCCAACCGGTCGTGGGCGGTCTCGGTCAGCGGCTTCTCGGCCGGGTAGAGGAAGTAGGCGTAGGCCCGCTCCCGCCCCCGACCGACCCGGCCCCGCAGCTGGTGGAGCTGGGACAACCCGAACGTGTCGGCCCGCTCGACGATCAGGGTGTTGGCGTTGGAGATGTCCAGGCCCGACTCCACGATCGTGGTGCAGACCAGGACGTCGAACTCCTTTTCCCAGAACGCGACCATGACCTTCTCCAGCGCGTCCTCGCCCATCTGGCCGTGGGCGGTCGCGATCCGCGCCTCGGGGACCAGTTCGCGCAGCCGGGCGGCGGCCTTGTCGATCGACTCGACCCGGTTGTGGACGAAGAAGACCTGGCCTTCGCGCAGCAGCTCCCGGCGGATGGCCGCCCCGACCTGCCGGTCGGCGTAGGGACCGACGAACGTCAGCACCGGGTGGCGCTCCTCGGGCGGGGTGTCCATGGTTGACAGCTCCCGGATGCCGGTGATCGACATCTCGAGGGTCCGCGGGATGGGGGTGGCGCTCATCGTCAGCACGTCGACGGCGGTCCGCATCTGCTTGAGGTGTTCCTTGTGCTCCACCCCGAACCGCTGTTCCTCGTCGACGATGACCAGGCCCAGGTCCTTGAAGGTGGTGCCGGACGACAGCAGCCGGTGGGTCCCGATGACCACGTCGACGGTTCCGTCGGCCATCCCGTCGAGCACCGCCTTCTGTTCGGCCACGGAGTTGAAGCGCGACATCCCCTTGACCACCACCGGGAACGGCGCGTACCGCTCGGAGAAGGTCTGGAAGTGCTGCTGGACGAGCAACGTCGTGGGCACCAGCACCGCGACCTGCTTGCCTTCCTGGGCGGCCTTGAACGCGGCCCGGATGGCGATCTCGGTCTTGCCGTAGCCGACGTCGCCGCAGACCACCCGGTCCATCGGGACGGCCTTCTCCATGTCGTTCTTGACCTCGGAGATGGCGGACAGCTGATCGGGGGTCTCCCGGTACGGGAACGCGTCCTCCAGCTCCCGCTGCCAGGGGGTGTCGGCGCCGAACGCGTGACCGGGGGCGGCCATCCGGGCGCTGTAGAGCCGGATCAGCTCGCCGGCGATCTGCTTGACCGCCTTACGGGCCCGGCCCTTGCGCTTGGCCCAGTCACCGCCGCCGATCCGGTCCAGGCTCGGGCCCTCGCCGCCGACGTACCGGGTGACCTGCTCGAGCTGGTCGGTCGGCACGTACAGCCGGTCGCCCCGGGCGTACTCCAGGACCAGGTATTCGCGGGTCGCCCCGGCCACGGTGCGGGTCACCATCTCGATGTAGCGCCCCACGCCGTGCTGTTCGTGGACGATCAGGTCCCCGCCGGCCAGGGCCAACGGGTCGATGCCCTTGCGGCGCCGGCTCGGCATCCGCAGCATGTCCTTGGTCGACACGCCCCGCGCGCCGGCCAGGTCGGTTTCGGTGAGCACGGCCAGCCGCAGCGCGTCGGCCACGAAGCCGTTCGGTAGCGAAGCGCAGGTCACCACGGCCACGCCGGGGGCCAACCGGCCGGTCTCGTCGAGCCGGGCGCCGAGGTCGGCGTCCCGCAGCAACTCGGTCAGGCGCCGGGCCGGCCCGTTGCCCTCGGTGACGAACAGGACCCGCCAGCCTTCGGAGAGCCAGCCCTTGGCGTCGGCCAGGGCCCGGGCCGTGTCGCCGTGGTAGAGCTTCGCCGGCCGCAGGGCCGAGCGGACGGTCTCGGCGTCGTCGCCGTCCTCGGCCGCGCCCGGCAGCTCCTCGTCGACGAGCATCGGGGTGATCGACCACCAGGGCAGGTCCAGCTGACCGGCCCGGGCCCGGACCTCGGCCAGGCCCCGGTAGGCGGCCGCGCCGAGATCGATCGGCGCGCTGCCCCCCAGGGCGGCGGTGCTCCAGGACGCCTCGAGGAACTCCTGGCTGGTCCGGACCAGATCCGACGCCCGGGAGCGCACCCGCTCCGGGTCGCAGACCAGCACGTGGGTGCCGGGCGGCAGCTCGTCGAGCAGGAGGCC
>JAMFSN010000059.1 GCA_026225295.1 Frankia alni
AGCACGACGAGCACGACGAGAAGGGAACCCCAGGTCCATGGCCGAGTCGAAGAAGTCCGCCCAGGAGCTCAACGACGAGATGCTCTACACCTCCTGGTCGGTGTTCCGGTCGGCGCAGCCGCTGCCGGCCGACCGGGCGCCGTTGGCGGTCGAGGTGGAGAGCTTTTTTGAACAGTCGCTCGCCAAGGACGTCTACGTCCGGGGCGTGTACGAGATCAGCGGTTACCGGGCCGACGCCGACGTGCTGATCTGGTGGACCTGCCCGGATCCGGACGTACTGCAGGAGACCTACCAGCGGTTCCGCCAGACGGCCCTGGGCCGGTCGCTGGCCCCGGTGTGGTCGTCCGTCGGCCTGCACCGGCCGGCCGAGTTCAACCGCAGCCACATCCCGGCCTACGTCCGGCGGGAGGACCCGCGGCGCTACGTCTGTGTCTACCCGTTCAACCGGTCCCTGGAGTGGTACCTGCTGCCCGACTACGAGCGGCGCGGGATGCTCGCGGAACACGGGATCATGGGCCGGGAGTTCGCCGACGTCCGGGCCAACACGGTCGCGGCCTTCGGGCTGGGCGACTACGAGTGGCTGCTGGCCTTCGAGGCGGATGAGCTGCACCGCATCGTCGACTGCCTGCGTCACCTGCGGGCCAGCGATGCCCGCCGGCACACCCGCCTGGAGGTCCCGTTCTACACCGGCGTCCGCAAGGAGATCGGCGACCTGGTCGCCGCGTTGCCCTGACCGGGACCCCGCGGCGCGGACCGGCTCGGATGCCGGTGGTCGGAATGCTCCGGGGCAGTGCTTTGGTCGCGACGCGCCAGAACCCCGGTAGACCGCAGTCCGATCGGTTTGCGCCGCTGACCTTGTAACTTCGCACGTCTGGACCCGGGCCAGGGGGGCCCTGGGCCGGCGGCCGTCGGGTGGCTGACAGATCCGCGTGCTCGCGGCGACCGGCCCGGTACCACCGGTGCCCTGACTCAAGGGTCGGCGGTTCGTGGTTGGATGTCAGGTGATGTCCCCCTGCGTATGACCCGGGGGGACGGATGAGAAATGTCTGGCACGAGCGTCGACGGCGAGCCCAGGGACCTTCGGCGGCGATCAGGGACGTGGATCCACAGTCCTGGGGGGGCTGGCTATGACCGAGACCATGCCGGGGGAGTCCCGCGTCGGGCCAGGTAAGGATGCGGCATTGGACAGTGGTGCCGTGCCGACGGCGCGGGAGCAAGGCGAAGCCGCGGCGCCGGGCGTGGGCCGACCGGGCGATCTCCACCTGCACGACGCCGGGATCTACATCCACCCCGACGTCGCCAAGGGCAAGTACAAGGCGCACGTCGCGTGGGAGCGGCGGTACGTCCGGCTCCTGATCGCCTTCGACCTGGCCGCCGCGCTGGCCGCCGCGCTGGCCGCGTTCCTGGTCCGGTTCGGCTCGGAGATGGGCTCGTCCATCCCGTACCTCGTCCTGACCGGCCTGATCCCGGTGGCCTGGCTGTTGTCGATGTCGCTCGGGCGCGCCTATGAGACGAGGTTCCTCGGCGGGGGCTCGGAGGAGTTCCGGCGGGTCGTGAACTCGGCCGCCCGGCTGATCGCGCTGGTCGCCGTCGTGTCGTACGCCTCGAAGGCGGAGATCGCCCGTACCTACGTGCTGGTCGCGTTCCCGGTGGCGGCCGTGCTGTCGGTGGTCGGCCGGTCGGCGGGTCGGGGCGTGCTGCACAAGATGCGGCGCAACAACCGGTGCATGCACCGGGTGCTGGTCGTCGGCTCGGGCGAATCGGCGGTCACCCTGGTCCGGTTGGCCCAGCGCGACCCGACCGCCGGCTGGTCGGTGGTCGGCATCTGCCTGGACCGCTCACCCGGCCGGCACAGCCGCGACCGGCCCGACCGGATCGGGTTCGATCTGCTCGGCATCCCGATCGTCGGCACCTCGGAGGACATCCACGACGCGATCCGGTCCACCCGGGCGACGACCGTGGCGGTGTCTCCCCAGATGGACGGGGACACGCTGCGCCGGGTCATGTGGGACCTGGAGGGCTCGGACATCGATGTGCTGGTCAGCTCGGCGCTGACCGACGTCACCGGCCCGCGGATCTCGATCAAGCCGGTGGCCGGGTTGCCGCTGCTGCACGTCGAGGAACCCGAGCTGACCGGCAGCCGGCGTCTCCTCAAGGCGGCCGTCGACCGCATCGTCGCGACCGTCGCCGTGCTGGTGTTCTCGCCGCTGCTGATCGGGTTGGGACTGGCGGTCCGGTTCTCCAGTCGCGGCCCGGCGCTGTTCAAGCAGATCCGCATCGGCCGGACCGGCGAGCCGTTCCGGATGTACAAGTTCCGCTCGATGTACGTCGACGCCGAGACGCGCCTGGCCGGCCTGGCCAAGCAGAACGAGCGGGCCGAGGGGCTGCTGTTCAAGATGAAGGACGACCCCCGGGTCACGGCCGTCGGCCGGTTCCTGCGCAAGTGGTCCTTGGACGAGCTGCCCCAGCTGCTGAACGTCGTGCGGGGGGACATGTCCCTGGTCGGGCCGCGACCGCCGCTGCCCAGCGAGGTCGCCCGCTACTCCGGGGACGTCCACCGGCGGCTGATGGTGAAGCCTGGCCTGACCGGGCTGTGGCAGATCAGCGGCCGCTCGAACCTCGAGTGGGACGAGTCCGTGCGCCTCGACCTGCGGTACGTCGAGAACTGGTCGTTGGCGACGGACTTCGTCATCCTGTGGCGGACGGTCTTCGCCGTACTCCGCCGCGAAGGCGCCTACTGATCCACCTCGCGCGCCGGCTTGTCCTTTGTCCTTTGTCTTTTGTCCTTGCTCTGCCGAGCGTCAGCGGACGCCGGAGAGGCTGTCGCAAATGGGCGGTGAGCCCAGTTTCGGGGGGACCCGATTGCTACGACCGACTCGATTTCGTCGACCCACGGCCAGCTTGGCCGGGTTCAAATCGACCACTGATCACGGGCAGCTGCATTCTGCGACAGCCTCCGGAGCGTGCGCTGACGATGACGCCCGGCCCCGGTCGGGGCCCAGCCGGGGCCCAGATCGGCATTTGGCAGTGTCAGCCGTCGCTGGGTGGTGCGGTGAGGATGCCCATTGCGGTTGTTGCCCGGCCCGGCCAGGGGCAGGTCGGTGGTGGTTGCGTCAGCGGTGGCGGGGGCGTTGACTCTGACGGGGCTGGGGTCGGGTGGGGCTGGTAGGTCGGGGTGGGCTCCCGGGCCGGGGGCGTCGATGTGGCAGCGTCGGCGTCGGCTATAGCGCGCCGGGACGATGACACTTACGGATGACCCACGGACCGTCGTCGCCAGCGGACGTGGGGGCATGCGGCGACGCTGCCAACTCGGCATTTTCGGGGAATGTCAGCGTCGGGGCGCCCCG
>JAMFSN010000376.1 GCA_026225295.1 Frankia alni
CGCCGACCGTTGCCCCGCCTACCGCACTGTCGATCATCGGTGCCTCGCCTCCTGCTCGTCGTTCCGCCGCCCCCCGGGTCACCCGACCGCCGGTCGTGATTCCTACCTACCCCCGATACCTGCGGATTCATCCCCCGCCCGGCCACAGCACCCGCCCGGTCCACACCGGCGGCATGATCAGTAGGTGCAGGCGCCCGGGGCGGCGGTGGTCGCCGACGCGGTCGACGCCGTCGCGCTCGCCGTCCCGGCGGGGGTCGAGCCGGTGGTGGTGGTGGACCCGGTCCCGGCCGCCGCGACCCCGACCCCGGCGAACGAGGAACCGAGGATCAGCTGCACGCCCGAGATGGACGAGTCGGCTTCCAGCCGGGCGCCCGGGACCGCCTTGAGCAGCGTCTGCGCCGCAGCTTCCTGGCCGGCCCCGTAACGGACCCGGGTCGTCACATAGGTGGTCAGGGAGGCGTTGCCGCCGCTCGAGGCGACGAACCCCTTGGCGGTCAGCGCGGTCACCGTGGTGGACGCCAGCCCGGCCCGCCGGCTGCCGTTGTAGACGACCACGGTGACGCTCGCGGGCGCGACCGCCGGCGCGGTGGTCGCCTTCGCCGACGAGCCGCCCTCCCCCCGCAGCGGGGCGAGCATCTGCTCGAACGGGGTCTGGTCGGTGATCAGCACATCGCCGTACGGGGGGATGTTGCCGGCCGCATCGGTCGCCCCGTCGGCGGTGGTCGCCACGTGGTTGGGGACGGTCAGCATGCGGACGCTGCCGGCCGCCACCCCCCGCAGCCGGGTGGCCAGCTTCTTGAGGTCGTTGATGTTCGTGTTGTCATCGAGGGTCAGGGCCGAAGTCGCGCTGGAGACGAGCCCCTCGAGCTTGAGCGGGTTGGCCAGCACCCCGCCGGTCGTGGCCTTGCGGAACACCGCCCCGAGGAACTGCTGCTGGCGTTTGATGCGGTCGAGGTCGCCGTTGGGCAGGCCGTGCCGCTGCCGGACGAAGGCGAGCCCCTGCTCGCCGTTCACGTGGATGGTGCCGGGGCCGCCGACGAAGCCGCTGATCGGGTCGTTGGTGTTGGTGCTGACCCTCGTGACCCCGTTGTCGTCGGGGAACGTCTGGTGGTAGTTGGAAGGCAGGATGCAGACGTCGACCCCGCCGATCGCGTTGGTCATCGCCTTGAAGCCTTCCAGGTCGATGGACACGTAGTGGTCGACCCGGATGTCGGTGAGGCTCTCGACCAGCGCGACGAGCCGGCCCGGCCCGCCGTTCTGGATCGCCGAGTTGAACTTGGCCTTCGTCTCGGCGTAGTGCGTGCCTTTGGACGAGGTGTAGGCCGGGATCGTGACCAGCAGGTCGCGGGGGAACGACACCATCGTCGTCGTCCCGTCCTTGTCCAGGTGGACCAGGATCGTCGAGTCGGAGCGCTCGCCCTCGATGTTCGTGCCGTACTCGGTGCCGGTGCCGGCCCGGCTGTCCGTGCCGGCCAGGAGATAGTTCTCGGTTCCGCCGGCGGCACCGTCCGGCCGGGTGCCGTTGAGGTTGAGCGCCACATGGGCGATCTTGCCGTTGAAGTAGGAGTAGCTGACCCAGCCGCCCACGCTGATCAGCAGGATCAGCGCCGACAGCCCGCTGAGGACGGCCCGCAGCGCCGGCCACCGGCTGAACGTGGCCACCGAGGCGACCGGCGGCGGGGGTTCGCGGCGCGGCGGTGGCCGGCGGTCAGCGGCGCGGCGGTCGGCGGCCCGGCGGGGATCGACGTCGGGCGGCAACGGTGCACCGCGCCCCCGCGGGCCCGGATAGCCGGCCGGACCCGGCCCGCGCCGTTCCTGCACCACCCGATGACCCCCCAGCCAACCCGATGACCCGCCAACCCCGATGACCGTGCTCCCGGACGTGCCTTTCTCCGTCTTACCCGACGGAAGCGATCCGCGACCGCCGGGGACCGACGAATCCGACGGATCACATCGGGTCGGGATTCTCTGCGCCGCCAGCGGGTTCACTGAACCACCAAATCGTCTCACGGCCGGCCCCGGCGCCGCGTGTCGCGGTCCGGACCCCCGGGAGCCGCCGCCGGCATTCGCGGCGAGGCATACCGACCCGGTTGCGACCCGGCCCGACCGGGTCCGGCCGTCGGTGGGAGCCGCCCGCGCGAGCGCCGTTCATGCGCGCGCGCCCACGCCGGCTGTGCAAGCATCACCCGGGATACCGGGATGCCGGGTACTCCAGCGGATATCTCATCCATTCCTCACCGGAGGTTGGCGCACATGACGGTCGCCACCGACACGTCCGTCCTCTATGACGTGATTGACGGGGTCGCGACCGTGACCCTCAACCGACCGGAGAAGCGCAATGCGCTGCTGCCGGCCATGACGCACCGCTACCGCTCGCTGCTGGCCGAGGCCGACAACGATCCGGCCGTGCGCGCGATCGTCCTGACCGGCGCCGGGAAGGGTTTCTGCGCGGGGGCCGACCTCGCCCTCCTCGCGGAGGGCCCGGCCGGGCTGAACCGGTTCCTGCCCGACACACCGGCCACGGCCGAGGCCGCGATGCGGATCCGCAAGCCGGTCATCGCGGCGGTGAACGGCGCGGTGGCCGGGATCGGGTTCGGCCTGGCGGTGAGCGCCGACCTGCGCGTCGCCGCCGAGGACGCGACCTTCTCGACCAGCTTCGCGCGGCTCGGCCTGGTCGCCGAGTACAACGCCGCGTGGGTGCTCCAACGGTTGATCGGCCTGCCGAACGCCGCCGACCTGCTGCTGTCCGGGCGGACGGTCGGCGCGGCCGAAGCCGAACGGCTCGGTCTGGTCCAGCGGGTGGTCCCGGCCGGCACCGCCCTGGCCGCCGCCCAGGCGTACGCGGCCGACCTCGCGCAGAACTGTTCCCCCAGGTCCATGGCCGCGATCAAGGCCCAGTTGTGGGCCGACGCCGAGCGGTCCCGGGACGCGGCGATGGCCGAGTCGGTGGCCGGGATGGGCATCTCCTTCGCCGGCCCGGACCTGGCCGAGGCGGTCGCGGCCCGGGAGACCCGCCGGCCTCCGCAGTTCCCGCCGCTCCCGCCGCGCACCTGAGCGGGCCGCCGGGATCCCGGCGCGGGCCGGTGGTCGCGGTCGGGGTCGACGCCTGCCCGGGCGGATGGGTGGCGGTCGTGCTGGCCGGCGGGACGTTCGCCGCCGCCCGGTTCGGCACGACCCTGGCTGGCCTGCTCGATGACGGGCCGCTCGATGACGGAGCCGGGCCACCGGCCGCGGTCGGCGTCGACATGCCACTGGGACTGCTCGACGGCGGTTGGCGGCCGGCCGACGACGCCGCGAAATCGTTCATCGGACCCCGGCGGGCCAGCATCTTCCGGGTCCCGCCCCGGGCCGCCTGGCTGGAACCCGACTTCGCGACCGCCAACCGGCGGTGTCGCGAGCTGACCGGCGGGGGCCTGACCCAGCAGGCCTGGGGCCTGCGGGCCAAGTTGCTGGAGGCGAACGCCCGGGCCGAGGCGGCCCGGCCGGGTGACGCGCCGCTGTACGAGGTGCATCCCGAGGTTTCGTTCCGGGCCATCGCCGGCCGGGACCTGAGCCACGCCAAGACGTCCTGGGCCGGCCACAACGATCGCCGCCACCTGCTCGTGCGGGCCGGGATCGTCCTGCCCGACCGCTTCGCGGGCCCGGCCGACCGCGTGCCGCCGATCGATGTGCTCGACGCGGCCGCCGCCGCGTGGAGCGCCCACCGGATCGCCCTCGGTCAGGCGGTCCCGCTGCCGGCCCAGGATGATCGCGACCCGCTCGGCCGCCGCATCGCCATCTGGTACTGACCCGCCGCGGCTCCCCCGGCGCTCCGTACGCAGCCGTACGTCCGAACGGCGACCGCGACGACCACCTGGCCATGCAGCTCGGCTCCGCCACCACCGCCCCACGCCCGGGGCCGGCGGCTCACCGCGCCCAACCGAGATACATGCGGATGCTATATAGTTCTGCTATATGAACGCTCTCACGACCGCGCGGGCCGAGGCGATCGACCTGGTCGCCAGCTCGCTGATCCATCGCGCGTCCCGCCTGACCCGCCTGCTGACCAGCTTCGGAAGCCGCGAACTGTCGCGCACCGAGTCCGGCCTGCTGATCACCCTGCTCGAACGCCCGCGCCGCATTACCGAGCTCGCCGAGACCGAAGCGCTCGCCCAGCCGACGGTCACCCGGCTGGTCGATCGACTCGAGACCCGCGGCTTCGTCGTGCGGGGCCGCGCGGCCCAGGACGGCCGGGTCGTCCTGGTCTCCATCTCGCCCACCGGCCGGGAAAAGATCGAAGCGTCCCGGGTCCAGGTCCGGACGCTGATGCGGGAGACCGTGCTGGAACTGAGCGACGAGGAACTGGCCGAGCTGGTCGGGGCGACCGAGACGCTGGCCAAGCTCATCGGGACGCTGCAGCAACGGCGGGCCGGCGCATGAACCCGGCCCGGCGCGAGGCCGCGCTCACCCCGGTGCTCGTTTCCACCACCATGGTCGCCGCCCTCATCAGCTCGCTGGGCGCGCCGCTGCTGCCCAGCATCGCCTCGTCGCTGCGGGTGCCGCTCAGCACCGCCCAGTGGGCGCTGACCGTGACCCTGCTGGTCGGCGCGGTCAGCGCCCCGATCATGGGCCGCCTCGGCGACGGTCCGCGGCGCCGCGAAACGATGATCGCCGGCCTGGCCGCCGTCACGCTCGGCGGCGTCGTCGCCGCGCTGGCCCACACCTTGCCGCTGCTGGTCGCCGGCCGGGCCCTGCAGGGCATCGGGCTGGGTCTGGTCCCGTTGACCATGGCCGCCGCCCGCGACCACCTGCCCAAGGATCAGGTCCGCGGGGCGATCGCGCTGCTGTCGATCTGCACGGCCGCCGGGGTCGGCATCGGGTACCCGGTCAGCGGCCTGATCGCGGACGGTTTCGGGCTGTCGGCCGACTACTGGTTCGGCGCCGCGGTCAGCGGCGTGGCGTTGCTGTGTGTCGCGCTGATCGTGCCGACCAGCCACGGCCGGGACGCCCAGCCGCTCGACCTGCCGGGCGTCGTCCTGTTGAGCGTCGGGCTGGTCGCGCTGCTGCTGGCCATCGCCGAAGGCAGCGACTGGGGGTGGGCCTCGATCAGGGTGATCGCCCTGATCGTCGTGGCCCTGGCCGCCCTGACGGGGTGGGTGTTCCAGGAACTGCGCGCGGGCATCCCGCTCGTCGAGCTGCGGCTGCTGCGGCACCCGGCTGTGCTGACCGGCGACTCCTGCGCGATCGTGCTCGGCGTCGCCATGTACATGTACATGTCGGCGGTCACCGAGTTCGTCCAGGCCCCCCGGGCCGGCGGCTACGGCTTTTCCGCCTCGGTGGTGGTCGCCGGGCTGTGTCTCGTCCCTCTGTCGGTCACGAGCCTGCTGTGCAGCCGGGCGCTGCCCTGGTTCACGGAGCGGTTCGGAGTACGCCCGCTGCTGCCGCTCGGGTCCCTGGCGGTGGCCGTGGCCGGCGCCTTCTTCGCCCTGTTCCACACCTCGCTGTGGGAGGCCCTGGTGATGATGGCCGTGCTCGGCGTGGGCATCGGCTCGACCTCGGCCGCGATTCCGGGCCTGATCGTGGGGGCCGTCCCGGACCGCGAGACCGGCAGCGCGATGGGCTTCTACCAGGTGGTCCGCTACATCGGCTTCTCGCTGGGCAGCGCGCTGACCGCCTCGGTGCTGGCCGGCCACACCCCCAGCGGCCAGCACCTGCCGACCGAAACGGGCTACACGCTGGTGATGTGGATCGCGACGGTCGTCTGCGTGGCCGCCGCCGCGGTGGCCTGGTTCCTGCCGGCCCACGGCGCGAACCGGCCGACGCCCGACGAGACCGTGGTCGAGCAGGAGGACGCCGAGCTCGGGGCGACCGGTTTCGTGGAACTGGCCCGGGACTGACAACCCGCCCGCGCGCCGGCCAGGGTGGTGGCCACGAACATCCCGGCCGCCCCCGGTGCAAGAATCTGCCGCATGACCGTCCTGAACTCCGCGGGCCGCACGCTTCTGACCGGCAACCACCTGGCCCACCTGGTCACCCTCAACGCCGACGGCAGTCCGCAGGCCAGCATCGTGTGGGCCGGGTTGGACGGTGACGAGATCGTCATCGCCAGCCTGAGCAACCGGCAGAAGCTGCGGAACGTCCGGCGCGACCCCCGGGTGGTCATCACCTTCGAAACCGACCGGCTCAACGAGCGCGGCCTGACTGAATACCTGACCGTGCACGGGACGGGGCGCGTCACCGACGGCGGGGCCCCCGAGGTGCTGCAGGAGCTGGCCCGGACCTACATCGGCCCGGGCGCCGTCTTCCCGCCCGGTCCGAATCCGCCGCCCGGACACCTCCTGCACGTCACCGTCGACCGCGTCGGCGGGGTCGGCCCCTGGGCCGACAGCCAGGACTGACCGACCCCGGTACCAGCAGCAGCACCGCCACCCCGGCCGCGGCCCGCGACGCGGCGACCGTTGAGCCGGCGCTACCCGGTCCGGGACGGCGCTTCGCGTCCAACCTGAGCG
>JAMFSN010000060.1 GCA_026225295.1 Frankia alni
CGCAGTTCCAACTTCATCAGGATCCGACCGACGTGCGTCTTGACCGTGGCTTCGGACAGGACGAGGCGCCCGGCGATCTCGGCGTTGGACCGGCCGGCGGCGACCTCGTGCAGAACCACCAGTTCGCGGTCGGTGAGCCGGGCCAGGCGCGGGTCAGCCTCGTCGGGCGGCCGCTCCGGGTCGGGCAGCTTGTGGGCGAACGTGTCGAGCAGCCGGCGGGTGATGCTCGGCGCGACGACCGCGTCCCCGGTCGCGACCGCGCGGATGGCCGAGAGCAGGTCGGCCGGTGGCACGTCCTTGAGCAGAAAGCCGCTGGCCCCGGCGCGCAGCGCCGCATAGGCGTACTGGTCCAGGTCGAAGGTGGTCAGGATCAGCACCCGGGTGGTCCCCGGGGCCGCGACGATCCGCGCGGTGGCCTCGATCCCGTCCATCCCCGGCATCCGCACGTCCATCAGTGCGACGTCCGGCGCGAGGCGTTCAGCCAGCCGGACGGCCTCGGCGCCGTCGCCCGCCTCCCCCACCACGCGGACGTCGGGCTGCGACTCCAGCACCATCCGGAAGCCCATGCGCAACAGCGGCTGATCGTCGACGAGCAGAACGGAGGTGGTCACGCGGACACTATGTCCGACCGGTCGATGTCCGACCGGTCGATCCGGGGCCCGGCCCCGGTCGCCGGCGCGGCCACCAGTCGGGCCTGGACCGCCCAGCCGCCTTCCGGACCAGGGCCGGCCGTGACGGTGCCGGCGTAGACGGCGACCCGTTCCCGCATCCCGGCCAGGCCCTGCCCGCCCGGCCCGCCCGGGCTCTCCGGGCCACCAGCCGGCGGGCCGGTGTCGACGATGTCCACCTCGACGACCGGCGTCCCGTAGCGCAGCCGGACCCGCGCGGTGGCCCCCGGTCCACCGTGCTTGAGCGTGTTCGTCAAGGCCTCCTGCACGATGCGGAAGACCGTCAGCGAGGCGCCGGGTGGCAACGCCCACGGCGCCCCGCGGGTCTCCATCCGGACCGGGAGACCGGCCGCCCGGACCTGCTCGACGAGCCGATCGAGATCGGCCACCCCGGGCTGCGGGGCTCGGTCCCCGGCCGGCGGCCCGTCGTCCGCGGCCGACGGGGCGACGCCGACCGCCGGGCCACCCGTCGGATCCGGGCGACCCGCCCCCGCCGACTGCTCCGCGAGCGCGGCGCCGACCGGATCGGCCCGCAGGACTCCGAGCAGCCGCCGCATCTCGCCGAGGGCCTCCCGGCCGGTGGCGGAGACCGCCTGGATCGCGGTGGCCGCGCGGGCCGGTTCCGCGTCGAGGGTAAAAGCGGCCCCGTCGGCCAGCGCGACCATCACGGTCAGGTTATGGGCAACGACGTCGTGCATTTCGCGGGCGATCCGGGCCCGCTCGGTCGCCGCGCCCAGCCGGGTCTGCTGGTCGCGCTCCCGCTCCAACCGGGCGGTCCGATCCTCCAGGTGGGCCAGTTGCGCCCGCCGCCCGCCGATGTTGATGCCGATCGCACCGGCCGCGACCACCATTCCGGACAGGAAGACGAAACCGGTGAACGTCTCCCGGACCGACGGACCGCCCCACCGCAGGGCGGCCATGACCGCGCCCGCCTCGAGGACCCCCGCGGCCAGGAGGGCCAGCCGCCGCGGCCGTCCGGCTGCCACCGTGTAGAGCGCAACCAGGAGCGCCACGTCGCCGGGCGTCTTGACGTTCAGCAGCCACTGGACGAGGGCGATCACGGCCAGCAGCCCGAACACGGTGACCGGGCGCGACCGCCGCCAGATCAACGGGACCAGCAGCAGCGCGACGAACACGGCGACCCCGACGTGCCCGTGACGTTGGTGGTGATCGACGGCGGCGGCGACCACGGTGCTGACCACGATCGGCGCGATGATCGTGGTGTGCACCGCGATCTGGTGCTCCGTGAGCCACCGGCGGATCCGGCCGGGGGCGCGCGGGGTCGGCAGAGCGTCCAGGTTCACGTCGTCGGGCACCGGTCCACCTCCCCTCCCGCCCCAGCGCCGGCCCAGCCGGCCCAGCCGGTTGACCCGTCCGGTTCCCATCGTGACCCCGGGCCGGCCGCGGGGTCGGCGGAACCGGCTAGGCGTCGCGGCGCAGCAGCACCACCGTCGCCCCGGCCAGGGCGGCCGCCGCATACCCGCAGAACAGCAGGAACCCGGGCCACGGCGAAAGCAACGTCGGGTCGTGCACCACCGCCAGAATCGACTGCCCGGCGCTGCTCGGCAGATACGGGCTGATCGCGTTCGACCAGCTTTCGGGCAGGAAATGCACGATCAGGGGTACCACCAGCAGCAGCCCGAACAAGGTGGCGATCCCGCCGGCCGTGCTGCGCAGGAGCGCGCCGAGCGCGATGCCGAGCAGCGCGACGACCAGCAGGTACAGGCCGCCCCCGATAACCGCCCGCAGCACGCCGGGCTGGGACAGGGACGTCTGGATGTGCTGCGAGGACAACACTTCCTGACCGGCCAGGAAGGCAACGAACGACGAGATCGTCATCAGGACGAAGGTGACGGCCCCGAAGACCAGCACCTTGGCCCACAGAACCGGCAGCCGGCGGGGTACGGCCGACAGCGTGGCCCTGATCATCCCGGTGCCGTACTCGCCGCTGAACATCAGTACGCCGAGCACCCCGATCGCCAGCTGGGCGAGGAACAACCCGCTCAGGCTCACGTTGGTCGGATCAAACGTGAGGCGGTCGCGGAGGCTGGCCTGCGACCAGTGCGACGCCTGGGCCCACGAGATGAGAGTGCCGAGCCCGATCACGAACACGACCGCCGCCAGCAGCGCGAACAACGTCGAGCGCAGGGACCGCAGTTTCGTCCATTCCGAGCGGATGACCCGCCGTTGGGTCAGGTGGTACGCGGTGGGTGGCCGGGCCGGGCCGCCGGTCGGGGCGTCCAGGGTCGCGGTGGTCATGCCTTCGCTCCGATCGAGGTCGGTCCGCTGTTCGGGCTCTGGTCGCTGTTCGGGCTCTGGTCGCCGGGCGGGCGGTGATCGCCGGGCGGGGTGCCGCCGTGGAACTCCACCGCGTCGTAGGTGAGATCCATGAACGCCTCCTCCAGCGAGGCCTGCTGGGGGGTCAACTCGTGCAGGACGATGCCGGCCGCCGCGGCCGCCTCACCGATCCGCTCGCTGCTCAGTCCGGTCACTTCAATGACCCCGCCGCCGTCGGCGCGGACGGTCACATCGGCGGACAGGAGCCGGTCGCGCAGCTGGTCGGCCTGGGGGGTCCGGACCCGCACGACATTGCCGGACGCGCGGCCCACGAAGTCCGCGACCGACGTGTCGGCGATCAGCCGGCCCCGACCGATGACGATCAGGTGCTCCGCCGTCAACGCCATCTCGCTCATCAGGTGCGAGGAGACCAGCACGGTGCGGCCCTCGGCCGCCAACCCCTTGAGCAGCGTGCGGATCCAGCGGATGCCCTCCGGGTCGAGCCCGTTGACCGGCTCGTCGAGAATCAGCGTGCCCGGGTCGCCGAGCAGCGCCGAGGCGATGCCGAGCCGCTGGCCCATACCGAGGGAGAATCCGCCGGCCCGCTTGCGGGCCACGTCCTGGAGACCGACCAGCTCGATCACCTCGGCCACCCGGCGGGCCGGGATGCCGTGCGTCTGGGCCAGCGCGAGCAGGTGGTTGTACCCGGAGCGACCGGTGTGCACCGACCGGGCCTCGAGCAGCGCGCCCACCTCGCACAGCGGGGCGGCGAAGTCCCGGTAGTCCTTGCCCCCGACCCGCACGGACCCGGCGCTCGGCCGGTCGAGCCCGACAATCATGCGCATCGTGGTTGATTTCCCCGACCCGTTCGGGCCGAGAAATCCCGTGACAATGCCGGGCTGAACAGTGAAATTCAGTTCTGATACGGCCGTCTTATCGCCGTACCGTTTGGTGAGACCTCGGGCCTCGATCATCAGTTGCTCGCCTGTCTCTCGGGCATCACGTCGGTAGGTCCGACGCTAACCGGGTCGGCCGCGTCCGCCGACCACCCACAGGACGATCTTTGGCCCCGGCGGGTCCACCTTCCGGCGTATGCGCCTACGACCGGAGCCCCGGCCGCGGAGCCGGTCAATCTCCGGAAGTCAATCTCCCGAAGCCAATCTCCGGAGAACTGCCGGCGCACCGCCCCGCATTCCCTCACACGGCGGCCACATGCTTGATTTCCTAGTATCCAGGCCATGCGCGTGCTGGTGGTCGAGGACGAGAAGCGCATGGCCACCCTGCTTTCCCGCGGACTGGCCGAGGACGGTTACGCGGTCGATGTGGTCGGGGACGGCGCCGAAGCGGTGTGGGCGGCGACCGAGGTGTCCTATGACGCGATCGTGCTTGATCTGATGCTCCCCGTCATGGACGGGTTCGAAGTCTGCCGCCGGCTGCGGGCGGCCGGGCGCTGGGCTCCGGTGCTCATGCTGACCGCCCGCACCGACGTGGCCGACCGGATCAAGGGTCTCGACGTCGGCGCCGACGACTACCTGGCCAAACCGTTCAGCTTCGGCGAAATGACCGCCCGGCTGCGGGCCCTGCTGCGCCGGGGCGCGACCGAGCGGCCGGCCGTCCTGGCCGTCGGCGAGCTGCGGCTGGATCCGGCCGCCCGGCAGGCCTGGCGCGGCGCGGTCGAGCTGGAGCTCTCACCGAAGGAGTTCGCGATCCTGGAGCTGTTCATGCGCAACCCGCGGCAGGTGCTGTCCCGGGCCCGGATCGTCGAGCACGTCTGGGACTTCGCCTACGACGGCACCTCCAATGTCGTCGACCAGTACGTGGGCTATCTGCGCCGCAAGGTGGACCGGCCGTTCGGCGTCGAGCAGCTGGAAACGGTCCGTGGGGCCGGCTACCGGCTGCGGGACACCGCAACCGTCGACCCGACCGGCGGGCCGCAGACCGGCGACCCGCCGGCCGGTGGGACGCGGCGGGACGCACCGGCCGGACCGGCGGTCTGAGCCGTGCCGCTCCGCCTGCGGCTGGCCCTCCTGTTCGCGATCGCCACCACCGCCGTCCTGAGCGTCGTCGGGGTCGCCTTCTACCTGCAGCTGCGGGCCAGCCTCGATTCCTCGCTCGACACGAGCCTCGCGGCCCGGTCGGACGCGCTGGCCACCCGGCTGGCCGAGGCGCCGGACGACGGGGCCGGGACCGCGGTCGGCGGGTCCGAGGAAATCGCGCAGGTGCTCAGCCTGGACGGGAACGTCATCGCCTCCTCCGCCAATGCCGGGACGGTCCCGCTGATCGCCGACCGGCGGTTGACCCGGGCCCGGCGGGGATCGGTGCTGTTCACCACGGAGGTCCGGGAACGCCGGTCGCGGCTGCTGGCCACGACCGCCCGCATCGGACCCGACCCGGTCGTGGCGGTCGTGGGCGACCCGACGGACATCACCGACCGGGCCGAGGACCACGTTCGGGACATCATGCTGCTGGCCACCGCGCCCGCGGCGCTGCTCGCCGGCCTCGGCGCCTGGCTGCTGTCGGGGGCGGCGTTGCGACCGGTCGAGCGGATGCGACGGGAGGCCGCCCAGATCGGGGCCCACGACCCGGCCGGCCAACTCGCGGTCCCCAAGACCCGGGACGAGATCGCCGCCCTCGCCGAGACCATGAACGACCTGCTCGGCCGGTTGCGCGGGGCGCTGGCCCGGGAGCGGGGGTTCGTCGCCGACGCCGGTCACGAGCTGCGGACCCCGTTGTCGGTGCTGAAGGCCGAACTGGAACTGGCCACCCGGCCCGGTCGCTCGCGGGCCGAACTGGTCGACGCGGTGGTCGGCGCGGCCGTCGAGACCGACCGGCTGGTCCGGATCTCCGAGGCGCTGCTGCTGTTGGCCCGGTCGGATGACGGCGAATCGTTCGCCGCGGCCGAACCGGTCGAGCTCGCGGGCGTCCTGACCGCCTCCGCCGGAGCCGCCCGGGCCCGCGCGGCCGATCGGCAGGTGAATGTCCGGCTGCTGGTCCCGGAGCGCGCCCTGGAGGTCCGGGGGGACGCCGACCTGTTGCGCCAGGCGGTCGACAATCTGCTCGACAACGCGGTCCGGCACTCGCCGCGGGGTGCCGCGGTCGCGGTCGGCGCGCTCCTGGAACCCGACGGGAGCGTGCTCATCGAGGTCGCCGACCAGGGCCCGGGCTTCCCGGCCGACTTCCTTCCGCACGCCTTCGAGCGGTTCCGACGGGCGGATCCGTCCCGGGCCCGCACCGGCGGCGGCTCGGGACTCGGTCTGGCCATCGTGCGGTCGATCGTCACCGCCCACGGCGGCACCGTCTCGGCCGCGAACCGGCCGGCCGGCGGCGCGGTGGTCCGGCTGTGCCTCCCGGGTCGGGCGAACCAGCCGACCAACGGGCCGCAGTCGTGACCGAAATGTGATGAACCAGGCGGGCCGGTCCCGCGTCCAAGCTCCTGACCGCTGACCTTCCGCGACGGGAGTACCGCATGACCATGCCGAGGGCCCTCAGCCCGTCGACCGGGCGGGCCCGCGCCGCGCTGGTCGGTGTCGTCCTCACGGTCGGACTGGTCGGACTGGCCTCGGCCTGCTCGTCCGGGTCGGGCCGGGCCGGCGGGTCGTCGTCCTCGGTGGCGGTGGGCTCCCCGGCGGGCCGGTCGGCCGGACGTGGGGAGAGCGCGGCCGCGCCCCCGATCGCCGGGAGCGCCGCCGGGGTCGCGCGCTCGTCCGTCCCATCCGGATCGGCGGGCTCGTCCGGATCGGCGGGCTCGTCCGGGTCGGCGGCTTCAACGGTTCCGGCGGCCGCCACCCGCCTGGTCCGGACCGGTCCATCGCGCTGGTGGTCAAGGGATCGGTCGCGGGGGCCGTCGACCAGTTGAGCGCGGCGGCCACCGGCCTGGGCGGCTACACCGCGGCCAGCACCAGCTCATCGGCCGACCGCGGCGATGGCAATGGCGATTTCACTGGCGGTGGCGCGGGGACGGCGAGCGTGACGCTGCGGGTACCGGCGGCGGCCTTCGACAAGCTGCGGGCGGCGGTCGCCAAGGTCGGCCGGCCGGAAACGTCGACCACGTCGTCGACCGACGTGACCGGTCAGTACGTCGACCTCCAAGCCCGCCTGACCGCGCTGCGCGCGACCCGGGGCACCTACCTGACCATGCTGACCAGGTCGTCGACCATCGGTGACACCCTGGCCGTCCAGCAACGCATCGACGACCTGCAGGTCCAGATCGAACAGCTCGAAGGTCAGCGTCAGGTGCTCGCCGACCAGAGTGACCTGGCCACGCTGACCGTCGCGGTCCGGGAGCAGGGCACGCCGGCCATCGGGCCCGACCGTCACCCGGGGGGCTTCGGCGGGGCCTGGCACCGGTCCTGGACCCGGTTCGCCCACGGCCTGCAGGCCGTCGTCGCCGCGCTCGGACCGGTGGCGCTGATCGCCGTGCTCCTGCTCGTCCTGACCGGGATCGGAATCGCGCTGCGGCCGGCGGTCCGGCTGGTCCGTCGCCGGTTGGCCGGCGACCCGACGCCGTAGACGGCGGCGGCGACCAGCGACCGGTTCAGGTCGGCAGAACCCGCTCGATGAACGCGGCCAGCTGGTCGACGTTGCGGCATTCGACCATCTCGTCGACCAGTTCGCCGTACACCCCGGTCGCGGAATCGCCGGAACCCCAGTACGACCTGGGCTCCGGGTTGAGCCAGTACGCGTGCCGGGCCTGGGTGCACAGGGCCCGGAAGGTCGGCATGGCCGTGGCCCGGTAGTTGTTGCGGGCGTCCCCGAGCACCAGCAGGGAGGTCTTCGGCCCGACGGCGTCCGGGTACTTCTCCGCGAACCGCTCGAAGGAGTGCCCGTAGTCGCTGTGCCCGTCGAACCAGACGAGATCCGCCTCGGCGGCGATCCGGGCCATCATGTCGCCCAGATCGAGCCCCCGCAGGTAGCGCGTGACCTCGTCGGTGGTGTCGATGAACGCGAACGCGCGGACCTTCGAGAACTGCTCGCGCAGCGCATGGGTGAGCAGCAGGGTGAAATGGGCGAAGGACGCGACGGAACCCGAAACGTCGCACAGCACGACCAGTTCGGGCTTGTGGGGCTTGTGCGGCCGGTGCTTGGTCTCCAACGGAACGCCCCCGGTGGCCAGGGACGCCCGGACGGTCCGACGAAAATCGAGCCGGCCGCTGCGACCCATCCGGCGGCGGGCGGTCAGCCGGGTCGCGAGCCGGCGGGCCAGCGGATACACCTGCCGACGCAGGTCCACCAGGTCGTTCCTGGACGCGCGCAGGAATTCGATCTGGTCGGTCATCGGCTTGACGACCGAGCGCTCGACCGCCTCCACGCCCCGCTCCTCGGCCAGCCGCCGCCGGATCTCGGAGGCCACCATCTCCTCGAACGTCCGCAGCCGGTCGGTGATGGTCTGGCGGGCGACCCGCTCAGCCAGGCCGCCGCGGTCCTGCTCGCCCATCATCGAGGCGAGCAGGTCAGCGATCAACGTCTCCGGGGACAGCGCCCGCATGACCCGGTAGGCGAACCACGACTGGCGGTCGGGCGGGCCGGGGGCCGCTCCCAACGAGGTCACCGCATCGCGGGCGAACCGCCGCAAGGCGTCGTCGTCACCGTCGAGCAACAGATCGCGCAGGTGGGACCGCATCGCGTCGCGCAGCGCGTCCGGATCGAGATCGGAGGTGTCCGGCCGGCCGTCGCCGTCCGTCCCGCCCGCGCCGGCCTCAACGACGGACAGCCCGTCCCCGATCCGGGGCGGGAAGTACAGATCGAACAGCGTGTTGAAGGTGACCCGGTAGGTAGGCCGCTTGCACATGGTGGCCGCGAACGCCTCGCGCAGCGTGTCCCGGTCGAGCAGGCCGACGGTGCCCAGCGCCCGGGCCGCGTCCACCGTCTCCGCGGTGCTCACCGGGACCCCGGCGCGTCGCAACGCGGCGGTGAAGTCGACCGTGCGATCCAGCAGGCTCATCGGACATCCTTCGCGGCGCTGGGAACCGCTCGACTCCCGCGCCGACCTCGTACCTCGGTCGACCCGTCCGCTCGCTCTCCCAGCCCGCTCACGGACACCGCCCTCCGTTACCAGTTGCTGGTGGTCAGTTGGCGCTGAGCTTGAGTTGACCGATGGCCCGGGCCTGGTCGCTGGCGTGCTTGAGCACCACGCCGAGCGTGCCGACCACCGCGGCCTCATCGAACGTGTCCAGCCCGAGCGCGAGAACCGTCTGGCCCCAGTCGATCGTCTCCGCGATCGAGGGGGCCTTCTTCAGCTCCATGGCCCGCAACGCGCGTACCGTCCGGACCAGCGCCTCGGCGATCTTCTCGGGCAGCTCCGGGACCCGCGCGAGCAGGATCTCCTTCTCGCGCTCCGGACCCGGGTAGTCCAGGTTGAGGTAGAGGCAGCGTCGCTTGAGGGCTTCCGACAGCTCGCGGGTCGCGTTCGAGGTCAGGATGACAAACGGCCGGCGGGTCGCCGAGACGGTGCCGAGCTCCGGGATGGTGACCTGGAAGTCGGACAGCACCTCCAGCAGCAGCCCTTCCACCTCGACGTCGGACTTGTCCGTCTCGTCGATGAGCAGGACGGTCGGCCCCTCGCGGCGGATCGCCGTCAACAGCGGCCGGGGCAGCAGAAACTCTTCGCTGAAGATGTCGTCGTGGGTTTCTTCCCAGGCCCGGTCGGCGCCGCTGGCCTGGATCCGCAGCAGTTGCTTCTTGTAGTTCCACTCGTACAGTGCCCGGGCCTCGTCGAGCCCCTCGTAGCACTGGAGCCGGATCAGCTCGGCGTCGGTCGCGGTGGCCAGCGCCTTGGCCAGCTCCGTCTTACCAACGCCGGCCGGCCCCTCGACGAGCAGCGGCTTGCGCAACCGGTCAGCGAGGAAGACGGTGGTGGCGATCGCGTCATCGCACAGGTAGCCGGCGGCCCGCAGGCGGCTGGACACGTCCGCGACGTCGGCGAACTCGGGCGACTGCGGCGCCATGGTTGCCTCTCTCGTGGTCTTTCCGGGTCGGGCCCGCCAGCGGTTCAGTGCCGGGGTCGTGCCAGGCCGGTGGGCCGCAAAGGCACCACTCTCATTCTCCATAGTGCCAGGCGTGGACGTCCGGTGCGGAGCCGGCGTTCCGGACTCCGCCGACCAGCCCCGCGACCAGCCGGGCGACCGGCCCGGTCGAACCAGCGGTCCGGCGGCGCTCAGGGCAATCGGTCGTAGGCCGGCAGAGTCAGGAAATCGACGAATTCGTCCGCCAACGCGACCTGCTCGAACAGCTCCGCGGCGGCCGTGAAGTGCCCGGCCGCGAAGGCTTCCGCGCCGAGCGCGGCCTCGATCCGGCCCAGCTCCGCCGCCGCGGTCTCCCGCACCAGCGCCGCGGTCACCGGCCGGCCGTCGTCCAGCGCGACCCCCAGGTGGACCCACTGCCAGACCTGCGACCGGGAGATCTCGGCGGTCGCCGCGTCCTCCATCAGGTTGTCGATCCCGACCGCGCCGGAACCGCGCAGCCAGCTCTCCAGGTAGCGGATCGCGACCGACACGTCCCCGCGTAGGCCGGCTCCGGTGACCGAGCCGGGCGTGGAACCGACCGCGAGCAGCTCGGCAGCCGTGACCGTGACGTCGTCCCGGCGCCGGTCCCGCTGGTTGGGCCGGTCACCGAGCACCCCGTCGAACACCTCGGTGCACACCGGGACCAGGTCGGGATGGGCGACCCAACTGCCGTCGAAGCCGTCCCCGGCCTCGCGGGTCTTGTCGTCGCGGACCTTGGCCAGCGCGGTCGCGTTCACGTCCGGGTCGCGCCGGCTGGGGATGAAGGCGGCCATCCCGCCGATCGCGTGGGCCCCATGGGCGTGGCAGGTGCTGACCAGCAGCTCGGTGTAGGCGCGCAGGAACGGCACCGTCATCGTGACCGCGTTGCGGTCGGGCAGCAGGAAATCCGCGCCCCGGTCCCGGTAGGTCTTGATCGTCGAGAACATGTAGTCCCACCGGCCGGCGTTGAGGCCGGCCGAGTGCTCGCGCAGCTCGTAGAGGATCTCGGCCATCTCGAACGCGGCCGGCAACGTCTCGACCAGCACGGTGGCCCGGATCGTCCCGCGGGGCAGGCCGAGCGCCTCCTGGACGGCGACGAAGACGTCGTTCCACAGCCGCGCCTCGAGGTGGCTTTCCAGTTTCGGCAGGTACAGGTACGGCCCGGCGCCGACGGCGATCAGCGCCGCGGCGTTGCGGGCCAGGTAGACCCCGGCGTCGAAGAGGCTGGCGCTGACCGGCGCGCCGTCGACCAGCAGGTGCCGCTCGGGCAGGTGCCAGCCCCGGGGGCGCACGACCAGGGTTGCCCGCGCGGCGGCCAGCTCGTAGCGACGGCCGTCGGGGTTGGTGAACGACAGCTCACCGGCGATCGCGGCGGTCAGGTGGCGCTGCCCGGAGATCATGTTCGACCAGGTCGGGGTGTTGGCGTCCTCGAAGTCGGCCATGAAGACCCGGGCGCCGCTGTTCAGCGCGTTGATGACCATCTTGGCGTCGGTCGGACCGGTGATCTCGCACCGCCGGTCGACCAGGCCGGGCGCGGGCGGGGCGACCGTCCAGTCACCGGCGCGGACGTCGGCCGTCCCGGCCGCGAAGTCGAGATCATCGCCGGCCGCGATCCGGGCCCGACGCTCGACCCGGCGGGCCAGCAGCTCCTCCCGGCGGGCGCCGAACCGGCGCTGCAGCTCGACGACCAGCGCGAGCGCGGCCGGGGTCAGAACCTCGCGCACGGTTTCGTCGGCTGTCCCGGGGACGGACCCCATCACCTCGAAACCGTCGGCCATGCCCACTCCCTCGGTCGCTGATCCGCGGGTCCGTCCAATCCCGGCCCAGTCTGCCGACCGCCCGTGTCACCGGGGTGACGGGCGGACGGCTATTCGACGAGCTGGCCGTCGCCGATGCCGACCCAGGTCGTCGAGGTCAGCTCGGGCAACCCCATCGGGCCCCGGGCGTGCAGCTTCTGGGTGGAAATGCCGATCTCGGCCCCGAACCCGAACCGCTCACCGTCGGTGAACCGGGTCGAGGCGTTCACCATGATCGCGGCACTGTCGCAGGTGGAAATGAACCGGCGCGCGGCCGGCAGCGACCCGGTGATGATCGCCTCGGTATGGCCGGTCCCCCAGCGCCGGATGTGGGCCACGGCGGCGTCCAGCGAATCGACGACCCCGGCGGCGATGTCGAGGGAGTAGTACTCGGCGGCCCAGTCCTCGTCGGTCACCGGCACCACCGCGGGCGCGAACCCGGCCCCAGCACCGGCCCCGGCGGCCGCGCGGACCTGGTCGTCGCCGTGGACCGTGACCCCGGCGGCGGCCAGCGCGGCCAGCGCCCGGGGCAGGAACGCGTCGGCCACGTCCCGGTGGACCAGCAGCGTTTCCGCCGCGTTGCACACCGACGGCCGCTGGACCTTCGAATTGACGGTGATCGCCACGGCCATGCCGAGGTCGGCGGCGGCATCCACGTAGACGTGGCAGTTGCCGACCCCGGTCTCGATCACCGGCACCGCCGACTCCTCGACGACGGTCCGGATCAGCCCGGCGCCACCCCGCGGGATGACCACGTCGACCAGGCCCCGCAGGCTGATGAGGTGCTTGACCGACTCGTGATCGGTTCCGGGCACGAGCTGGACGGCGTCGGCCGGCAGACCCGCCGAGGCGGCCGCGTCCCGCAACACGCCGATCAGCGCCGTGTTGCTCCGGTACGCCGAGCCGCTGCCGCGCAGCAGGACGGCGTTGCCGCTCTTGAGGCACAGGCCGGCCGCGTCGACCGTCACGTTCGGTCGCGCCTCATAGACGATGCCGACCACCCCGAGGGGCACCCGGATCTGCCGCAGCTCCATCCCGTTGGGCCGCACTCCCCCGCGCAGCACCTCGCCGACCGGATCAGGCAGGCTCGCGACCTGACGCAGGCCGGCCGCGATGGCCGCGACCCGCCCGGGCGTCAGGGTCAGCCGGTCGACGAGCCCGGCGGCCGTCCCGGCCGCCCGCGCGGCCGTCACGTCGGCGGCGTTCGCGACGAGGATGTCCGGGGTCCGGGCCACGAGCGCGTCGGCCATCGCGATCAGCGCGGCGTCCTTCGCCGCCCGGGGCAGCGGGGCGAGCAGCGCGGCGGCCGCCCGGGCCCGCACCGCGACCTCACGTACATCATCCGCGGACACGTTCATCGTGGGCCTCCCCTGGACCGGTCCGGATGCCAGCGCCTCCCGGCAGTTATCCACACGGGGCGCCGCTGTCCCACCGGAAAGGCTACCGGGGCCGCCGGGCGGGCGGGGCGCGCGCCGGAGTGTCGGTGGTTGGCCCTACCGTGCTCGCATGCTCGCTCTGCACACCTCCGACTGGCACCTCGGTCGGGCCCTGCACGGCCAGCGCCTCGGCGACGCCCAGGCGTCCTTCGTCGACCACCTGGTCAGCGTCGTGCGGGCCGAGTCGGTGGACGTCGTGCTGGTGTCCGGGGACGTCCACGACCGGGCGTTACCGCCGGTCGATGCGATGAAGCTGTTCGACGAGGCGCTGGGGCGCCTTCGGGACGCGGGCGCGGCGGTCGTGGTGATCAGCGGCAATCACGACGCGCCGGCCCGCCTCGGTGACAAGGCCGGGCTGCTCGACCCTCGGGTCACGATCCGGACGGATCCGGCCCGGGTCGCCGACCCGGTGATCCTCGAGGACGGGCACGGACCGGTGGCGATCTACGCCCTGCCCTACCTGGAACCGGCCGCGGTCCGCGATCTGCTCCCGGCGCCCGACGGTCCCGAGCGCCCGGCCGTCGAGGACCCGGGCGCACAGCACCCGGAGACACACCTGGAGGGGCTGCGGCCGGCCTCGCACGAGGCCGTGCTGCGGCGGGCGATGGCGGCGGTCACCGCCGATCGTCGGCGGCGCGGCGGGCGGTCGATCGTGCTCGCGCACGCCTGGGTGACCGGTGGCACCGCCAGTGACAGCGAACGCGAGATCGGCCTGGGCGGCGTCGGTAACGTGCCGGCCGGTCTGTTCGAGGGGATCACCTACACCGCCCTCGGGCACCTGCACCGGCCGCAGTCGATCAGCCGGGGCCTGCGCTACAGCGGGTCTCCGCTGCCCTACTCCTTCTCCGAGGCGGGCGACACCAAGAGTTCGTGGCTGGTCGAACTGGACGCCACCGGGCTCGGGTGGGTCGAGGCGATTCCGGTGCCCGTGTACCGGCGGCTCACGACGCTGCGCGGGCGGCTCGAGGACCTGCTGACGAACGAACGCTACGCGGCCGCCGAGGCCGATTTCGTCGCCGTGACCCTGACCGACGCGGAGCGTCCGACCGACGCGATGACCACCGTCCAGCGCCGCTTCCCCCACGCTCTGCACCTGGACTTCGCCCCCGACCGCCCGGCCCGGGGGGCCGAGCGCACCTACGCCGAACTGGTACACAGCCTGGGTGATCAGCAGATCGCCGAGGCGTTCGTGGAGCATGTCCGGACCGCCCCGCACGGGGGCGAACAGCAACTGCTCGCCGACGCGCTGACCGCGGCCCGCCGGGACGAGGACCAGCTCGGCGACCCGAGCGGTAGCGATCTTCCCGACCGGTCGGACCGGGCCGACCGACCGGGCCGGCCGGGCCGGGAAGCGGCCTGATGCGGCCGCACCGGCTGGAGGTCACCGCCTTCGGCGCGTTCGCCGGCTCCGAGACGCTCGACCTCGACCAGCTGGCCGCCGGCGGCCTGGTCCTGTTCTGCGGGGAGACCGGCGGCGGCAAGACGACGCTGCTCGACGCGATCGGTTTCGCGCTCTACGGGGTGGTGCCGGGGATGCGCGGCAAGGCCAAGGACCTGCGGTCCCACCACACCGCTCAGAATCCGGCCGCCCAGAATCCGGCCGCCCAGGACCGGACGTCCGTCCGGCTCGAGTTCAGCGTGGGCGGCGGCCGGTTCCGGGCCACCCGCAGCCCGGGGTACGACCGGCCCGCCAAACGGGGCGGCGGGACGACCCGGGAACAGCCCTCGGCCCTGCTCGAACGGCGCGACGAGGACAGGTGGGTGCCCGTCGCCCAGCGCCTCGACGACGTCGGCCACGAGATCGGCCTCCTGGTCGGGATGAGCGCCGACCAGTTCTTCCAGGTCATCCTGCTGCCCCAGGGCCGGTTCGCCGACTTCCTGCACGCCGAGCACGAGGAGCGGGAACGACTGCTGAAGCGACTCTTCCACGTCGACCGGTTCGAGCGGGCCGAACGGTGGCTGGCCGATCGGGCCCGTGAGGCCGCCGAGCGGGTGGGGGCCGGGCAGATCGAGCTGGCCCGGGTGGCGGCCCGGGTCGCGCAGGTCGCCGGGGTCGACGAGCCGACGGACGCGGAGGGCACCGAGGGCTGGGTCGAGGGGCTGACGGCGGCGGCCGAGCTGGTCCGGGCCGACGCCGCCGACGCCCTCGTGGGGCACGCCGCCGCGCGCACCGCGGCCGAAACGGCACTCGCGGACGCCCGCACCCTCGCCCGCCGCCAGGCCGACCGGCGGGCGGCCGAAGGGGAACTGGCCGGGCTGGCCGCCGAGGCGGTGGCGATCGGGGCGGTCCGGGTCGAGGTCGACGCCGCCCGCCGGGCCGGCCCGGCGGCCGTAGCCCTCGAGGCGGTTGCCGAACGGGCCGCCGCCCTCGCCGGGAGCGAGGCCGCCGAACAGGCCGCCCGCACGCGGCTCGCCGCCCTCGACGACGCCCGGGCGTCCGGCCGGGTCAGCGGCGCCGGGACCCGTGATCGCGTGGCCACACCGGCCGAGCTGGCTCAACGGGGTCGGGCGGCCCGCACCGAGATCGGTCGGCTCGAGACCCTGGTGCTGGTCGCGGCGTCCGCCGAAGAGGAGGAAAAGGCCGCGACCGACGGCTGGGCGGAGGCCGAGGATCACGCCCACGCGGCCGCGCAGGCCGATCAGATCCTCACCGCCGCACTCCCCGATCTACGGGCCGAGATGGAGCGGCGGCTGGCCGCCGCCCGGACCGCCGAAGAAACCCTGCCGTGGCTGCGGGACCGCTCCCGGATGGCCGCCGAACTGGCCCACACCCTGCGGGAATGGGAGGCGGCAACCGAGCAGGCGGCCCGCGCCGCCCAGGCCGCGGCGACCCTGCGGGCCCGGGCCCGCCAGCTGCGCCAGCAACGCTTCGAGGCGGTGACCGCCGAACTCGCGGCCGCCCTGGCCGATGACTCCCCCTGCCCGGTGTGCGGCTCGCTGTTCCACCCCGATCCGACCGAGGCGAGCGCCGACCACGTCAGCAAGGACGTCGAACTGGAGGCCGAAGCCGACGCGGCCGACGCCGACCGGGAGGCGTCCGAGCTGCGCCGGGACGGCGACCGTCTCACCGAGCGGGTCCGGGGACTGCGTGATCAGCTCGTCGCCGACGGCCGTTCCGCCGGGGCCTCCGAACGTCCACCGGGCACCGACCAGTTTGCCGCCCAGCTGCAGGACCTGCTCACGGCCGATGTCCCGTCGGCCGGGGCGCTGGAACGCCAGGCGGCGTTGCTGGCCTCCGGCGCCGAGCGGCTGACCGTACTGACCCAGGACGTTTCCGCCGCGGCCGCGGCGCTCACCCGCATCGCCGAGGAGGAGAAGCGGATGACCGCCCTCTCGGCCGGGCGGGAAGCGGACGCCCGCAACGCCCGGCAGCGGGCCACCGAAGCGGCCGCCCGCGCGGCCCAGCACCGCGACCGGCTGAACCGGGAGCTCGGGGACGGAATCGATGCCCTGGCCGCCACCGACCGGCTGTCCCGGGCCGAACTGCGCGCGGCCGCGTACGAGCAGGCCGCCGACGCGGCGACGGCGGCCTCCGCCGCCCGGGCCGAGCACCGGCGGGCCGCCGACACCGCCCAGGCCCGGGCCCGGGAGGCCGGCTTCAGCGGCGCGGACGAGGCCGCCGGGGCCGGCCGCGACCCGGGTTGGATCGAGACCGCCGCAGCCCGGCTGGACGCTCACCGAGATGCCCTGGCCGCCGTCCACGCCCGCCTGGCCACCCCGGATCTGGCGGTCGAACCGGAGCCGCCCGCGCCGGTCGCCGACCGGGAGGCCGCGGCCGAACTCGCTGCTCAGACGCACGAATCAGCGGTCGCCGACGCCCGTCGGGCCGCCGATCGGGCCGCCCAGATCGGTGAGCTGGCGCCCCGCTTCGGCGCCGCCCGGGAGGCGCTGACCCCCCTGCGGGAGGCGGCGGCCGAACTGCGCGGGTTGGCCGATCTGGCCGCCGGTCGCGGCGACAACCGGCTGGGTATGCCGCTGGCCAGCTTCGTTCTGGCCGCCCGGCTGGAGGAGGTCGCCGCCGCGGCCAGCACCCGGCTGCGCACGATGACGGGCGGCCGGTTCAGCCTGGTCTACGACGCCACGGCCCGGCCCGACAAGCGGCGCCGGGCGGGGCTGGGTCTGCTGGTCGAGGACGCCTGGACGGCCCGGCGTCGCGATACGGCCACGTTGTCGGGGGGCGAGACGTTCCAGGCGGCGCTGTCCCTGGCGCTCGGGCTCGCGGACGTGGTCACCGCCGAGTCGGGCGGCAGCGCCATCGACGCGCTGTTCGTCGACGAGGGCTTCGGCACGCTCGACCCGGAAAGCCTGGAAGAGGTCATGAACGTGCTGGACGAACTGCGGTCCGGCGGCCGGCTGGTCGGCGTGGTCAGTCACGTCGCCGAGCTCCGGCAGCGCATCCCGACCCAGGTCCACGTCATCAAGGGCGCGTCAGGCAGTACGGTCCGCTCCACCGTCTGAGGACC
Source organism: Frankia alni (assembly GCA_026225295.1). Lineage (GTDB taxonomy): Bacteria > Actinomycetota > Actinomycetes > Frankiales > Frankiaceae > JAMFSN01. The sequence continues at coordinate 17,621 of JAMFSN010000060.1, forward strand.
ATTGCGCGCCGGTTACTGGCCGCTGGTCGGCCGCCGGTCGGTCCGCGAGTTATCCACAGGCCCGACATTGAGCGCGATCGGATCGCCACTTTCTGTATAGCCTGACCGCGCTCTGGTGATGCTTTGCCCCGTTTCGCACAGGCGCGAGGTGCTCGTGGCCCGACCGATGGACTGGTATCTGCTCAACCTCGACGGTGATCCGGCCCCCGGCGACCCGCTCGCGATCCGTGACCTGGCCCGACGTTTCCTCACCCTCGCGCACGACGCTGATCACGCCGCCACGAGCGTCCGGGGCACATCCGGGGGCGACGCCGTCACCACCTGGATCGGCCGGTCCGGCGACGCCTTCCGCGAGGAGATCGGCGCGCTGCCCGGTGATCTCGGGAAGGTCGCGGCCTCCTACGGTCGGGCCGGGCGGGCGCTGACCGGCTACGCCTCGGTGCTGATCGAGGCGCAGGCCCAGTCCGAACGGGCGCTCGTCGCCGGCCGCCGCGCCGCCCACCAGCTCACCGGCGCCCGCGCCGAACTCGCCGCCGCGACGGGAGCCCTGCGGTCGGCGCCGCCGGTGGCCGCGGCGCCGCTGGCCCCCCTGCTCGCGTCGCCGGGTCCGGTCGGTACCGGGATCGCCCTGCCCGACCGGGACGCGGTCGCCGCCGCGACCCGCAACCACGCGGCCGCCCAGGCCCGGCTGGCCCACGCCCGGGCGAGCACCGACGCGGCCGGCGACGACCTGGGCACCGCCCAGCGGCTGGCCCAGGCCGCTCGTGACCTGCGCGAACAGGCCGAGGACGCGGCGGTTCACGCTCTCCGCGACGCGTCGCACGCCGGGATCCGCAACCGCGGCTGGTTCCATCACCTGACCAGCCACCTCGCTGGCTCATGGCACACGACGGTCGAGGTCTGCAAGGTGGCCGGCCTGGTGCTGGCGGTGGCCGGTCTCGTCCTGACCGGCCCGGTGATCGGCACGCTGCTGACCATCACCGCCGTGGTCCTACTGGCTGAGACTCTGCGGGACTACCGGCACGGTCGGGCCAGCCCGTTTCAGGTTGCCCTGTCGATAGCCGCGGTTTTACCCGGCGTCCGGCTCGCCGAGGGAGCGCGCGTCGGAGTCCGGCTGGCCGCCGACGCGCGACTGCTTCGCGAAGCCCCCGAGGCGGGCACCGTCATTTCCCGCGACCTGTCCAGCATGCCGTGGGAACGGGAGCCCGGCCAGTGGCACAGTCTTCTCTCAGAACGCGCGCAGACCATTGCCCGCCGCGAGAAACGCATGCTCCGCCGCGTCACCGCCGCCGTCCGCCCCCACTACGACGACCTACGCGGCCGCTGGCCTATTATGCCCGAAGAAGAAAGAAACGAAGCTATTACCGAGATATACCAAAGTGTACGACGAGCAATGCATGCGCCCAGAGCATTGTGCACTCCCAGGCCCATGCAGCCAAACGAGTATGGATACGCCACTCGCATCGGTGACGATTTCTTCATAGACGTGAACAATAATTCTGGCGTCGAACCGACCATAGCGACAATAGTTCACGAGACAAGACACAGCTTCCAGTTAGGCCAAATAGCAAGGCTCGACCACGGGCTGTACGCGCATCCGCACGCTCAGGTCTGGGCGCACAACTTCTCGCTCGGAAACTACGCCCATCCCACGATCGATTACGTGGCCTATCGACATCAGCCAATTGAGCTCGACGCGGACGCTCTCGAACATCTGATAGGAAAGAGCCTCGGACGTCTATGGCCGGGGCGGTAACAGCAATGCGCGAGGAGAGACGATGATCCGAGGCTGCGGTCACCCCGCCGTCACACCCGACCCCTACATTTCCCGCGTAACCTATGACATCACTATCGACTCCTCCACATATCTTGCCGCTATCGACGATAAAATAGCTGGACGCCATTCTGGTGACAAGGTCGTGATCGACTCCTGGATCTCCCTGCAAGGACTTGAGGGAGCGCGCGACCCAGCGTCCCTGGAGTCTCGGATCGCGCGTTTGACGACCCGTAGGGTGACGCTTTCAGCCCACACCAACCCCCGCTACAGGTCCTACGTTCCAGCCTTTCTCGTCGCCATCGACCTCGTCGACCGACTGGCCCGTATCGATATCGAGACGCCGGATGGGGAGACCTACCCGCTGCCTCCACCCGGACCATTCGGAGACATAGATCCAGCCAGCTTCACCAACCGACTCAACCGCTTGCTTCACCATGGCGATCAAACCGATGGCGAGCCGAACCGGAAACTGCGACAGAGACTTCTGACCGACGCTCGCGATCTGTCCCCCGAGATGCGACTAGCGATGGAGGTGGTGATCGAGACCGGCGCGCCCCCCGATGCTGAACTCCGGACGCTCACGCTCGCCGACCTGACCTCGGTTGTGTCGCATCCGGCGGTCGCTGTTGTGGCTATGGAGGCGCTGCACCGCGACGCACGGGCATTCGAGCCGGTGATCGCGGAATCGAACGGCCGGTTGGTCATCGTCGGCGATCACCGCCAGCGGATTGATCCGCCCCAATTCATCGATCTCACAGAGAACATCGCCTATCACGCGGCGCGGTATCTCCAGCGGGTCGAAGCTCGAGGCGACGGCCATCCCGATCTGGCCGCGATCCGACGTCCGTTGGAGCCGATCGCGCTGCGGGTCCTGCCCGACCGCTCGGCCGCCGATGACGTTCTCCAGCGTCTCGACCGCGCACGGAATGCCCTACGGGACAGCGCTCCGCGGGACTTCGCACCGGTCGGTGGTCCCCACCCGGCCCTAGCGTCCCGCGCCCAGGCCTGCGCGGACGCGGTGTTCACCCTCGCCACCATGGACCTGGCCGCCGGCGATCAGCGAGGGTCGCGGCGCCGGCGCCCATCCCGCTGAACGTCGGAGCACAGCGCGTCGCGGAACACCCGTTGCGAGCGCAAGCAATCCGCCGGGTGTCTCCCCCGGTCGTTCGTCGGATCGCCACGGCCGGACAGCGGCGTCGTCCGCGCGCGGACGCTCCCCGGGCCGGCTCCGGGTGACCGCCCACCGCGCCCGCGGGACCGACACCGACCCCACCAGCGGGTACGTGACCTTGTGAGCGTCATGAAACACGCTTTTATTCTTTGTGGAACCAATCGGTGATCTTTTGGTCTGACGATGAGTCCCATGCAACGGGGAACCGCGGACAGCCATCGGCACCTGGGGGTGCTTCCCGCATTCGACTTCTACGGCGGCCCCGCGGTGTCGCCAGATGTCACCGCCCGGGCCACCATCGCCGAACTGATCCGGGATCTGGACTCGGAAGGCGTTGAGCGGGCTCTCATCCTGCCCAACTACGGAGTACCGCTTCCGGACGTGGCGTTCAGCTTCAACGAGCTGGTCGTGGAAGCGACCGTAAAGGACGACCGGATACGCGCCGGACTCTGGGTCTCACCATTGCCGCGGGACGCCGAACGCACCGCCAAGGCATTGCGGCTCGCGGCCGAACCGGGGGTACGGGCGCTCAAACTCAGTTTCCTGCTCGGCGGGCGTCCGAGCGATCCGGAATGCCGGCCGCTGCTCGACGAGATCTTCACGGTCGCCCGTGAACACAACCTGGTTGTCCACATTCACACCTCACCGGGCGCGGCGAGCGACGTGGACGAGGTCGGTCGCCTCGTGGAGCTCTACGGGGACCACGTCCGTCTGCACCTCGTCCATCTCGGCGGCGGTATGAGCGGTCACATCAAGCTGATCGGCGGCCGGTTCTTCGACTGGATCTCAGCCGGAAAGATGGTCTACACCGACACCAGCTGGGCGATCGGCTTCGCGCCCCGTTGGCTGGCGGCCGAGATCGAACGACGAGGTCTGGGCCACGACCGGGTGCTCTACGCCAGCGACGAACCCTGGGGCGACGCGGCCGGCGAACGGGCCCGGTTGACCGCCGCCTTCGGGGACGGCGATCTGGGCCGCCGCGCGTTCGGGGCCACGTTCGCCGCCCTGTACGACTGATCCGACTGACCAACCACCGACTCACGGCCGACCGGCGGGCAGCACCGTCCCCTATTCCGGTCCGACGGCGCCCGGGTCCACACCTTTACCCACCACTCACCGCACCAGCAGGAGGAATTCCATGACCACTCCGTCCGTCGCCACCGACGAGGAGCTTCAGGCCAAGCAGGCGGAAAGCATCGCCGAAATCGCCCACCCGTCGCTTCCGGCCGGTAGCACCATTTACGGCAGCACGAAAATCTTCCCGGACTACGAGGCGACGCCGGGTGAGAGCTATCTGACGATGGTCCACGGCATCGCGCACGAGTCGTCAGTCAGTTTCGTCGCCATCCTGCAGGCCACCCGCGCCCTGCGGAAGGGCTTCGAATCCGTGCTGTACTTCTACGGCCCCGGTTCGATGAACTGCATGGCGACCCGCGGTTTCCCGGCGACTGGCGATTCCGCGTTTCCGGGCGAGCAGAACATCAACGGCCAGATCTCGACCTTCATCAAGGAAGGCGGAACGGTGTACTGCTGCCGCTTCGGCCTGTCCCTGCACGGCCTGCGCGAGGAAGACCTCATCGAGGGTGTCATTCCCTGCCACCCCCTCGATGTTCAGGACGCCCTCATTCACTACGCCCGCAAGGGCGCCATCATCAATTCGACCTACATGGTGTGATGTAAATGCTGTCCACGCGCGTCGACGTGGCGCTGCGCGGCGTCCGGACCGACACCCCGGTCCGGCGCCGCGGCGGCGCGGGGCCCAGCGACGACGGCCATGTGCTGCTCGCCGGTCGCGGCGCCGCCCTGCCGGTCGTCGACAACAGTCCGTATTCGATCACCGATGGCCGACTGCTGTTCGACGGCGACGACACCGGCCTGAGCGTCGACGCCGTGGCCCGGCCCCGTTTCTACGACCTCACCACCGCCGACGGGGTGCGCTACGACCAGCTGGCCCGCATGCACGGCGACGGTGTACTGGCCACCACCGTCGTGCAGACCTGCATCCGGTACGACCCGGCCGACCGCTGCCGGTTCTGCGCGATCGAGGAGTCGCTGCGGTCGGGCAGTACGACCGCTGTCAAAACGCCGACCCAGCTTGCCGAGGTCGCCGAGGCGGCCGTCCGGCTGGACGGTGCTCGCCAGATGGTCATGACCACCGGTACCACCAACGGCCGCGACCGCGGAGCCCGGCATCTGGCCCGTTGCGTGCGGGCCGTCAAGGAGGCCGTCCCGGGCCTGCCGGTGCAGGTCCAGTGCGAGCCGCCCGACGACCCGGCCGTCCTGACCGAGCTGCGCCGGGCCGGCGCGGACGCGATCGGCATTCACGTGGAGTCGCTCGACGAAGACGTCCGGCGGCGGTGGATGCCCGGCAAGGCGACGGTGCCGATGGCGGCGTACCGGTCGGCCTGGCGCGAGGCGGTGCGGGTGTTCGGCCGCAACCGGGTATCGACGTACCTGCTGGTCGGCCTGGGTGAGAACCCCGACGATCTGGTGGCGGGCGCGGCGGAGCTGATCGAGGCCGGGGTGTACCCGTTCGTCGTGCCGTTCCGACCGCTGGGCGGCACCCTCGCGGCCCAGGAACCGGCCCCGTCGCCGGGCACCGTCATCGACGTCACCGCCCGGGTGGCTGACCTCCTGGTCGCCGCCGGGATGCGGGGCAGCGACCAGGGCGCGGGCTGCGCGGCCTGCGGAGCGTGCAGCGCGCTGTCCACCGCCGGCGGCTGATCGGCAACCGGAGTCGCCCCACCCCACCGACCGGGGGGCATCACCACACGAGAGCGGATACCTGCGTCATGACAACCACACGTTTCGCCGCCGTCGCCGGCGCCTTCGGGCGCGATCTCGACGCCGGCTTCGCGGAGATCGAACGCCTGGTCGCCGACGCCCGGGACCAGGGGGTCTCACTGCTGGTCCTGCCCGAGGCCGCGCTCGGTGGCTACCTCGCCGAACTGCACTCCGGGGCGGGCGTCCCGATGCCGCCGGCCCTCGACATCGACGGACCGGAGATCCGGCGCCTGTCCGCGATCGCGGGCGGGATGGTCGTCTGCGCGGGCTTCTGCGAGCAGCGCGGCGGCGAGGTTCTCAACAGCGCCGTGTGCGTCAACGGCGACGGAGTCCTCGGTCGGTACAGCAAGGTGCACCAACCGCTCGCCGAAGGCGCATCGTACTCGGCCGGCGACGAGTTCCCGGCCTTCGACACGCCGATCGGCAAGCTCGGCATGCTCATCTGCTACGACAAGGCGTTCCCGGAGGCGGCCCGCTCGTTGAGCCTGCGCGACGTGCACACCGTGGCCTGCCTGTCGGCCTGGCCGACCAGCCGGACGAACGCCGCTCCCGAGCTGGCCGACGACCGTTGGACCAAGCGGTTCAACCTTTTCGACCAGGCTCGCGCGTTGGAGAATCAGGTCGTGTGGGTGGCGTCCAATCAGGCGGCCACGTTCGGCTCGTTGCGGTTCGTCTGCAACGCCAAGGTCGTCGGACCGGGTGGGGACATTCTGGCCACGACCGGTGACGGCCCGGGGATGGCGGTCGCCGAGGTCGACGTCGAAGCGGCGGTTGACGAGGCCCGGCGCTCGATGTTCCACCTGCGGGACCGGCGGCCCGACCTCTACCTGTCGGCCTGAGCCGACCGACCGCCGACCGACACCATGGCCGCCATCCGGATTGCCGCCGCGTCCGCCCACTTCGGACGGGATCTCGACGCCTGCCTGGCCCGCATCGCCACGATCGTGGACCATGCGCGCCAGGTCGGCGTGGAGCTCCTGGTCCTGCCCCAGGCCGCGCTGGGCGGCTACCTGAGCGACCTTCGGCACCTCGATCCGGATGCCCTGCCTCCGACGTTGCCGGCCGACAGCGACCTGCTGCGCAAGGTCGGGGAGCTGGCCGCCGAGATGGTCGTCTGCCTCGGGTATACCGAGCAGGCCGGCGACGAGACGTTCGACGCGGCGGTCTGCCTGACCGGCGACGGCCCGTTGGGCAGCCATCGCAAGGTGCACCTGCCGCCCGGCGAAGCGCTCGTGCACAGCTCCGGCGACCGCTTCGAACCGTTCGACACCCCCGTCGGGCGGATCGGCATGATGATCGACTACGACAAGACGTTCCCCGAGGCGGCCCGCACGCTGGCCAGCGGCGGGGCCCGCATCCTGACCGTTCTGTCCGCCTGGCCGGCGAGCGTCACCCGGCGGGCCAGCAGCCTCGTCCACGACCGGCAGACCCGGCTGTTCGACCTGTACGACGCGGCCCGGGCCGCCGAGAACCAGGTCGTGCTCGTGTCGGCGAACCAGACCGGGGTCACCGGCGGCCTGCGGTTCATCGGTCACAGCAAGATCGTCGGACCGGGCGGGGAGTCACTGGCCCGGGGCGGCGTGAAAGCCGAGCTGGTGGTGGCCGAGGTCGACGTGGACGCCGAGATCCGACGGGCCCGACAGGTCCAGTACCACCTGCGGGAGCGTCGTCCCGCCGCCTACCTGACCAGCGATGGGAGCAGATGACATGGGGACGTCCGGAAACGGCGGGGCGCCCGGCGGCGACCTCGACGGCCAGCACCGGGGGGTTGTCATCGTCGGTGGCGGGCAGGCCGGCCTGTCGATGAGCTGGCACCTGCGCCGCGCCGGCATCGACCACGTGGTGCTGGAACGCAGCGGGGTCGCGCACGAGTGGAGGACCGCCCGTTGGGACTCGTTCTGCCTGGTCACCCCGAACTGGCAGTGCCAGCTGCCCGGGTTTCCCTACCCGGGCGACGATCCGGACGGCTTCATGGTGCGCGACCAGATCGTCGAGTACCTGGAGCAGTACGCCGCCTCGTTCGACCCGCCGCTGTATGCGGGAGTGGAGGTCACGGGCGTGCGCCCCGACGACGGCGGCAGCTTCGAGGTGTCCACCTCGCGGGGGACCCTGCACGCGGACGAGGTGGTGGTGGCGACCGGTGGCTACCACCTGCCGGTCATCCCCCGCTCGGCCGAGCAGCTGTCGGGCCGGATCGCCCAGCTGCCCAGCTCGGTGTACCGCAACGCCGACCAGCTGCCGCCGGGACCGGTGGTGGTGGTCGGGAGCGGCCAGTCCGGCGCGCAGATCGCCGAAGACCTGCTCCTGGCCGGCCGGGAGGTGCACCTCGCGGTCGGGAGCGCGCCCCGCGTCGCCCGCTTCTACCGGGGTCGGGACGTGGTGACCTGGCTGGAGGAGATGGGCTACTACCGGATGCCGGTCACCGATCATCCGCTGCGCGAAGGCGTCCGGGGCAACACGAACCACTACGTGACCGGGCGGGACGGGGGCCGCGACATCGACCTGCGCTCGTTCGCCACCCGGGGCATGCGGCTCTACGGCCGGCTGCTCGGCATCACCGGCGATCAGATGCACTTCGACGACGACCTGGCCCGCAATCTGGACCAGGCCGACGCGGTGTCCGAATCGATCAAGGACACGATCGACGGGTACATCACCCGGACCGGCGCCGAGGCGCCGACGGAGCCCCGTTACACGCCGGTCTGGGAGCCACCCGCCGACGCGCCCCACGAACTGGACCTCGACGCCGCCGGCATCGGCGCCGTGATCTGGTGCATCGGGTACCGGGCCGACTACCGGTGGATCAACGTGCCGGTCTTCAACGGGCAGGGCTACCCGACCCACCGCCGGGGCGTCACCAGCCAACCGGGGTTCTACTTCCTCGGGTTGCCGTGGCTGCACACCTGGGGGTCCGGCCGGTTCTCGGGGGTGGCCGCCGACGCCGAGCACCTCGCCCGGGTCATCGCGCTGCGGGCCGGGGCCGACCTCGCCGGGGCCGGTGCGCGGGGCCTGAACGCGTTGGCGCTCGGATCATGACCGACTACCGCTCGACCCTGGCCGGGCTGGACCGGCCGCTGCCCGACGAGCCGGTCGACGCGGCGGTCCTGCTCGCCGGACTGCCCCGGCCCGAATTCAGCGTCTTCGTGGCCGACGCGGCCGAACGGGAGGCCTACCGGCGTCTGCGCCGGGAGGTCTTCGTCGAGGAGCAGGGCATGTTCGGCCGCGGTGGCGAGTCCGATGACGTCGACGACGACCCGCGGGCCGTCGTGCTGATCGCCCGGGCCCGCGGCCGGTCCGGCGGCGACAGCGTGCTCGGTGGCGTCCGCCTCGCCCCCGCGACCTCGCCGGACCTCGGCTGGTGGCGGGGCAGTCGGCTCGTCGTCCGGTCCGCCTCCCGGTCGGGTACGGGTGCCGTCCACGCCGGCGTCCGGGGCGTCGGAGCGGCCCTGGTCCGGGCGGCTTGCGCCCACGCCGAAGCCGCCGGCGCTCTGCGGTTCGAGGCGGCGGTCCAGGCCGGCAACGAACCGTATTTTGCCCGGCTGGGATGGAACCGCCTGGGTCGGACGGTGATCGCGGGGCGGCCGCACGTCCTGATGCGCTGGCCGGTCGACCGCGTCGCCCGGCTGGTCGACGCGACCAAAACGCCGCTCGGCGCGCTCCTCGAGGGCTTTGCCGGTTCGGGGCTGGGTGGCTCGGGGCTGGGTGGCTCGGGGCTGGGTGGCGCCGGCTTCGTCGGCGACGATGGCGCACCCGTGCCGGGCAGCGATCTCGTCGCGGCCTGCGACGCGATCGTCCCGGCGATGGTCGAGCGGGACCCGGAGTGGGCCGGCTGGTGCGGCGTTCTGGTCAACGTGAACGACCTGGCCGCGATGGGCGCGGCCCCGGTCGGGCTCCTGGACGCGGTCGGCGCCCGCGACGCGGCGTCGGCCGCCCGGGTTCTGCGGGGTCTACAGGCGGCGAGCGAGGCGTACGGGGTGCCCGTACTCGGTGGCCACACGCAGCTCGGCGTGTCCGGAGCCTTGGCGGTGACCGCCCTGGGCCGTGCGGCCCGGCCGATCCCGGGCGGCGGCGGTCGCAGCGGCGACGATGTCTCGCTGCTGGTCGACACGGCCGGTGGCTGGCGGCCGGGCTACGGCGGCCGTCAGTGGGACTCAACGAGCTTCCGGCGGGGGTCGGACCTGCGGGCGATGGTGACCGCGCTGTCGCGGGCCGAACGACCACCCGCCGCGGCGAAGGACGTCAGCATGGCCGGCATCGTCGGCACCCTCGGCATGCTGGCCGAGGCCAGCGGGTGCGCCGCCGAACTGACGGTCGCCGACATCCCGATCCCGGCCGCGCCCGCGCCGAGCCCGACCGGCCGCCCGGTGTCGATGGGCGACTGGCTGACCTGCTTCCCCGGCTTCGCACTGCTCACCGCGGACCGGGCCGGCCGGCCGCCGGTGGACGCGGGGCCCGCGGTCGGCGCCCGGTGCGGCCGCCTCACGGCTGGCGAAGGCGTGCGGTTGCGCTGGCCGGATGGCGAGACCACGGTCGCCCTGACCGGCCCGGCGACCGGCCTCGGCCCCGCCTGACCACCGATCTCGGTATCACCAGGAAGGCCGTCACCGAACAGCTTCCCGCGAACATCGCCGCCGCCGTGCTGGAACTCGTCCTCGGTCCGGTGCGGGCCGACCCACGTCGGGTCGGGAAGCCCCTGCACGAACCGCCGGCCGGGTTGTGGTCCACCCGCCGCGCGACCTACCGGGTGATCTACAGCATTGACGACGACAAACACCTCGCCACCGTCGAAGTCGTCAAACACCGCCGCGACGCCTACCGCACCTGACGACGTAGGCCCGGTTGCAGTGGGGCGGCGAGCGGAACAGGCCGCAAACGACGATCAAGCCCCGACGGCGGCCGGTCGACGCCGGCCTGGCTTCAGTGCAGGAGGACCAGGTCGTCGCGGTGGACGACTTCGCGTTCGTAAGCCGGGCCGAGGGTGGCCGCAAGTTCGACGGTCGAACGGCCCAGCATCCCGGGCAGCTCCCGGGCGTCGTAGTTGACCAGTCCCCGGGCCACCGGCCGGCCGGCCGGGTCGACCAGGTCGACCGGGTCGCCGGCTTCGAAGTCGCCGTCGACCTTGGTCACCCCGGCCGGCAGCAGTGACACCCGGCGCTCGACGACCGCGGTGACCGCTCCGTCATCCAGGTAGAGCCGCCCGCGGGGGGTGGTCGCGTGCGCGAGCCACAGCAGGCGGGACGGCTTGCGCCGCCCGGTCGGGTGGAACAGCGTTCCGACCTCGTCGCCGGTCAGCGCCGCGGCCGCGTTCGCCGCCGAGGTGACGACAACCGACACTCCCCCGGAGGCGGCGATCCGGGCCGCTTCGATCTTCGTCGCCATGCCGCCCACCCCGACCCCGGCCGCGCCGGGCCCGCCGACCTGCAGGCCGATCAGGTCGGCATCGGACGACACGGTCGCCAGCAGCGTCGCGGGACCGAGTCGGGGATTGGCGTCGTAGACACCGTCGACGTCGGACAGCAGCACGAGCAGATCGGCGCGGACCAGATGGGCGACGATGGCCGCCAGCCGGTCGTTGTCGCCGACCCGGATCTCGTCCGTGGCCACCGCGTCGTTCTCGTTGACGACCGGGACGATCCCGAGCTCCAGGAGCCGGTCGAGGGTCGTGCGGGCATTGCGGTAGTGCGCGCGACGCGCCACATCCGTCGCGGTCAACAGGACCTGACCGACGAGGTGACCGGACCGGCCGAACGCGGTCGCGTACCGGTGCACCAGCAGGCTCTGGCCGACGCTCGCGGCCGCCTGCAGGGTCGCCAGATCACGCGGCCGGCGGGACAGACCCATCGGCGCCAGGCCCGCCGCGATCGCACCCGACGAGACGAGTACGAGATCGCCGGCCCGCGGGAGGAGTGCCGCGACCAGCGCGTCGAGCCGGTGAACGTCCAGGCCGCCGGCCGCCGTCGTGAGCGACGACGACCCGACCTTGACGACGACCCGGCGCGCGTGGGTGACGGCCGGTCGACCGGTCACCGGGTGGGCTCCTCCGCCTCGTTCCCGGCCGCCACGCCCGCGGTGGGGACGTCGGATCCGTCCCCGCGACGATCAGCCAGCCGGGCCGTCCGCTGCGCCCGGGTCAGGCGCACCGAACCCGACAACCGGTCGTCGCTGCCCCGGGGCCCGAGCGTGCCGGTCGGCGTGGCCGGCCCAGCGGCCGCGCCCACCTGCGAAGCCGGGCCCGCCGCCCCGGCCGCTATACCCGGCCGGCCCTCAAGACTGACGTCGTTGGGAAGCACGGTCGGCTCCCAGTCGAACGTCACATCCCCGATCGACACCTCGTCGCCGGGCACCGCGCCCAGCCGGGCCAACTCCTTCTCGACCCCGATCCGCGCGAGCCGGTCGGCGAGGTAGCCGATCGCCTCGTCGTTGCTGAAGTCGGTCTGACGGACCCAGCGCAGGGGCTTCTCCCCGGACACGAGAAAGACCTCCCCCACCCGACGGACCAGGAAATCCGGCTCGTCGACGGCCCGCGGTCGCAGCACGATCCGCGTCGCCTCCAGCGGCGGGGTCGCGGCGCGCAGCTCGGCCACCATTTCGGCCAACGCCAGGGTGAACGGCCGTAGACCCTCCCGGGAGACCGCGCTCAGCGCGAAGACCCGCAGGCCCCGGGCTTCGAGGTCGGGAGTGACGAGCTCGGCCAGGTCCCGGCCGTCGGGCAGGTCGGTCTTGTTGAGCACGACCAGCCGCGGCCGGTCGGACAGGTCGGAGGAGTAGGCGGCCAGCTCGCGTTCGATGACGTCAAGGTCGGTCAACGGGTCGCGGCCCGGGTCGAGCGTGCCGCAGTCCAGAACGTGGACCAGGACCGAGGAACGCTCGACGTGGCGCAGGAACTCCAGCCCCAGTCCCTTGCCCTCGCTGGCCCCCGGGATGAGGCCCGGGACGTCAGCGACCGTGAACGGCGGCAGGTCAGCGGCCTGAACGACCCCGAGGTTGGGGGTCAAGGTCGTGAACGGGTAATCGGCGATCTTCGGCTTGGCGGCGCTCATGACCGACACCAGCGACGACTTGCCGGCACTCGGGTAACCGACCAGAGCCACGTCGGCGACCGACTTGAGTTCGAGGACCGCTTCCAGGGCGGTGCCCGGCTCGCCGAGTTCGGCGAAACCCGGGGCCCGGCGCCGCGCGGTGACCAGCCCGGCGTTGCCCCGACCACCCCGACCACCGTGGGCCAGGACGACCCGGGTGCCCAGGCCGACCAGGTCGGCCAGCACCTCACCGCTTTCCGAGCGCACGATGGTGCCGTCCGGGACCCGCAGGATCAGGTCCTCGCCGTCGGCGCCCTGGCGGTTGGATCCCTGGCCGGGCTTCCCGCTCGTGGCCCGCTGGTGGGGGTGGAAGTGGAAGTCGAGCAGGGTCGCGACGCTCGCGTCGACGACCAGCACCACGTCACCGCCGCGCCCGCCGTTGCCGCCGTCCGGACCGCCGAGCGGCTTGAACTTTTCCCGGTGGACCGAGGCGCAGCCGTGCCCGCCATCGCCCGCGGCGGCGTGCAGCGGCGCTTGGTCGATGAAGGAGGGCACGTGATCTTCCTTTGGCTGGTGATGCGGTGGTGAACACGCAAAAGGGCGGGCCCGGCCCCAGCCGGACCCGCCCTTCGGCGGAACAAGCTAAACGGCGGCCGGCACCGGGGCTTCGACCGGAACGATGTTGATGACGCGACGACCACGACGGGTGCCGAACTGCACGTGCCCGTGGGCCAGCGCAAACAGCGTGTCGTCCTTTCCGCGGCCGACCAGGACACCCGGGTGGAAGTGGGTGCCGCGCTGGCGGACGATGATCTCGCCGGAGTTCACCAGCTGGCCACCGAACCGCTTCACGCCGAGGCGCTGGGCGTTCGAGTCACGGCCGTTGCGCGAGGAGCTCGCGCCCTTCTTGTGAGCCATCGAACTCAGGCCTCTCCGCTGTCGATGCCGGTCACGCGCAGGCGGGTGTACTTCTGACGGTGCCCCTGCCGCTTGTGGTACCCGGTCTTGTTCTTGAACTTGTGAATCTTGATCTTCGGGCCCTTCACGGTTTCGACCACCTCGGCCGACACCGTGAACGCGGCGAGCGCGTCGGCGGCGTGCGTGACGCTCTCACCGTCCACAACCAGGAGCGCCGGCAGCGTGACCGTCACCCCTGCTTCGCCCTTGAGAAGCTCGACATCGACGACATCGCCGACGGCGACCTTATGCTGCTTGCCGCCGCTGGCAACGACCGCGTACACCGGAACTCCCTGCTGACGATCGGACAAAACTGGCTGAGGATCGGGCGCGGAACGACACACGTCCACGATTCGCTTCCTACCCTACCGGACGGTGGTTACGAGCTCGCGCTCCCGGTCGGCTCGAGATCCCCCGCGGGGCCCGGGGCAGGCGTGTCCGCGTCCGGCACGGTGGGCGGCGGACCGGCGCTGGCCCGGCTGGAGCGGCGCCGTCGGGCGGGCTTGCGGACCGCCGGCGTCTCTTCCGCCGGGGCGTCGACCGGCGGGCCGGCCGGCTCCCCGGAAGCCACCGCGTCGACGGTGCCCTCAGCAGCGGTCTCCGTGCCGCCGGCCCGGGCATCGAGAGTTCCAGCGTCGAGAGTTCCAGCGTCGGCGGGCACCGCCGAGTCGGCCGCGACGGCCAGCTCGACGTCGGTGCCCTCGGTCCGGGCCTCGTCGACCTCGGCTTCCAGCGCGTCCGGGACCGCCTTGGGCGGACGCGGCACGGGCCGCGCCGCCGCGGCGGCCGTCGCGGTGTCGAGGTGGATGATGACGCCACGACCGCTGCAGGTCGGGCACGGCTCGCTGTACGCCTCCAGCAGGCCCTGGCCGACCCGCTTCCGCGTCATCTGGACCAGGCCCAGGCTCGTGACCTCGGCCACCTGGTGTCGGGTGCGGTCCCGGCCCAGGCACTCGGTGAGCCGCCGCAGGACGAGATCCCGGTTGCTCTCCAGGACCATGTCGATGAAGTCGATGACGATGATCCCGCCGACGTCCCGCAGGCGCAGCTGCCGGACGATCTCCTCGGCCGCCTCCAGGTTGTTCTTGGTGACAGTCTCTTCGAGGTTGCCGCCCTTACCGGTGAATTTTCCGGTGTTGACGTCGACGACCGTCATCGCCTCGGTCCGGTCGATGACCAGGGAACCGCCCGACGGCAGGTAGACCTTGCGGTCCAGGGCCTTGGCCAACTGCTCATCCACCCGGTACTCGGTGAAAATGTCCTTGGTCCCGACGTGCTTGCGCACCCGGTCACGCAGGTCGGGGGCGACGGACTCGACGTAGGACTCGATGGTTTCCCACTCGTCGCCGCCTTGGACGATCAGCGCGGCGAAGTCCTCGTTGAAGATGTCGCGGATCACCCGCACGACCAGATCCGGCTCGGCGTACAGCAGGGACGGCGCGCTGGCCTTGGCCGCCCGCTTCTTGATCTCTTCCCACTGGGAGGCGAGCCGCGCGATGTCGCGCTCGAGCTCCTCCTCGCTGGCGCCCTCGGCGGCGGTCCGGACGATCACGCCCCCGTCGGGCGGGGTGACCCGCTTGAGGATGGACTTCAGCCGGGCCCGCTCGGTGTCCGGCAGCTTGCGGCTGATACCCGCGCTCTGACCGTCCGGGACGTAGACGAGATACCGGCCGGCCAGGCTGACCTGGCTGGTCAGCCTGGCTCCCTTGTGACCGATCGGATCCTTGGAGACCTGTACGACGATCGGCTGGCCGGACTTGAGGGCCTGCTCGATCTTGCGCGGCTTGCCGTCCAGCGCCGATGCGTCGTAGTTGACCTCGCCGGCGTACAGCACGGCGTTGCGACCCTTGCCGATGTCGACGAACGCCGCCTCCATGCTGGCCAGCACGTTCTGGACGCGGCCCAGGTAGACGTTGCCGGCGTAGGAGGTCGAGCTGGCCCGGGTGACAAAATGCTCGACGAGCACACCGTCCTCGAGGACCGCGATCTGGGTCCGCTCGCCGGCGTTCCGGACGACCATGGTGCGCTCGACCGCTTCGCGCCGGGCCAGGAACTCGGCCTCGGTGACGATCGGCGGGCGGCGCCGGCCCAGGTCCCGGCCCTCACGGCGACGCTGACGCTTGGCTTCCAGCCGGGTGGAGCCCGACACGCCCCGGACCTGGTCGTCGTCGCGACCGCGGGGCTCGCGGTCGTCGCGACCGCGCGGCTCGCGAACGTGCACAACGGTCACGGGCGGATCGTCGACCGGCGTGGCCTCGTCCCCACCGGCTGATCCACGCCGCCGCCGCCGACGCCGCCGCCGGGACGATGCGCTGCCCCGGTCGTCGGAATCGGCGTCCGGGTCGTCGGCGTCGTCCTCCGCGCCGGACTCGTCGTCGCTGGTCGAGCGGTCGACCGCCGAACTGTCGGACGCCCGGGAGGCGTTACCGGACCGCGGGGACCGGACCTCCGGCCCGTCCTCGCCCTCGGCGTCGTCACCATCGAAGGCCTCGTCGTCCGCGCGGGTCCGGCCGCGACCGCGCCGACCGCGCCGACGGCGGCGACTCGAGCCGCTGCCGTCGTCGTCATCGGTGGCCGGGTCGTCCGCGGAGGAGAACTGCTCGAGGGCGATGTCGTCGGCGTCGTTGGCCGCGTCGGCGTCGGCGTCCGCCACCCGCGAACGGTTGGAGCGGGACCGGTTCGGGCGCGACCCACCGCGGGGCGGGCTGGCCGGGTCGGCGGTCAGGGCCGGTTCCGCCTCGACCGGGCTTTCGTCGTCCTCGGCCGTTCCGGCGGTGACCACCACCTCGACCTCGTCCGGCGGACCGGCCTGGGTGGTCGCCGCGCGCCGACGGCGCCGGGGCGCCACCTCGGACGCGTCCGGGGCCTGGAAGGTGACCGCGACGGCCGGACGTCGGCGCCGGGCCGGCTCCTCGACGGGAGCAGCGGTGGAGTCGGTGGCGGTGGAATCGGTGGTGGCGGAGTTGGTGGTGGTGGAGTCGGTCGGCCCGGCGGACGCGCCGGTCGGCGGGGTGGCCGGGTCGGTGGCGGGAGCGGACGGGTCCGCCGCGATCGCGCTCGGCGGGCCGGCGGCCGCTACCGGCGGCTCGACCACGGTCGGAGCCGCGTCCGTCCCGGTCGCCGCGTCCGTCCCGGTCGCCGGGTCCGTCCCGGGGCCGGCGGCGGGCGAGGTTGCCGAGTCCGATCCGGTCGGGCGGGACGAGGACCGGCGGCGACGGGCCGGCCGGCCGGGCGCGGTGGCGGCGCTGTCGGGCGCAGCATCCGTGGCCGGAACGGCCGGGGCGGTCGGCGCAGTGGTCACCGGAGCAGTGGTCACCGCGGGCGCGGCGGGTTCGCCACCGGCAGGCGCGATGCCGGCCGGGCCATCGGCAGCCGGGAGGTCCGCCGACCGGGTGGCCGGGGCCAACGGCGCGGTCGCCTCGGTGCTGGTCGCCGCGGCCCGGGTGGAGCGCCGCCGGCGGGTCGGCTTGGCCGGCTCGGTGGCCTCCACCGGCGCCGCGGGCGGCTCACCCGCGGCGGCCGGGCTGGCCGGAGCGGCTGCGCCGGAAGGTTCCGGGGCGCCGGAAGCGGAACCAATTTCGGCGCCCGGGTCCGGTGCGCCGCCCTCATCGGCCGGCGGGCCGGCGGGCCGGCCAGCGGTCCGCCGCCGTCGCGGGGCGGGGCTCGTCGGAGTCTGGTCTGTGGTCGTGGTCTCGTCGGGCACGGGAAAAAAAGCCTCTCGGGTCCCCGGGCGCGCTGCTGCAAGCAGTCGCGGCCGCTCAGGAACCGCTCTGTCGGTCCGGTGGCCCAGCCACCGGCGATCCTGCGACGCCCTTCATGACACCTTGACGTGCGACCCAGGAAGTCCTGCACCATCGCGGTCCGGGGCCAGCGGATCAGCCAGCGAACCATCTTCCCGCAACCGGCCCTGCTCGAGCCGGGTCGGCTCCGGTGGAACCGGCGGGACCAGATCGGCCACCGCCGCCAGGGCGGTCATTACGTCATCGGGTCGTACGGCGGGCGTCGTGTGCCGTACAACCAGGTCCAGTATCGCACAGGTGTCGTTCTGCGCACTCCCAACGGCGCGGGAAGCTGCAGATGTCCCGGATTCGTCACCGCTGACCGACATCCGAATGATCGCCGACCGCACGTCGATCCGCCGCTTGCCATTCTTCGTCAGCCGGTCGACCTCGAAGACCTCGCAGCTCAGCAGCGCCTCGACCCCGGCCAGCACCGCTTCCGGGGCGAGCCCGGGCAGCCGGATCCGCCACGCCGAGCCGTCAATGCGCTCCGGGAGCGAACCCGGCCCGGCCAGGACGGACTCCACAATGTCGAGGCCGGCCGGCAACGCGGCGTCGAGATCGCGGCCCAGCCCGGCCGGATCGCCCTCTTCGGCCAACGCCAGCTCGACGTACTCGGCCTCGCTGGCGGCGCCGGTGGCCGCCGCCCCCACCCACGAGATCCGGGGATGGGGGTTGAAACCGGCCGAGTAGGCCATCGGTACGCCGGCCCGCCGCAGCGCGCGTTCAAAGGTCCGGGCCACGTCGCGGTGGGACAGGAACCGCAGCCGGCCGCGCTTGGCGAACCGGAGCCGCAGCCGCCGGACGACCGGCGGCGGGGGCGGACCCTCGGGACGGGCCGGCACGTCAGACCGCGGACGGCGCCGGAACGCCGACCGGAGCCGCCGGACCGACCGGAGCCGGAACCGTGCCGGTCGGTGACAGCGGCAGCAACGAACGACCCGACGGCCCGATCTGGGTCTCCAGTCCCATCTCCGGGCAGACCCCGCAGTCATAGCAGGGGCTCCACCGGCAGTCGTCCAGCTCGGTGCCGGACAGGGCTTCCTGCCAGTCGGCCCACAGCCAGTCGCGGTCGAGCCCGGCGTCGAGATGGTCCCAGGGCAGAACCTCGCGCTCCTCCCGCTCCCGGGTGGTGTACCAGTCCAGGTCGACCCCGGCCGCCGGAAGTTCGGTCGCGCAGGCCGCCGCCCAGCGGTCGTAGGAGAAGTACTCGCTCCAGCCGTCGAACCGGCCGCCCTCGCGCCAGACCCGCTCGATGACCCGCCCGACCCGCCGGTCGCCCCGGGCCAGCAGCCCTTCGATCGTGCCCGGCCGGCCGTCGTGGTAGCGGAAACCGACGGCCCGGCCGCACTCCTTGTCGGCCTTCAACGCGTCCCGCAGCAGCCGCAACCGGTGGTCGGTGACCTCGGCGGACGTCTGCCCGACCCACTGGAACGGGGTGTGCGGCTTGGGGACGAACCCGCCGATCGACACTGTGCAGCGGATGTCCCGGCGCCCGCTGACCTGGCGTCCGGTCCGGATGACCTCCCGGGCCAGCCGGGCGATGGCCAGCACGTCCTCGTCGGTCTCGGTCGGCAGCCCGCACATGAAGTAGAGCTTGACCTGCCGCCAGCCGTTCACATACGCGGCGGACACCGTACGGACCAGGTCCTCCTCGGTGACCATTTTGTTGATCACCGCGCGCAGCCGCTCGGAACCACCCTCGGGAGCAAAGGTCAGCCCCGACCGCCGGCCGTTGCGGGACAGATCCTTGGCCAGCTCCACGTTGAACGCGTCGACCCGGGTCGAGGGCAGGCTCAGCGAGGTGTCGGACCCCTCGTACCGGTCGGCCAGCCCGTGCGCGATCTCGGCGATCTCGGTGTGGTCGGCGCTCGACAGGGAGAGCAGGCCGACCTCGTTGAAGCCGGTCGCGGCCAGACCGGTCTCGATCATCTTGCCGATCGTGGGCAGGCTGCGCTCCCGGACCGGTCGGGTGATCATCCCCGCCTGGCAGAACCGGCAGCCCCGGGTACAGCCCCGGAAGATCTCGACGCTCATCCGCTCGTGCACGGTCTCGGCCAGGGGCACCAGCGGCTGCTTGGGGTACGGCCACTCGTCGAGGTTCGAGACCGTGTGCTTCGAGGGTCGGGCCGGGACGTCGTCGCGGTTCGGGGTAACCCGACGGATCCGCCCGTCCGGGTGGTAGACGACGTCGTACAGCGACGGCACGTAGGCGGCGCCCGTGCGGGCCAGCCGGACCAGCAGCTCGGACCGTCCACCCGGGGCGCCTTCGGCCTTCCAGGCCCGGGTCACGTCGGTGATCCGCAGGACGGCTTCCTCGCCGTCCCCGAGAACGACCGCGTCGACGAAGTCGGCCACCGGCTCCGGGTTGAACGCGGCGTGCCCGCCGGCCACGACCACCGGGTCGGCCGGCGTCCGGTCGGCCGCGTGCAGCGGGATGCCGGCCAGGTCGAGCGCCGTGAGCAGGTTGGTGTAGCCCAGCTCGGTCGCGAAACTGACACCCAGCAGGTCGAACTGGCCGACCGCCCGGTGCGCGTCGACCGTGAACTGCGGGACGTGGTGTTCCCGCATCAGGGCCTCGAGATCAGGCCAGACCGAGTAGGTGCGCTCGGCCAGGACGTCCTCCTGGGCGTTGAGCACCTCGTAGAGGATCTGGAGGCCCTGGTTGGGAAGACCGACCTCGTAGGCGTCCGGGTACATGAGGCACCAGCGGACGTTGGCCGTTTCCCAGGGCTTCACCTGGGAGTTCTTCTCACCGCCGACGTACTGCACGGGCTTGCGCACCTGCGGCAGCAGCGGTTCCAGGACCGGAAACAGCGACTGTCCGGACATGCTCATGACCCTATGCCAGACCTGAACGCCTGTCAGACCCGTCCCCCGGCCCACGCGATCACCCCCGCCCGGACCGCCGACCGGGCTACAGGGCTACAGGGCGTGCGGGTCGGTCCGGGAGCGCAGCCGGACATTCTGCAGCAGGCCGACCCCCATCATGTTGGCGAACATCGCCGACCCTCCGTAGGAGACGAACGGCAACGGCAGGCCGGTGACCGGCATGATCCCGAGCGTCATGCCGATGTTGACGAACGACTGGAAGGCAAACCAACAGACCACGCCGGTGGCTATCAGGGTGCCGAACGGTTCGCCGGCGTCGGCGGCGATCGACAGCGCGCGCCACATGACCACGCCGAGCAGGAGGATGATCCCACCGGCACCGACGTACCCGAGCTCCTCTCCCGCCACCGAGAAGACGAAGTCGGTCTGCTGCTCGGGCACGAACTGGCCCTGGGTCTGCTGGCCGTGGAACAGGCCCCGGCCGGTGAACCCCCCGTTGGCGATGGCGGTCATCGCCTGGTCGACGTTGTAACCGGTCGACGTGGTGTTCCGGTTGGATTTCACAAACTCGGTGAGGCGGGCCTCCTGGTAGGGCTTGAGCATGTGGAACTGGAGGATCGCGCCGCCGAACAGGACGCCGCAGATGATCAGTCCGACCACCCATCGGCTCGGGGCGCCGCTCACCGCGAGCATCCCGAGGATCACGAAGACGAAGACCATCACGGTGCCGAAGTCCGGCTGCAGCATGATCAGACCCATCGGCACGACGGCCAGCGCGAGCGCGGCCAGCACGTCCCGGTCCCCCGGCGTGACCCGCACCCCGGACCGTTGGTCGTCATGTTTGGCCCCCAGGATCACCGCCAGGCTGACGATCAGCGCGACCTTGGCGAACTCTGAGGGCTGGAGCTGGAAGCCGGCCGGCAGCAGGATCCAGGAGTGGGCACCGTTGATCGTGGTCCCGACAACCAGGACCGCCATCAGGGCCAGCAGGGACACCAGGTACACGAAGGGCGCGTAGGCCCGCAGGATCCGGTAGTCGACGGCCGCGACCGCGCACCCGAGAACCAGGCCGACGGCCAGGTTGATCAGATCCTTCTTGAGGAAGGCGCGCGGGTCTCCGCCGGCCGTCAGTTCCTGCGGCCGGGTCGCCGACCAGACCAGCAGGAGACCGACCACCGTCAGCACCGCCACGGCGACCAGCAGCAGCCAGTCGAGGCGCCGCGGCACCGAGTGGCGCTGCACCGCGCGGCCCCGGCCCTGCTCGAAGCGGCCCCGCAGGACGACCGGCGAGGACCGCAGCGCGTCCGGGCCGGTCATCGCGGCCCGCCCAACCGGGTGGTGACGGCCCGCAACGGCGGTTCGGCGGCCAGGGCGGACACCGGGCCGCCGGTACCACCGGACGACGCCGGAACCGGCGCGCCACCGGACGTCGCCGGAACCGCGACCCTACCGGCCGTCGCTCGCGCCGCGATCGAGGCCGGCGGCGAGATGGATCCGTCCGGGTTGGTCCGGGGCAGCGCGGCCGGCGGCGTCCCGCCCGGGAACGCCGCCGACTGGCCGATCCCGTAGATCGACTGGTAGATCTCCTTGACCACCGGCGCGGCGAAGGTGGCCCCCTGGCCGGCGTCGGGAATCGACGCGACGATGACGTACTGGGGGTTGTTGACCGGCGCGAACGAGGCGAACCACGACGTGTCGCTCTTGCCCTCGACCTCGGCGGTGCCGGTCTTGCCGGCCACCGGGACGGTCGGCGGGAAGTCGCTGAAGACGCCGGTCGCGGTGCCGCCCGGTTCGGAGGCGACGCCGTGCAGGGCGTCGCGCAGGTAGCCGAGGGTCTGCGGCGAGACCGGCAGGTGGCCGGTCACGACCGGCTTGAGCGTCTTCACGACCTTGCCGTCGGCGGACACGATCGCCTTGGCCAGCTGGGGCTTGAGGACGGTTCCACCGTTGGCGACCGCCGCGTAGGCGACCGCCAGTTGCAGCGGGCTGACCGACAGGTACTGGCCCTGGCCGATGCCGAACATGGTGGCCGCTCCCCCGTTGTAGAGGTAGCCGCTCGTACAGGCTTCCTGGGCGTACTCGCGGTAGCGCTCGGCGGTGGCCGGGTCCTTCACCTCGGGGTAGCCGTTCTTGGCCCGCCGGCAGTAGGAGCCCTTGAGCTGGTCCCAGATCTTCGTCGCGTCGGCGCGGTCGACGACCGAGCCGGACGTCTCGCCCGGCAGGTCGAGGCCGGTCTGGCGACCGAAACCGAAGGCCTTGGCCATCGTCGTGAAGTACTCGTTGGCCTTGGCCCGCGCGGCGGTGCCCTGCCGCAGGCCACCGTCGGCCAGCCACGCGTCGTAGGCGAAGGTGTCGAAGATCGTGTCACACGAGACGACGATCGCCTCGTGCAGGGAGACGTCGCCGGGGGCCTCCCCTTCGAAGTTGTGAAAGGTCTGGCCGCCGATCTGGAGGGTCGACGGGCAGCCGTAGGTGCCGTTGAGGTCCGCGTGCATCTTCGTGACAGCGGTCGAAAAGGACACGATCTTGAACGTTGATCCGGGGGCACCGGCCCCCTGGTAGGCCCGCGACAGCAGCGGGATGCCGTTGGCCGGGTCGGTCAGCGCCCGGTAGTCCTTCTCGGAGATCCCGCCGGTGAACACCGACGGGTCGTAGTTGGGCAGGCTGGCCATCGCCACCACCCCACCGGTCCTGGCGTTCAGGACCACCGCGGACGCCGTGGCGGCCGACTTCCCCTGGGATCGCAGGACCGACAGCTGGTTGGCCAGGGCCTGCTCCGTCGCCTTCTGGACCTTGGCGTCCAGGTTCAGCACCAGGTTGTCGCCACTGGTCGGCGGCGTGGTGGCCGCAACGTTCACCACCCGGCCGAACCGGTCGACCTCCAGCTTCTTCACGCCGTCGGCGCCCCGCAGGTAGCTGTCGTAGGTGTCCTCCAGCCCGGCCGCGCCGACCAGGCTGTTCTGGTGGTAGCCGCGCTGCTTGCCGTATTTGTCGATCTCGTCCTGGGTCACCGGGGCCAGGTAGCCCAGCTCGTGGGAGGCCAGCTCGCCGTAGGGGTACTGGCTCACGGCCTGCAGGTCGGCCGAGACCCCGGGGAAGGTGTCGGCGTGCTCGAT
Source organism: Frankia alni (assembly GCA_026225295.1). Taxonomy (GTDB): domain Bacteria; phylum Actinomycetota; class Actinomycetes; order Frankiales; family Frankiaceae; genus JAMFSN01. The sequence continues at coordinate 41,056 of JAMFSN010000060.1, forward strand.
GACCGACAGCGCCTGCTCGTCGGTGACGTCGGTGGCGACCGGGATCGGCTGGTAGGGCGACCCGTTCCAGCACGGCGGCTTGACGGTCGCGGTGCAGAACCGGATCCGCTGCTGCAGCTCGCCCAGGGACATCCCGAGGACCGGGGCCAGCCGGGACAGCACGGCCCGCCCGGCGTGGGGCTGGCGGTCGACCACCGACCGGTCGACGCTGATGACCAGGGAGGTGCGGTTGCGGACGAGCGCCCGGCCGTCGTCGTCAAGCACCATGCCGCGGGTCGCGGGGGTGACGACCTCGCGGACCCGGTTGCTCTCGGCGACCTTGCGGTAATGGTCGCCGCTGAGGATCTGGAGATACCAGAGCCGGCCCCCCAAGGCGATCAGCAGGGAGACCACCAGCACCCGCAGGACGACCACGCGCAGGCCCAGGCGGTCGGTCACCGGACCGCCCGCCCGCCCTCAACGCGGCGCAGGGCCGCCGCGACCAGGGGAAAGAGGAAAGGCGCGACCAGCAACGCGTACCCCGCGGACCCCGCCGCATGCGGCACCACGCTGCGGGGCGACAACGCCGGATCGCCGAGGATCGCGGAGATGGCGGCGTAGCCGACGGTGGCGACCGCCGCCGACCCCGCGATCACCACCAGGGACGCGGCGACCGAGCCCTCGACCTCGGCCCCGAGCATCCCGACCAGGTAGCCGACCAGGCAGAACACGAGCGCGAGCTGACCCAGGACGTGCAGGGACAGCAGGTCGCCGAGCAGCCCGGCCCCGAACCCCAGCACGGCCCCGGTCGCCGGACCTTCGATCAGGGCTATGCAGGCCAGCAGGACGAGGACCAGGTCGGGCCGGCCGAACGGCAGAGGCAGCGGCCCGATGACCACCAGCTGCGCGATGACCGCCACCACCAGGGCGGCCGCCGAGGCCAGCACCGGAGTGGCCCGCAGTCCGGTCATCTCAGCGGGTCCCACCGGGCGCGAGCGGGCCGCCCGTCGCCGGGCCGGTGGCCGTCGGGCCGCCCGTCGCCGGGCCGGTCGTCGCCGGGCCGGTCGCGGTGGGGGCGACGGGCGCCCGGGTGGCCGGCTTCTTCGGGGCCGGGACCGGCAACGGGGGCAGGACCCGGTCGCCCGGGTCCCGGGCCGGTCGCGCCACGATGATCCCGACGGTGTCGAGCGTGCCCACGTTGACGTACGGCGTCACCTCGGCCGTCCGCGACAGGCCCGAGCCGGAGTCGAGGACCTTGGTGACCACCCCGATCGGCACCCCGGCCGCGTAGTCGAGGCTGCCGAACGTCACCAGGCGATCCCCCTTGCGGACCTGGAAGGACGCGTCGTAGAGGGTGAACGACAGGCTGTTGGGCCCGTTGCCGCCGGCGATCGCGCCCAACAGGTGGGTCTTTTCCAGCCGGGCGCCGATGTGACTGTCCGGATCGCAGATCAGGCGGACGGTCGACGAGGTCGCGCTGACCGTCACCACCGTTCCGACCAGGCCGGCCTCGTTGAGCACGAGTTCGTCGGCCTTGATCCCGTCCGCCCGGCCGGCGTTGATCGTCACGGTCCAGTCGGTGCCGGTGACGTCCCCGACGGAGGTGACCCGGGCCGGCGCGATCGTGTACTGGCCGCGATCGGCGATCAGCCGGAGCGCCGAGAGCTGGGCCGCCTCCTGGGTGACAGCCGCGTTCGACGCGAGCTGCCGACGCAGCTGGGCGTTCTGCTGGGCGAGGCGGTCGGCCCGGTCGTGGTAACGGTTCGGGTGGGTGAGCGACGACGCGGTCCGTCCGACCGGGCGCACGACCGCGCTGGCCGCCGTCTCGACCGGGCCGAAGACCGACTGGGCCGCCCCGCGGGCCCCGGAACCGGCCCGACCGGTGCGGTAGTCGATGGTCACCAGCGTGAACGTGGCGGCCAGCAGGATGGCGAGCAGGAGCCGGGTCCGGCGGGTGTCACGACCCACGACAAGTCCGCCCGTCCGACCGGGACAGGCCTGCCCGTGACGTCCTCGGTGCCGCGGTCAGTGCTTCGGTTCCGCGATCAGTACCTGCTGAAGTGCTTCGAATTCCTCTACGCATTTCCCGGATCCCATGGCGACCGAATGCAGCGGGTTGTCCGCGATGTGGATCGGCATGCCGGTTTCCTGGCGGAGCCGTTCGTCGAGGCCGCGCAGCAACGCGCCCCCGCCGGTGAGAACGATCCCTCGGTCCATGATGTCGCCGGACAGCTCCGGCGGGCACTTGTCGAGCGTCACCTTGACCGCGTCGACGATCGCGTTGACCGGCTCCTCGATGGCGTGCCGGATCTCCTCGGCGGTCACCACGATCGTCTTGGGCAGGCCGGAGACCAGGTCCCGCCCGCGGATCTCGGCGCTCGGCTCGTCCGGCAGCTTCTGGGCCGAGCCGATGGCCATCTTGATCTCCTCGGAGGTGCGCTCGCCCAACATCAGCGAGTACTCCTTCTTGATGTAGGAGATGATCGCCACGTCGAGTTCGTCGCCCGCCGTCCGGATGGACTGGCTGGTCACGATGCCGCCCAGGGAAATGACGGCCACCTCGGTGGTGCCACCACCGATGTCGACCACCATGTTGCCGGTCGGCTCGTGGACGGGCAGCTCGGCGCCGATCGCCGCCGCCATCGGCTCCTCGATGATGTAGACCTTGCGCGCGCCGGCCTGGTAGCCGGCTTCCTTCACGGCCCGCTGTTCGACGCCGGTGATCCCGGACGGCACGCAGATGACCAGGCGCGGCTTGGCGAAGTGACGGCGCCGGTGCACCTTCTGGATGAAGTACCGCAGCATTCGTTCGGTGGTGTCGAAGTCGGCGATCACCCCGTCCTTGAGGGGCCGGACGGCCACGATGTTGCCCGGCGTCCGGCCGATCATCCGCTTGGCTTCGGTACCGACGGCCAGAATGCCGGTGGTCGTGGTGTTGATCGCCACGACACTGGGCTCGTTGAGGACGATGCCCCGACCACGCACATAGACGAGCGTGTTCGCGGTACCGAGGTCGACGGCCATGTCCCGGCCGAGAAACGAGAGCGAGCTGGACATCGTTCGGGTGCCCGACCTTCCCTGGAGTGGGGAACTGAAGGTCTCACGCGGGTGAGCGTCGGAGATCGTCTGTCACTGCCGTGGTCCGGCACGGTGAGCGGCCGGTCACGAAAATCGTAGCTCGCTGCCCCGGTCCTGACGACTTGAAACAAGCCGCGTGTCGATCGTTGGACGTTAGCGGGACAGGCGCGCAGAAACTACCCGGACACGCCCATGAGGCGTAGATCCATCCCACCGAATACGGGCCAGACCACCGCCGACCGGGGCCGGCCGCCGAGGGCCGGCCAGCCGCAACTACCGGCCGGACCGGCGGGTCGAGCGCCCCCACCGGCCGGACCAGGTCGAACCGGGCAGCTAAAGGCCCGGGAAGAACAGGTCGATCTCGCGCTTGGCCGACTCGGGCGAGTCCGAGCCGTGCACGAGGTTCTGGCCGATCTCCAGCGCGAAGTCGCCGCGCAGGGAACCCGGGGCGGACTTCACCGGGTCTGTGGCGCCGATCAGGCCGCGCACGGCCTCGACGGCCCGCGGGCCCTCGGCCACGATCGCCACCAGCGGGCCGGAGGTGATGAAGTCGACCAGTTCCCCGAAGAAGGGCTTCTCGGTGTGCTCGGCGTAGTGCGCCGCGGCCACCGCGCGCTCGAGGGTGCGCAGCTGCAGCGCGACCAGGGTCAGGCCCTTGCGCTCGAGCCGACCGACGACCTCTCCGACGAGGCTGCGACTGACGCCGTCGGGCTTGACCAGGACGAGGGTGCGCTCGGACACGGGACTCCTTGAGATGACGCGGACGTTTGCGTCACCGAACCTACCGGAGATCTAGTCGGACGCCGGCCGCAGCAGGTGCCGGGCCTCGCCGACCGTCACGATCGAGCCGGTCACGATCACTCCGACGCTGTCGGTGCCGACGTCGGAGTCTTCCTCCGCGAGCCGCACCGCGGCGTCCACGGCGTCGTCGAGGCGGGCCGCGACCTCGACCTGGTCGGGATCGAAGATGTCCACCGCGATGGCCGCCAGCTCGTCGGCCGGCATCGCCCGGGGGCTGGAGTTCTGGGTGATGACCACCGCGTCCAGCACCGGTTCGAGGGCGGCCAGGATGCCGGGGACGTCCTTGTCGGCCAGCACGGCGACCACGCCGACCAGGCGGTCGAATGAGAAGGCGTCCGACAATCCGGCCACCAGCGCTTCGGCGCCGGCCACGTTGTGGGCGCCGTCGAGCAGCACGGTCGGCGAGCGGCGGACGACCTCCAGGCGGCCCGGCGAATCGGCCTGCGCGAACCCGGATCGCACCAGATCGGGGTCGAGCCGGCCCCGCTCGCCCCCCAGGAACGCCTCGACGGCGGCCAACGCGCAGGCCGCATTGTGAGCCTGATGCGCCCCGTGCAGCGGCACGAAGACCTCGTCGTAGGTACCGGACAGCCCGCGGATGGTCAGCACCTGCCCGCCAACGGCGACCCGCCGGTCCACGACCGCGAACTCCAGCCCCTCGCGGGCGATCGTCGCCCCGACTTCGGCGCAGCGGCGCACGAGCACCTCGGCGGCCTCCAGCGGTTGCTGGGCCAGCACGACGGTCGCCCCGGGGCGGATGATGCCGGCTTTCTCCCCCGCGACCGCGGCGAGCGTGTCGCCCAGTTCGCGGTGGTCCAGCGCGACGGGCGTGATGACGCTGACGGCGGCGTCGATGACGTTCGTCGCGTCCCAGGTACCGCCCATGCCGACCTCGACGACGGCCGCGTCGACCGGGGCGTCGGCGAACGCGGCGAAGGCCATCGCCGTGAGCAGCTCGAAGAAGGTGATCTGCTGGTCGTGGTGGGCGTCGACCAGTTCGACGTAGGGCGCGACGTCGTCGTAGGCCCGGGCGAACGTCTCGTTGTCGGCCGGCCGGCCGTCGATGCTGATCCGCTCGGTGACCGACTCCAGATGCGGCGAGGTGTAGCGCCCCGGGCGGAGCCCGAAGGCCCGCAGCAGCGCGTCGATCATCCGGGCGGTGGAGGTCTTGCCGTTCGTGCCCGTGATGTGGATCGAGGGGTAGCCCAGCTGGGGCTGACCGAGCAGATCGACCAGTTCCCGCATGCGGTCGAGGTCGGGGACCATTCCGTGCGGGTAGCGCTGAGCCAGCGCCTTCTCGACCCGGCTCAGCTCATATCCGTCCACGTATCAACTCCGTCCACGTATCAACCCCAGGTCGCGCGAAGATTCCCCCGGCTCGCCCGACGGGCCAGCCGGACCGGACCGGACCGACCGCACCGGACCGGTCAGGCGGACTTCTCGCGCGGGGTCCGCTTGGTCACGCTGACGTCGCGCGGTACCAACGTCGGGTTGACGTGCTCGAGCACGACCTCCCGGGTGATGACGACCCGGGCCACGTCCTTGCGGCTCGGAATGTCGTACATGACCGAGAGCAGGACCTCTTCCATGATCGCGCGCAGGCCCCGGGCTCCGGTCCCCCGCAGGATGGCCTGATCCGAGATGGCCTCGAGCGCGTCCTGGGAGAAGTCGAGGTCGACCCCGTCCAGCTCGAAGAGCCGCCGGTACTGCTTGACCAGCGCGTTCTTCGGCTCGGTGAGGATCCGGATCAGCGCTTCGCGGTCGAGACTCCGGACGCTGGTGATCATCGGCAGGCGGCCGATGAACTCCGGGATCATGCCGTACTTGAGCAGGTCCTCCGGCATCACGTCGACGAACGTGTCCGCGCTGTCCGGGTCGTCCTTGGCCTGGATCACGGCCCGGAACCCGAGCGCCTTCTTGCCGACCCGGCCGTCGATGATGCGGTCCAGCCCGGCGAACGCCCCGCCCACGATGAACAGCACGTTGGTCGTGTCAATCTGAATGAACTCCTGGTGGGGGTGCTTGCGGCCGCCCTGGGGCGGAACGCTCGCGGTCGTCCCCTCGAGGATCTTCAACAGGGCCTGCTGAACGCCTTCGCCGGAGACGTCCCGGGTGATGCTCGGGTTCTCCGACTTGCGGGCGATCTTGTCGACCTCATCGATGTAGATGATCCCGGTTTCGGCCTTCTTGACGTCGTAGTCGGCCGCCTGAATCAGCTTGAGCAGGATGTTCTCGACGTCTTCACCGACGTAGCCAGCTTCCGTGAGGGCCGTGGCGTCCGCGATGGCGAAGGGCACGTTGAGCATCCGGGCCAGGGTCTGGGCCAGCAGCGTCTTGCCGCAGCCGGTCGGGCCGAGCAGCAGGATGTTGCTCTTGGCCAGCTCGACCTCGCCCTTGGTGCCGTCGGGCGTCGCCGAACCGCCGGCCTGGACCCGCTTGTAGTGGTTGTAGACCGCCACCGAAAGGGTCTTCTTGGCCTGATCCTGACCGACCACGTAACCGTCGAGGAACTCGTAGATCTCCCGCGGCTTGGGCAGCTCGTCCCACTTGAGATCGGAGGACTCGGAGAGTTCCTCCTCGATGATCTCGTTGCACAGGTCGATGCACTCGTCGCAGATGTAGACGCCGGGACCGGCGATCAGTTTTTTGACCTGTTTCTGCGACTTGCCACAGAACGAGCACTTCAGCAGATCGCCGCCGTCGCCGATGCGTGCCACCGAGGACTCATTCCCTTCGTCGGAGACGAGGTGTCGCCCGAGGATCCGGGGCGGCTCCGCCGCCCGTCGCTACTTGACTGTCCGCGCTTGTGCGGGCCTGCCCTGTGTGGGGACGGTACCTCGCACGGCGGCCCGGTGAGGGCCCCTTCGGCCGCCTCGTGCCACGACCTTATGGTCGTGGCCGAAGCGGCCGCCGTCCACTACCCCGCCGCCGCGAGCCGGGACGTCTTGCGGGTCGCGATGACCTCGTCGATCAGGCCGTAGTCCTTGGCCTCCTGGGCACTGAAGATCTTGTCCCGCTCGGTGTCCCGGCGGACCTGCTCGGGGGTCCGACCGGTGTGGGTCGCGAGCATGTGCTCCATCAGGGACCGCATCCGCAGGATTTCGCGGGCCTGGATCTCGATGTCGCTGGACTGGCCCTCCCCCTGCGCGGACGGCTGGTGGATGAGGATCCGGCTGTTCTCGAGCGCGAACCGTTTGCCCGGCGAACCCGCCGCCAGCAGGACGGCCGCGGCCGAAGCGGCCTGGCCCATGCAGATCGTCTGGATGTCGGGCCGGACGAACTGCATGCAGTCGTAAATCGCGGTGAGCGACGTGAACGAGCCGCCCGGCGAGTTGATGTAGATCGAGATGTCGCGGTCCGGGTCCTCGGACTCCAGGAACAGCAGCTGGGCGAGGACATCGTTGGCCGAGACGTCGTCGATCTGCACGCCCAGGAAGATGATCCGCTCCTTGAGCAGCTTGGAGTAGGGATCGGTGTCGTACTCCCCGCGGGACGTCTTCTCGATGATTCTCGGTAGGACGTAGCGACTGGTCGGACTGGTCATGACGTGCCTCCGTCGGCGGGGTGGTGACGGTCGCTCAGGACGGGCGCCGGGTGGTGGAACGCTGGCGGCCGTCGCGTCAGCTCACGACCCCGCCGGTCGGGACCTGCCCGGCCTGCGAGACGACATGGTCGATGAAGCCGTAGTCCTTGGCCTCTTCGGCGGTGAACCACCGGTCGCGGTCGGAGTCGCGCTCGATCTGCTCGATCGGCTGCCCGGTGTGGTGGGCGATACGCTCCTGCATCATCCGCTTGGTGTAGAGCATCTGCTCGGCCTGGATGGCGATGTCGGACGCGGTACCACCGATGCCACCGGACGGCTGGTGCATCATGATCCGGGCGCTGGGCGTCGCGTACCGCTTGCCGGGCGCGCCGGCGCACAGCAGGAACTGGCCCATCGAGGCGGCCAGCCCGAGGGCCACGGTCGCCACGTCGTTCTCGATGTACTGCATGGTGTCGTAGATGGCCATACCGGCGCTGACGGAACCGCCGGGCGAGTTGATGTAGAGGTAGATGTCGCGCTGCGGGTCCTCCGCGGTCAACAGGAGGAGCTGGGCGCAGATGGCGTTGGCGATGCTGTCTTCGACGACCGAACCAAGGAAGATGATCCGCTCGCGCAGGAGGCGGCTGTAGACCTGCTCATCGAAACCCGGGCCGCTCTGGCCCGGGACCCGCAGGCTCGGGAGTGCGATATCGCTCACGGTTGGCTCCTCGCAACAGGGCGGCTGATCTGACCGAAGTCGACACTATCTGTGACCCGCGACAGTTCAGAGCCGTCCGGCCCGATGTTCGCGCTGGGCGTTAGCGGGAGCCAATTCGTCATGCTGCGTGCCCGGGCGGTCGCAGCCCGCGAGCAATCGGGACCGGCTTGCAGGTCCCGATTGCTCAGGCGGCTGCTCAGTGCTCGTGGCCTTCGTGGTCGTGACCCTCGTGGTCGTCGTGGTCGTGGTCGGCGTGGTCATCGAACGTGTCGTTGAACGCGTCCTGCTCGCCGAGCGCGTCGTCGAGCGCGTTCTCGTCGAACAGCTCGTCGGCGGCCTCCGCCGAGGGCAGCTCGACCGGAGCGCCGTCCGTGTCGACGATGCGGACCTTGTCCAGGACGACCGACAGCGCCTTGCCGCGCAACACATCGGCCATCACCGCGGTGATCTGGTCGGCCTGAGCAAGCTGCTGGGCGTACTGCTCGGGGCTCAGGCCCGAGCGCTGGGCGCGCGCGACGATCTGCTGCATCAGTTCGCCCTCGCCGAGCTGGATCTGCTCGGCCTCGATCACCTGGTCGAGGACGAACTGCGCGCGGATCGCCTTCTCGGCTCCCTCGCGGACCTCGGCGTCGAACTGCTCGGGCGTCTTGTCCTCGGCCTGCAGGTAGTCCTCGTGCGACATCCCGAACCGCTCGAGCTGGTGGCCGAGCTGGTGCTGGCGGGCCTCGATCTCGCTGTCCACGACGGAGGTCGGTAGCGGGACGTCGATCAGCCCGACCAGGGCCTCCAGCGCCTTGTCGCGGGCGGCGGACGCCTGAGCGGCCTGGCTGGACCGCTCAAGGCGGGACCGGACGTCGGCCTTGAGTTCGTCGAGCGAGTCGAACTCGCTGGCGGTGGTGGCGAAGTCGTCGTCGAGGGCCGGCAGTTCCTTCTTCTTGACCCCCCGGACCGTCACCGTGACCTCGGCGGTGTCGCCCTTGTGCTCACCGGCCAGCAGCTCGGTCTCGAACGTCCGGGTCTCACCCTCGGCGGCGCCGACGAGCGCCTCGTCCAGACCGGAGATCAGGTTGCCCGAACCGACCTCGTACGACATGCCGGTCGCCTCGGCGCCTTCGACGTTCCCGCCGTCCACGGCCGCGGCCAGGTCAATCGAGACGAAGTCCTGGTCGGCGACGGGCCGCTCGACCGGCTTGAGCACCCCGTGACGGTCCCGCATCGCCTCGAGCTGCTCGTCGATCTGTTCGTCGGTGACCTCGGCCTTGTCCACGACGACCTCGAGGCCGTCGTAGTCGGGCAGGGCGACCTCGGGACGGACATCGACCTCGGCGGTGAACACCAACGGGGCGCCGTCGGTGAAGTCGGTGATATCGACCTCGGGCCGGGACAGCACGTCCACCCGCTCGGCCTGGACGGCCTCGCTGTAAAAGCGGGGCAGTGCCTCCTGCAGGGCTTCGTCCAGAACGACGCCCCGCCCGACCCGCTGGTCAAGAATGCGCGGCGGCACCTTGCCCGGTCGGAAGCCCGAGATGCGGACCTGCTTCGCGAGCTTGCGGTACGCCGCGTCAACGGACGGCTTGAGCTCGTCGAAGGGCACCTCGACGGTGATTTTGACCCTGGTGGGACTGAGGGTCTCCTTGGTGGCCTTCACAGCGCGCGCGACTCCTGATGCGGTGCGGACAGAACGTCCTGATGCGGTACGGACGGAACGGGACCGGCTCTCACATGGTCGCGCCGAGGCTACCGGTCGGGGCGGGGAGACTCGAACTCCCGATCTCCTGCACCCAAAGCAGGCGCGTTGGCCACTACGCTACGCCCCGGGACGTGCGCAGCCCATCGTACGGGTACTCTGGATCTGCTTCCCGCGGGTGTAGCTCAATGGCAGAGCCCCAGCCTTCCAAGCTGGCCATGCCGGTTCGATCCCGGTCACCCGCTCCCGCCCGGTGTCCCCTGGTCACAGGTGCATGACCGACCGGGGGCCCCCCCCGTGGCGGCCTGCCAGCCGCGCGCGCACTTTGTCGCCGATGGCGGCGAGCGTCTCCA
>JAMFSN010000007.1 GCA_026225295.1 Frankia alni
GGCATGGTGCAGCGGGCCGTCACGGCCGGCGCCACCCTGGTCACCGGGGGCGAGAAGGTCGACCCGGGCTACTTCTACACCCCGACCCTGCTCACCGGGGTGGACCCGGACAGCGAGATCGCCCAGGTGTCGGTGTACGAGTCCAAGTGCAGAGGTAAGTACACGTGAACGTGCAGGGGCGTTACCAGTTGTAGGGCCATCTGGTGTCGGCGACTGGGGAGTCGGGGCTGTAGCGGAGCTTGGCCTGCTCGGGGCTGGTGGCGAGGGCGGTCGCGATGTCGTGCCAGGTGGCGTCGTCGTCGAGGGCGAGCAGGACGTGCTCGGGGAGCATCCGCCCGGCCTGGTCGATGAGGCTGGCGATCAGGGTGATCGCGGCGAGGGGGTCGCCGAGCCATTTCCCGCGGCGCTCGGCGAGCCGGTAGAGGGCGTCGTCGATGAGGTCGCAGGTGTCGTCGCCGCTGCGCGGGCCGGCCGCGGTCACGGGACGCCCGCGGGGTCAGGCGGTCGCGGTCTTGACGGCGGCGCCGGCAGCCGCGAGGCGGTTCTTCAGCCGGTAGCTGGGGCCGTTGATCGCGATGACCTCGCAGTGGTGCAGGAGGCGGTCCAGGATCGCGGTGGCCAGGACCTCGTCGCCGAAGACAGATCCCCATTCACTGAAGGCCTTGTTCGAGGTCAGCACGATGGCGCCCTTCTCGTACCGTTTGGAGATCATCTGGAAGACGAGGTTGGCCTCGTCGCGGGCGAGGGGAAGGTAGCCGACCTCGTCCAGGACCACGACGTGCGGCCGCAGGTAGGTGCGCAGCTTGCTGGCGAGGCGGCCGATGGCGTCAGCGGCCTTGAGCTGGCGGACCATGTCGTCGAGGGTGGTGAAGTAGACGCTGTAGCCGGCCCGGCAGGCCGCGACGGCCAGGGCGACGGCGAGGTGGGTCTTGCCGACGCCGGGCGGCCCGAGCAGGGCGGCGTTGGCCTTGCCCTCGACGAACGCCAGGCTGGCCAGGTCACGGACCTTGCGCGGGTCGAGCTCGGGCTGGTAGGAGAAGTCGTAGTCGTCGAGGGTCTTGTGGTGCGGCATCTTGGAGGCGCGCAGCGCGTGGCAGAGCCGGCGTTCCTCGCGGACGGCGAGCTCTTCTTCCAGGATCAGGTCCAGGAAGCCGGGGTAGCCCATCTGGCCGGCGTCGGCGCGCTCGACGTGGCCGGGGAGGGCCTCGGCCAGGTGCGGCAGGCCGAGCTTGCCCGCGGTGGCGCGGATCCGGGCGGTGACGAGCTCGCTCACGCGTCATCCTTCTGGTAAGGGCCGGCGGCGAATGGCCGGGTCCCGGTGACCTGGTCGTAGACAGACAGCGGCCGGTGCCCGACGGTGACCTGGGCCGCGTCGGCCCGGGCCAGCAGGAACCGCAGCGCCCCGGCAGGCCCTCCGCTCCCGGCGTCGCGGTCCGCGCGGCCGGGGAGGCGGTCCTCGCAGCTGGCGGTCACGGCCCGGGTATGCCCGTCGGGAAGCCCGTCCCAGTGGGCCGGGTCGACGACCCGGGCACCACGGCCGACCGCCCGCTGGTGGACCGCGAGCAGGGTGACGCCGCTGCCGTCGGGCACGGTGGCGTGCAGGCTGACGGTGCCGGCCGAGGCCCGGACCTCGACCAGCTGCCGGGGGAACACCCGGGACGCGGGAACGGAGTACAGGTTCGCCTCGAACGCGACCAGGCAGTCCTTGCCGACGTGCCGCAGGGACCTGCTCGCGACGATGTACGGCCTGGCGGGGACCGGGGACAGGGCCGCGTGATCGCGCTGCGCCCGGACCCCGATCACCCCGCCGTGGGTCCGGTGGACCGTCGCGCGGCGGACCGGGACCCAGGCCAGGAACGCCCTGTCGAGCGCGTCGAGGGAAGAGAACGGCCGGCCCGCCAGCACGTGGTCGCGGACGATCAGCACCTGCCGCTCGACCCGGCCCTTCCCGGTCGGCCGGTAGGCGGCCAGCACGTCGACGTCGAAGCCGTAGTGCCCGGCGAGCGCGGCCGCCTCCGGGTGCAGCGGGACCGCCTTGCCCGGAGCGGCGTGCCGCCGCACGACCGTCTTGGTCCGGTCGTAGACGATCACCCCGGGCACGCCGCCGAAGTGGCCGAACGCCCGCCGGTGGCACGCGAAGAACGTCGCCAGGTCCTGGCTGGTGGTGAAGCAGCAGAACGGGTCCCGCGAGTACGACAGCACCATGTGGAAGGAGTAGGCCTTCGGGATCCCCGCGTGCGCCAGGATGCCGCCCTCGTCGCCCCAGTCGACCTGGGCCTGCGCTCCCGGGACCACCTCGAACCGCCGGTGCAGCCGCGCCAGCTCAGCCGGCGTGTAGCCCAGCTCGGCCGCGATCCGGGGCCGGGCCTCCTGCAGGTACATCTTGACCCGCTGGTAGTTCCCGGTGAACCCGTAGTCCCCGGCCAGCCGCTCGTAGATGACCGTGCCCTTCAGCAGGATCTCCGCCCGCAGCCACGCGTCAATCACCGGCGCGTACGCGGTGATGACCTGCTTGCCGCGGCTCGCGCTCGGCGGCGGCCCCGGCGGCACGGCCGGGCCGTCTTCTTCCAGGTACTTCCTGACGGTCCGCCAGTTCAGCCCGGTCTCCCGGGCGATCTCCGAGAAAGTCGCCCCCGACTGGCGCAGCGCCCTGAACCGGCGCAGCTCAAGCCACCGCTCCGCCTCCAGCACCACCCGGCAGCCCCCCGCCCGCGATCATCATCCGAACACCGGAGAGGCTCCCATCGATCACGATCCGCCACCAGTCGACACGCCGCAACATCTGCACGTTCACGTGTACCCAGCTCTGCACGTCAACCTGTACGCCGACACCC
>JAMFSN010000377.1 GCA_026225295.1 Frankia alni
CGCGCAGCGCCCGGACCCCGCCGATGCCCAGCAGCATCTCCTGGAGCAGCCGGTGGTCGGTGCCCCCGCCGTAGAGGCGGTCGGTGACGCCCCGCTCGGCCGGCTGGTTGTCCTCCACGTCGGAGTCCAGCAGCAGCAGCGGCACCCGGCCGACCTGCGCCTTCCAGATCTGCGCGGCCAGCGTGCGGCCCTCGGGCAGGTCGATCGTGATCTTGCAGGGCCGTCCGGCGGCGTCGGTGAGCAGCGACAGCGGCAGTCCGTGCGGGTCGATCCCGGGGTAGCGCTCCTGCTGCCAACCGTCCCGGGACAGCGACTGCACGAAGTAGCCGGCCCGGTAGAGCAGACCGACCCCGACGATCGGGACCCCCAGATCGCTGGCCGTCTTGAGGTGGTCGCCGGCCAGGATGCCGAGACCGCCGGAGTACTGCGGCAGGACCTCGGTGATCCCGAATTCCGGGGAGAAGTAGGCGATCGCCGCCGGCCCGTCGGGCCGGGACTGGTACCAGCGGTCGGCGGTCAGGTAGTCGGCCAGATCGTCGGCCGCGTCGGACAACCGGCGCAGGAACCGCCGGTCGCGGGCGAGCGTCTCGAGGCGTTCGTGGTCGACCTCGCCGAGCAGCTTGACGGGGTCTCCGTTGCAGGTCCGCCACAGTTCCGGATCAACGGATTCGAACAGGTCGAGGGTCTCGGGGTGCCACGACCACCGCAGATTGAGGACGAGCTCGCCCAGGGCGGCGAGCGGTTCGGGAAGCTGGGCCCGGACAGTGAACCGGCGGAGTGCTCTCACGAAGCGATGAGCCTAGAGCGCCCCGGTGAATTCCCCGCGTCGGGGGCGACGCCGCGGGTTACCGGGACCGTGACATTTCCGGCCCGACGCCTCGATCGCCCCCGACCGGCGGGCCGGGACCCGCGACGATCTGCCGTCCGGGTCGTCCGGGTCGCCCGTCGCCGGTTGCTCAGTCGTCCGCGGCGGCCGCGATCTTGCCCTGGAGGGCAGCCATCACGCCCGGGTCCCGCAAGGTCGTCACATCGCCCAGTTCGCGGCCCTCGGCGATGTCCCGCAGCAGGCGCCGCATGATCTTGCCCGACCGGGTCTTGGGCAGGTCATCGGCCCAGATGATCCGCTTGGGCCGGGCCAGCTTGCCGATCCGCTTCGCGACGTGGTCCCGCAGCTCGGCCACGTCCGCGTCGTCCCCGACCCGGTCCCCGGACAGGGTCACGAACGCGACGATCGACTGCCCGGTGTCCTCGTCGGCCTGGGCGACCACGGCCGCCTCGGCGACCCCCTCGTGGGCGACGATCGCCGATTCGACCTCGGCGGTCGACAGCCGGTGGCCCGACACGTTGATGACGTCGTCGATCCGCCCGATGATCCACAGATACCCGTCCGCGTCGCGGCGGGCGGCGTCCCCGACCAGGTAGGTCTCGGGCCCGAAGCGGGAGAAGTACGTCTCCTTGAACCGCTCGTCGTCCCGGTAGAGGGTCCGCAGCATCGACGGCCAGGGCCGGGTGATGACCAGGATCCCGGTGCCCTCCTCGATCGGTTTGCCCTCCTCGTCGACCAGCGCCGGGCTGATTCCGGGCAGCGGTCGGGTCGCCGAACCGGGCTTGGTCGGCGTCCGGCCGGGCAACGGCGAAATCATGATCGCGCCGGTTTCGGTCTGCCACCAGGTGTCGACGATCGGACAGCGCTCCCCGCCGATCACCGTGTGGTACCAGAGCCAGGCCTTCGGGTTGATCGGCTCGCCGACCGTCCCGATCAGCCGCAGCGACGAAAGATCATGCCGGTCCGGGTACCGGGCGCCCCACTTCATGCAGGTCCGGATGGCCGTCGGCGCGGTGTAGAAGATCGTGACCTTGTACTCCTCGACCAACTGCCACCAGATGTCCTTGTCCGGGTAGTCCGGCGCGCCCTCGTACATCACCGACGTGGCTCCGTTGGAGAGCGGGCCGTAGACGATGTAGGAGTGGCCGGTGATCCACCCGACGTCGGCCGAACACCAGAAGACGTCGGTGGCCGGGTCCAGGTCGAAGACCAGCCGGTGGGTGTAGGTCACCCCGGTCAGGTAGCCGCCGGTGGTGTGCAGGATGCCCTTGGGCTTGGCCGTCGAGCCGGAGCTGTAGAGGATGAACAGCGGGTGTTCGGCGGCGAGCGGTTCGGCCGGGCAGACCGGGTCGGCCGCCGCGAGCAGCTCGTCGTACCAGACGTCCCGGCCGTCGAGCATCGGCGCCGGTGTGCCGGTCGAGCGGACGACGACGATGTGCTCGAGGGTGGCCAGGTCCCCCAGCTCGGCGTCGACCGACTGCTTGACGGGTGCAGTTTTCCCCTTGCGCCGGGCGCCGTCGACGGTGACGAGCGCCTTGGCGTCCGAAACCTCCATGCGTTCGCGCACCGCCGACGCCGCGAAGCCGCCGAACACGACGTTGTGCACCGCCCCGATCCGCGCGCAGGCCAGCATGGCGACGACGACCTCGGGGATCATCGGCAGGAAGATCCCCACCACGTCGCCCCGGCCCACGCCCAGACTCTTCAGCCCGTTCGCGAACCGCTGCGTTTCGGCGAGCAGGTCGGCGTAGGTGATCGTGCGTCGCTCGCCCTCCTCGCCGTGCCAGTGGTAGGCGACCTTGTCGCCCCGGCCGGCGGCCACGTGCCGGTCCAGGCAGTTGTGCGAAACGTTGAGCTGACCGTCGCCGAACCACTGATAGAAGGGCGGGTTGGTGTCGTCCAGGATCTTGACGAACGGGGTGTCCCAGTCGATCAGCGTCCGGGCCTGCTCGGCCCAGAACTGCTCCGGGTCCCCCACCGCGTCCGGATCCACCTGGTGACGGGGGGTGAAGCCGGCCGGCGGATCGAACGTCTCGACGGCCAGCAGCCGTTCCAGTTTCGCCTCAAGGTTGCCGGCGGCTTCGCTGCTGCTCATGGGATCTCCGGTTCGCTGCGTCGCTACGGTCGTCCTCGTCATCGTCCGGGCGGCCGCGGGGACGGGCGACGCGCCTGGCGAACCGGTCTACCACGAATGGCCGCCAGGAAGGCGATACGACGACAATCGGGCGTCCCGGGGGCGCCGGATCAGCGGGCGGCGGGCCGGTGATCGTTCACGGGTCGCGCGGGCCAGGTTCACAGGCCGCGCGGGCGGAATCCGGCACCAATCCCGCCCGCGCGACCGCGGTGGCCGGTCGACGGGCGCTTCGGAGCGGGGGTCTCCGATGGTGCACGCTCCCGTGTCCGGCCACATGCCACGCTGACGCGGGAGGGCGTCAGGCGTGGCAGCTCGTGTGGCCCAGCCTGGGCACGGCGTTAGCCGTGGACAGCGCCCGGGCGTAGAACAACGTTGTTCGCGGACAACCCGGGCCTGTGGCACACATCGTGGCCTGTCGGCCACTTTGCCACAACCGCCCCGGAAGCAATCCCGGGGGGCGTGCGACGAACGGTCATGGC
>JAMFSN010000378.1 GCA_026225295.1 Frankia alni
CCGGCGCTGTTCAAGGCGGTTGTCGCGGTCATCCGGACGCTCCCGAGAACTCCTTGCGCCGGGCGATGATCGTCCGAGCGGCGATGTTGACGAGCATGGTGACGATGAACAGCACCAGGCCGGAGGCGATCAACGCGCCCCGGCCGATGGTGTTGGCCTCGCCGAACTCGTTCGCGACGTTGGCCGCGATGGTGTTGCCGGCCGGCTCCAGAATGTGTCCGGAAATGCCGAATGTCGCCGGGAGCACGATCGCCACGGCAATGGTTTCGCCCATCGCCCGCCCCAGGCCGAGCATCGAGGCGCTGATGATGCCCGGCCTGCTGTAGGGCAGCACCGCCGTCCGGATCATTTCCCACCGCGTCGCGCCGAGGGCGAGCGCCGCCTCTTTGTGCATGTTCGGGACCTGCACGAAGATTTCCCGGGAGATCGACGCGACGATCGGCAGGATCATGATGCCGAGCAGGATCGAGGCGATGAGCACCGACCGACCGACGGTTCCCCCGGCCGCGCTGAAGAGCGGGATCCAGCCCAGATGCACGTTGAGGAACTGCTGCATCTTGAGCGCGTGCGGCACGAGGACGTAAAGGCCCCACAGGCCGTAGACGACGCTCGGAACCGCGGCCAGCAGGTCGACCAGGTACGACATCGGGGTGGCGAGCTGCTTGGGCGCGTAGTGCGTGAGGTAGAGCGCGATGCCGACGGCGACCGGAACCGCGATGATCATGGCGATGATGGCCGTGATGATCGTCCCGAACAGCAGCGCGGCGATACCGAAGACCGGCGGCGAGTTGTTGGGCGTCCACTCGAACGTGGTCAGGAAGTCGCCCTTGTTCGCGCTCAGCGCGCCGGTCGCCTTCAGCACGAGGAACAGCGCGATCGCGACGATCAGGAGCAGGAGGCCGACGCCGGCGGCCTGGGTGAGGCGCTTGAAGGCGGCGTCCGCCCGGCTGACCTTCGGGTGGTCGCTCGATCCGCCGTCCCCGTCATCCGGGTGCGGGCCCCGGTCCGGGGCGGGTCGGTCGTCGAGATCAACCGGGGCGGTGGCCATGCCGGCCTCGGTGAGCGCGGCATCGATCCGCTCCACCGTCGTCCGCGGATCGGGCGCGTCGGGCGGGTCTGACTGGCTGGTCATCCGTTCCCTCTCGGGGATCTTGTCCACCTGTAGGCCGTGCCGTCAGAAGGATCGTGCCGTCGGCCTGCCCACCGCGAACGGGTCGCGGTGGGCAGGCAGACGTCGAGCTGGTGGAGCTGGTGGAGCTGGTGGAGCTTAGGAAATGGTCCCCACGACGCTGGCGACCTTGCTGGCCACCGCCGTTGGCAGCGCCGCGTACCCGAGGCTCCCGACCGAGGACTGGGCGGCCGCGGACGAGGTGTAGGTGAGGAACGACTTCACCAGCCCGGCCTGGCTGGACGGGAGTCCCTTGGTGCAGGTGATCTCGTAGGTGACCAGGTAGATCGGGTAGGCCCCGGCCGTGGTCGCCTTGTAGTCGAACGTCATCTTCAGGTCGTTGCCGGTCGCCAGGGTGGCGGTCGACAGGCCCTTGGACGCGCCGTCGATGCTTGGCGCGACGAACTCGCCGGCCGGGTTCTTGACCTTGGCCGTGGGAAGCTTGGCGTTGGTCGCGTAGGACAGCTCGGCGTAGCCGATGGCCCCGCTGGTGCTCTTGACCGTCTGGGTGACCCCGTCGCTGCCCTTGGAACCCTGACCACCCGGCCCCGGCCAGGTGGACGCGCCGGCGAAACCGAAGTCCGCCGGGTCGACCGCGTTCAGGTAGGCGCTGAAGTTCGCGCTGGTGCCCGAGCCGTCCGACCGGTGGATCGTCTGGATGCCGGTGCTCGGCAAGGTCACGCCCGGGTTGTCGGCCTTGATGGCCGGGTCGTTCCAGGTCTTGATCTTGCCGCCGAAGATCTTGGCCACGGTGGCCGGGCTGAGCTGCAGGCCCGACACCCCGGACAGGTTGTATTCCAGCGAGATCGGGCCGACCGCCATGGGCAGGTCGACGGCCTCGCCGCCGGCGCACCGCTTGTCGGCCTTGGTCTTGTCGTCGCCCTTGAGCGCGGCGTCCGACCCGGCGAACGCGACCTGGCCGGCCTCGAACTGGGTCCGGCCGGCGGACGAGCCGCCGCCCTGGTAGTTGATCGTCGCGCTGCCGCAGGCGGTCTGGTAAGCCTTCACCCACTGGTTGATGGCGTTGGCCTGCGCCGTGGACCCGGAGGCGGTAATCGTCCCCGAGGCGCAGTTGATGGAGCTGGTCGACGCGCCGCCGGAAGCGGGCGCGGACGAACCGGTACTGCTGTTGTTATCCGACCCGCAGGCGGTAAGGGCCAATGCCCCAGCCACGAGTAGGGAGGCCGCCCCCCCGAGGCGGATGCTCCTCGACACGATGTGGTCCTCCTGATCTTTCGGCCGCGATTCGGCCGCTCTCCCCGACGTCCCAACCTCGGACGATGGGGACCTTGCCAGGCGCAGAAGAAGGGGCGAGGCCGCATTGGTGAACGGAGGATGAATGGTGGGTCGCCGTCTGGTGGCTGATCACTCGACCAGTCGGTGAACGTAGGGTGAACTGGCTCCGGGGGTCGCGTTGTCAATTGTTGATCTACATCACAGGTCGGTAACAAGACGGCCCGGGAAAATTCTTTTGTACGATACGTCCGCCACTATCTTGCGGAAGCCAATTTTCTCGTACATTCGCACGGCGGCAATATTGTCGTCGTCCACGTACAGGAAAACCGATGGAACTCCGGCCGCGGCCAGGTGACGCACCCCGGTCTCGGTCAGCGCCCGGCCCAGACCGCCGCCCGCCGCGTCGGGCCGGACGCCGACCACGTACACCTCGCCCGCGTCCCGGCCGTGGTCGCTTCCGCCCGGATGGACCTTCGTCCAGTGGAAGCCGACGAGGTCGCCGTCCCGCTCGGCCAGAAAGAAACCGGCCGGATCGAACCACGGCTCCGCCTCCCGGGCGGTCAGGTCGTCCCGGGTCCAGCGCCCCTGTTCCGGATGATGGGCGAACGCGGCCGCGTTGACCCGCAGCCAGGCGTCCTCGTCCCGACCGACCTCGAACGGGCGGATCGTCACGCCGGCCGGGTACCGCGGTTCGGGCCGGTCTCCGGCCGCCATCCACATCTGCCAGAGCACCCGGTCGCGGGCGAAACCCAACCGGGCCGCGAGCCCGGCCGCGCCGTCGTGATCGCCGTGGGCCCAGACGCCCAGCGCGGAGGGTCGCCCGTCCGCGGCCCGGCGCAGCTCGGCGATGAGCGCTTCGACCAGGGCGCTGCCGACGCCGTGCCGCCGGTGGGCCGGGTCGACCACGATCTCCGCCTGACCGCTCACGGCGGCCGGCGCGGCCCCGGTCGGGTCGGCGCCGGTCGGGTCGGCCCCGGTCGGGTCGGCGCCGGTCGGGTCGGCGCCGGTGGGCTCGGCCCCGGTCGGGTCGGCGCCGGTGGGCTCGGCCCCGGTCGGGTCGGCCCCGGTGGGCTCGGCCCCGGTCGGGTCGGCGTCGGTGGGCTCGAGCTCGAGCGCGCCGTAGCCGACGACCGGGCCGGCCCCGGGATCGTCGCCCGACCGGGCCAGGAGGTGGTGTCCGGGCCGGCTCCCGGGGCGTAGGCCCAGGCGGGCCTGGTCGGAGAGCGCCGGCGTCCCGTCGACCGTCTGCGCGGCCCGCAGGATGACCCCGACCGCCTCCGCGTCCCCGGCGTTCAGCTGGGTCCGCCATCCCGTCGCCGTCACGTCAGCGACGCTACGACGGACCGGGCCGGCGCGTGCCCCGGACGCGCGGCCGGGCCCGGGCTGGCCACTCACTGTCAGCGTCTCTGGGCTCTATGGTTGCCGCTGACGGGGCCGGGCCGGGGTCGGCCGGGTGGCGGCCGTGAGTGACATCGTTGGCGCACGTCGCAGCGCCGGTTGACGCCGCCAAGTCCGGATCCCGGCCGGGGCCCGGGTTGGGTGTCATCGCGGACGGGCGCTCTGGCGTCCGTCGAGGATGCCGACCGACGTTTGCCTGGCAGGTGTCAGCCTCACCGGACTGTGGATCTTCTTTGACGCTGCCAACTCCGGCCGGGCCCGGGCTGGCCACTCACTGTCAGCGTCTCTGGGCTCTATGGTTGCCGCTGACGGGGTCGGGCCGGGGTCGGCCGGGTGGCGGCCGTGAGTGACATCGTTGGCGCACGTCGCAGCGCCGGTTGACGCCGCCAAGTCCGGATCCCGGGCGGGGCCCGGGTTGGGTGTCATCGTGGACGGGCGCTCTGGCGTCCGTCGAGGATGCCGACCGCTGCCCGGTCAGGTAACCGTCATCGTGTCCGGTCGTCTGGGCCCACGGCTGGTTCCCCCGGACGCGGCGACGCCCGCCCGGATCGGAGACCCGGGCGGGCGTCGGTGCTGGTGCTGGTGTGGGTGTGAGAACTAGACGCGTTCGGGGGTCCGGGCCTCGTCGCGCTGCGGCCGGGAGACCGCGTCCTCCGGCAGCGGAGCGATGGACGGGGCGACGAACTTGTACCCGACGTGCCGCACGGTGCCGATCATCGACTCGTGCTCGGGGCCGAGCTTGGCCCGCAGCCGGCGGACGTGCACGTCGACCGTGCGGGTGCCGCCGTAGTAGTCGTAGCCCCAGACCTCCTGGAGCAGCTGGGCCCGGGTGAACACCCGGCCCGGGTGCTGGGCAAGGTACTTGAGCAGCTCGAATTCCTTGAAGGTGAGTTCGAGGGGGCGACCGCGCAGCTTCGCCGAGTAGGTGGTCTCGTCGACCGAGAGGTCGCCGGAGCGGATGACGCCCGCCTCGGCGGCGCCGCCGGCAGCGGCCACCCGGCCGATGGCGAGCCGCAACCGCGCCTCGACCTCGGCCGGACCGGCGGTGTCGAGGACGACGTCGTCGACCCCCCAGTCGGCCGACACGGCGGCGAGGCCGCCTTCGGTGACCAGTGCCATCAGAGGAGTGGTGAGGCCGGTGGTCCGAAGCAGCCGACACAGGCCCCGGGCCACGACCAGCTCCCGTCGACCGTCCACAGCGACCACGTCGACGGGCGGCGCATCCAGCAGCGCGCTCGCCTCGAGCGGCGCGACCCGCACGGTGTGGGTCAACAGCCCCAACGAGGGAAAGGATTCGGCGGACGGGCCAGGTGCGTTGGTGAGCAGTAGGACGACGCTCAAGAGACGACTCCCTCCAAAAACGGACTACGGGTGGCGGGGCGTCGTCGACCCTGTGTGGGACTTTCGGTCCGGCTGGCATCAGTCGTCTCATGGCCGTCATGGGCACGAAACGCGAGCCGCCTGTGGGGAGGATAGCCGAGTGTCCGGTGCCCCTCATACCGCCTCAGCGACACTTTCATCCGTGGATGGTGAGATTCTGGCCACCTCGTACCTTTCCTGTATTCGGATTGTTACAGAGCGAGTAGTCGATCATGACGATCTCGCGGAAGCGACCGTTGGGGTCGTGTTGGTGCCAGGTTTCTCCGGTTCGTCCGAAAAGCCGGTCGTGCGAGGTGTAGCGGAGGGTCTGCGGCCGTACGGCGGGGTCCTGACGGTGGATCTGCGGGGGCACGGAAGGTCTTCCGGTCAGTGCACGTTCGGTGACCGCGAGGTGCTCGATGTCGACGCCGCGGTCGGCTGGATGCGGGCCGCGGGTTACCGGAGGGTGGTCACGGTCGGGTGGTCCATGGGGGGATCGGCGGTGTTGCGCCACGCGGCATTCGCCGGAAACGTTTCCGTGCATGGATTTCCGGTTCGTAACGCCGTTGACGCAGTCGTCAGCGTCAGCGCCCCCAGTCGCTGGTTCGTCCGGGACACCGCGCCGATGCGCCGGTTGCACCGGCTCGCGGAGACGGCCAGCGGCCGGATGGTGGCCCACCGCCTTCTGAAGGTCCGGATCGACGCGGCCGGCTGGCCCGAGGTTCCGGCGTCCCCGGTCGAAGTGGTCGGCGAGATCGCGCCGACCCCTCTGCTCCTCGTGCACGGCGACCGGGATTCCTACTTCCCGCTGGAGCATCCCCGGGCCTTGGCCGCCGCGGCCGGGGATCCGGCCGAGCTGTGGATCGTGCCGGGCTTCGGGCACGCCGAGGCGGGGGTCACCCCGGGCCTGGTCGCGCGGATCGGACGGCACCTGCCCGACCTGCTGACCGGCCGGCGGGAAGTTGCGGCCGGCGGGACTACCCGGCCGGATCGGACGTAGCGTGACCGGCATGCGGCCGATCAAAGTCCGGTACTGGGCCGCCGCCCGCGACGCGGCCGGGGTCACCGAAGAGTGGGTCGAGGCGGTCACGCTCGCCGATCTCATCGCCACGGCGGCCGCCCGGCGGGGGCCCGGACTGGCCGCCGTTCTGGCCATCTCGTCCTTCCTGGTCGACGACCAGCCGGTCGGCCGCCGCGCGCCGGCCGCCGTCGCGCTCGCCGCCGCGACCGTCGTCGAAGTGCTGCCCCCCTTCGCGGGTGGCTGAGTCGAAGGGCCGCCCCCCTCGCGGGCTGCTGAGCGGACCCTCGCGCTAACCGGTCAGCGACCCGCCGATCCCGGCAAAACCCCCCATGTTGGGCGACGCGAGACCGGGCATGGAAGCATCACCCCCGGGAACAAGCGGTGGAGCGCCCTCGTCCGGGGCCGCGACGCGCCACCCGGATGGGCACCGCCGGAGCACAGGGACGGAGGCGCGGGTGACAGGGAGTGCGGACGTACCGACCGGCCGGGTCGCCGGACCGCCCGTGACGCCCTGGATGCTGGGGTTGGCGGTGGTGGCCGCGGCGGCGGTCCCGGCGGCGGCCGCCGTCCCCGGTCGGGGGCTGCTGCTCGGCGCGCTCGCCGTCGAGCAGGTGCTGTTCGCTGCCGCCTGGGTGATGCTGCTCGGCGCGACCCGGTTGGCGGCCCTCACCGTGGTGGCCGGCGCGCTCGCCGCCGACCTGGTGGTGGCCGTCCGCGCCACCGATGTCCTGGGCGACCTGGTCGGGGTGGTGGGCGTCGCGGTCGCGGTCTCCGTGGCGGGCCAGCTGGCCCGGCGCGGCCGGTCGGCCGTCACCGCCGACCTGGCCGCGACCCTCGGTGGGGTGGCCGTGGTCGTGTTCCTGTGCGGGTACGTGCCGCTGCGGGCCGTGATCCACAGCCCCGACGGAATCTGGCCCGGCGCCGGATCCGACCGGGGCTCCCGGTTGGTCGCCGCCGCGCTGGTCGGCGCGGGCGCCGCGGTGCTGATCGGCCGGCTGGTCGCCACTGCGCTGCCCACCACCGCGCTGCGGCTGCCCACGGAGCTGGCCGACCGGGACTGGTGGCCGCTGGTGGCCCGGATCGTCGGGGCGGCGGCCGGGGCCGGGGCGGCGGCCGCCTACGGGGCGCTGGCCACCCGGATCCCGGTCCTCCATGCGTTGGCGGTCGGCGCCGCGGCCGCCTGCGCCGCCGCCATCGTCGATCTGGCCACCACCCTGGGTCAGGGGGGCCGCGACCGCCCGCCGCTGAGTGTCCTGCCGCTGGTGACGGTCCTGCCCCTGGCCGCCGCCGGGCCCGTCGCGTTCGGCGTCGGCCACCTGCTGGCCGGCTGAGGAGCGGGATGGGACGGGCGGGCCGGCGGGTGCTGATCGCGATCGTGGTGGTGCTGGTGCTGCTGGTCGCCGTCGACCGCATCAGCGCCCACGTGCTGGCCGGTCAGATCGCGACCCGCGCCCAGCGGGCCGAGGCGCTACCGTCCCGGCCGGACGTGTCGATCGACGGTTTCCCCTTCCTGACCCAGGTCGTCAACGGCCGGTACCACGACGTCAAGGTCACGGTGCGGGGCTTCCAACAGAACGGGCCGCGGGTCGAGACGGTCAGGGCCGACCTCAAGGGCGTGCACGTGCCGCTGTCCGATGGCCTGCGGGGCACGGTCCGTCAGGTTCCGGTCGATCGGGTCACCGCGAGCGTCCACGTGACCTTCGCCGACATCAACGCCTACCTCGCGGCCCAGAACCAGGCGGCCAAGGTCACCGGCGACGGCTCGTTGGTGAGGATCAGCGGGCCGGTCACGATCCTGGGCTCGACCTACACCCTGGCCGGCAACGCGGCGCTCGGCGTCACCGGCGACACGGTCACGCTGACCCCCGCCGCGGTCTCGCAGGCGGTCGGAGCGCTGTTGCCGAGCGGCCTCCGGCAAGCCGCGATCGGCCTGCTGACAGTGAAGCTCCCGGTGACCGGCCTGCCGTTCAACCTGCATCTGACCTCGGCCAAGGTCGTCGGCGACGGGCTCACGTTCGCCGCCGGCGGCACCTCGGTCGTGCTCACCAACACCTCGGCCGCCACCGGCTGACGGCCGCCCGGCCGCCGGCCCGGTCCGGTTGGGAAGAGGCGGCCGGTCGGAGTCCTTGCACCAGACATGGTCGGTCTGTGGGTGCTCGTCGCGACGCTGGCCGCGGCGCTGGTCGCCGGGTTCGTCCTGCGGGCCCGGGACGGCCGGTTCCGACGGGTCGCATCCGCGTCCCCCCGACCGGACCCGGTCGGGATGCTGCGCGGGGGACCGGCGCCGGACCCCGCTGCGGGCGACAGTTCCACCCCGGGCGGCAGTTCCACCCCGGGCGGCAGTTCCACCCCGGAAGACGCGGCCACCCCGGGCGACGTTCCCACCCGGCCCTCCGACAGCCCGTCGCCGGCCAGCTTGTTCCCGGAACTGGCGGAGCTCGGCGCGCAGCCGGGTGAGCGGGCGACGCTGCTCCAGTTCTCCACGGCGTTCTGCGCGCCGTGCCGGGTGACCCGGCGGATCCTGGCCGACGTCGCGACGACCGTGGCCGGCGTGAGCCACGTCGAGGTCGACGCCGAGGCCCACCTGGCGATGGTCCGGCGGCTGGGGATCCGGCGGACGCCCACGGTGCTGGTCCTTGACAGCGACGGGCACCTGATCAGCCGCGCGTCGGGGGCGCCGCCGTCCCGGGACGCCGTCCTGACCGCGGTGGCCGGCGCGGTGCGTGAGGGGCCGGCCGATGGATGAGCCGATCGTTAACCGAAATGTGACATGCGCTGCTACCTTCGTTGAAGCCATGCATTCGACACAGCTTGTCAAGCGCCGCGCGGTAGATCTCTGCCGTGTCGGTAGCTGCCTGTGTCCCGCCTGCTGATCGCGCTCTCCGCGGCCGTTGTCCGGCCGGCCAGCCCGCCCAGTCAGGAGTCCCACCAGTGGTAGATCCTCGCGGTCAGCGGTTCGCCGCCGCGCTCACCAGCGTCGTGCTGGCGGTGGTCCTGCTGACGGGCAACGGCTGGTTGCTGCTCGCGCAGACGCTCGTGTTCGTGGTCGGTGCGGCGGCGGGTCTGCGGGTTGCGCCTTACGGTTGGCTTTTCCGGGTTCTGGTCCGCCCGCGGCTGGGTCCGCCCGCGGAGCTGGAAGCGGAGACGCCGCCCCGATTCGCCCAGGCGGTCGGATCGTTGTTCGGGGCGATCGGCACGGTTGGATTTCTCGCCGGTGTGGGGGCACTGGGGTACGTGGCCACCGCCTTCGCGCTGGCCGCCGCTTTCCTGAATGCGGCATTCGGTTTTTGTCTCGGCTGCCAGATCTATCTGGCGGTTCGTTCCTCGAAAGGAGTCAACGCATGAGTCGTGGTACCGCACTGGTGAACTCGGACTGGGCACAGGCGCATCTTTCTGACCCCAAGGTCGTTTTCGTCGAGGTTGACGAGGACGTTTCCGCATACGACAAGGGCCACATTCCGGGCGCCGTCCGGTTGGACTGGAAGTCGGAGCTCCAGGACCCGATCGTCCGCGACTTCGTGGACAAGGGGCAGTTCGAGAAGCTCCTGTCGGGCAAGGGCATCTCCAACGACGAGACGGTGGTGCTCTACGGCGGCAACAACAACTGGTTCGCCGCCTACGCCTACTGGTACTTCACGCTCTACGGCCACGCCGACGTCCGCCTGCTCGACGGCGGCCGCAAGAAGTGGGAGCTCGACAGCCGCGAGCTGATCGACACCGTGCCGACCCGGCCCGCGACGGACTACCACGCCGTGTCCGAGGCGCGGACCGACATCCGGGCATTCCGGGACGAAGTGATCTCGGCGATCGGCGCGAAGAACCTCGTCGACGTCCGTTCGCCCGACGAATTCTCCGGCAAGCTGCTCGCCCCGGCCCACCTGCCGCAGGAGCAGTCCCAGCGGCCCGGGCACATCCCGACGGCCAAGAACATCCCGTGGGCCAAGACCGCCAACGAGGACGGCACGTTCAAGTCGAATGACGAGCTGAACGCCCTGTACTCGGAGGCCGGGGTCGACCTGTCGGCCGACACGATCGCCTACTGCCGGATCGGTGAGCGCTCGGCGCACACCTGGTTCGCGCTGCACGAGCTGCTCGACCTCCCGAACGTCAAGAACTACGACGGTTCGTGGACCGAGTACGGATCGCTCGTCGGCGTCCCGATCGAAAAGGGCGCCTGAGAATGTGTGGAGCAACAATCGGTGGGCCGTCGGTGGAGGGAATTGACGTGGCGAAAGAGACCGTGATCCAGGGGATCGTCGTGAAGGACGGGCAGCCGGTTTCCTCCGGCTACGCCCGCCTGCTCGACGACGGTGGCGATTTCACCGCCGAGGTCCCGCTCTCGGCGACCGGCCAGTTCCGGTTCTTCGCCCGGCCGGGATCCTGGACCGTGCGGGCCCTCGTGCCCGGGGCGGCCGGCGAGCGCAAGGTCGTCGCCCGCCAGGGCGAGCCGGTGGACGCGCAGGTCGAGGTCACGGCCGCGGCCTGACCCCCGACCACGACACCCGGAAGGGGCGTTCCCGCCGTCTGGCGGGGACGCCCCTTCCGCCTCAGGCCCCCGGGGCCGTTCCACCGGGCCGCCTGTTCGTCATCGCTTCCGGGGGCGACATCCATGATCGCCTTCTCGGTCGGTTTTTCCGGAGGCAGAGATGACGGCGTGGCCCCTCCGCCGGTCGCGAGGTCGAATGGGACCAGAGCACGGCAAAGCAGGCGCGAGCGCCCACATACGCAACGGGCGCACCTACGAAGGAACAGCCCCCGGCGGTTACGGCGTAGCGCGGCGCGGGGCCGGCACGGCCGGCCAGCCGGCCGGGGTCGGGGGGACGGCGACCGACAGCGGAACCACCGCGACGTCGCGCAGTCCGGCATCAATGGCGTACCGGGAGGCGGCCGCGGCGTTCGGGAACGGGCCGATCACCCGCCTGACAGTGGGCGGGTCGGTCGGCCGCAGCGTCGCCCCACCGAACTGGATGAGGCCGTAGAGATCGTCAGACTCACGTCCCATGGGACGACCCAAGCCGATCGATGATGAGTAGTCAAAGACCTTGACCGAGGCGGAGCGTGTCCCGGGGGTGTCCTTTTCCGCCGGGTGGGCGGCGCGGGTGGACAGATCAGTACACGAGCGCCTGGACGCCGTCGGCCAGGATCTCGGCGACGAAGGTCTGGGCGCCGGCGATGCGGACCCCGGGAATGACGTCGTCCGGTCCGATCGACCGGCGGGCCGCGCACTGGCTGCACAGCGTCACCCGACCACCGGCGAGCACGGCTTCCAGGAGATCGGGCAGCGGTGCCGCTTCGGCCAGAGTGAACTCCGCCGCCCGGCCGGGCAGGGCGTACCAGGCGGACTCGCCGGTCAGCCAGAGCGACGTCCCGACGCCGCTCGCCACCGCGATCGCGGCGACGGTGAACGCCTGCGAGCACCGTTCCGGCGCGTCCATCCCCGCGGTCGCCTTGACCACCACAGAATTCGGCATCGTCCCAGTGTGGTCCATCCGGGCCGGGGCTTCCGGGCCGGCGTCACGGGGTGCCCCGCCGCGGCCGGGCCCCGGCCGGGACCCGCCCTCGGCCGCCGTGCGTCGGCTCACCGGTGTCCTAGAGTGGTCGCGTGCTCGAAGACTTCTACACGGGGCTGCTGGTCCTCATCGCGTTGCTGATCGGGTGGTTTTCGGTCTACGTGGTCTACCGGCTCTACCAGGGTCAACGCTGAGCGCCGCGGTTCGCCGCCCGCCCGGCCGGCCGGCCGCGCACCATCGCCGCCGAACTACCGGCCCCTGAGCAGTACCGGGCACCGGGGCTTCCCGCCCGGTGGCGGCCGGCCCGTGAGCGTCCCGCCCGTAAGCTTCTGCCGTGGCGGTTGATCTGCACCCGGGCCTCCTCCCGCTCGCGTTCCTGGTCGGAACGTGGCGGGGCGAGGGGGTCGGCGGGTATGAAGGCATCGAGGGTTTCCGATTCGGTCAGACGATCACATTTACCTCGACCGGCCGGCCGGCCCTCGGGTACGTCTCCGAGACGTGGTGGATCGATGAGCCGCGGGACGGGCGCAGTTTCGGCAGCCCGCTCGCGACCGAGGTCGGCTTCTGGCGGGTCCAGCCCGGTGAGGACGGGGCGACGCAGGTCGAGGTGATGCTGGCCCATCCGTTCGGCGTCGCCGAGGTCTACGTCGGCGAGGTTCACGGCACCCGGATCGAGTTGCGGTCCAACGTGGTGATCAAAACGGCGACCGCGCGCGACGTCACCCGTTCGGAACGGCTCTACGGCCTCGTCGAGCAGGGCGATCTGGGCTACGCCATCGACATGGAGGCGGAAGGCAAACCATTGCAACCGCACCTGTCGGCCCGCCTGAGCCGCGATCCCTCGGGCGACGCCCAGACCTGACCGGGTGACCGCCCGGCTCAACGACCTGGCCGGCCGGCGCTGGCCATACGCGGATTCCGTGGCCGGTGTACGACTCCGGAAACGGGCGGACCCCCAGGCACTTCCTTCCGGCAGGTTCCGGAAGGGCCGTCTGGACCAACGACGGCGCCTGGGGGTCGGGTGTCTGCCCGGTTCTCGCCGGTGCCGGTGCTCTTTCACACCCGGCAGGGGTGGAACCTTCAGAGACCGGCGTCCTAGCTGACAGTCACCTCACGAGTCCAGGTATTACACAACTGTGGACCACCTCCTCTCACGTGTAGTGCCAAGTTACGTCGTCCCCAGCGGGTAGGCAAAGCATTTTTTCGCGCCCGGTCGGGCCCCGGGCCGGGCCACCGGGACGACCACTCGGGGCGGTCAGATCAGTTCCTGGCCGGAGCGGACGGCCTCCTCGAGCGCGTCCCGCAGGCCGGCGGTGACCGGTCCCACGGCGCCGTCCCCGACCGGCGCGCCGTCGAGCGTCACCAACGGAGCCACGCCCCGCACGCTGGACAGCAACATCACCTCGCGGGCGGCCCGCAGTTCCGCCACGGTGATGCGCCGTTCGACGATGCCGCCGGCCAGGGCTTCGACGGCCCGGACGGTGGTGCCGGGCAGGATGCCGACCTCCGCCGCGGGCGGAGTGACGATCTCGCCGTCGACGACCATCACGACGGTGGAGGTCGGCGCCTCGAGCACCTCCCCGTCGGAGGAGACCCAGATCGCGTCGGCCGTGCCGGTGCCGGCCGCCGCCCGCAGGGCCGCCATCGGCACCGCGTAGGACGTCGACTTCACTCCGCCCAGCAGCCACGGGGCGCCCTGGCGGAGCGTCGCCGGGATGCCGAGGCTGAGCGTGACGGCCGAAATGCCTTTCGCCCGGGCTCCGTCGTGGCTGGTCGGCACCGGAACGACCAGGGCGAACGCGACGCCGCCGGACCCTCCGGAGCCCGCCGGCCGGTCCGGGCCCGGCAGCGGCGAGCCGTCGGCCTGGCGCGGCCCGCGCGTCGTGACGAGCCGGAGCTGCCCCTCGACCGGCTCGAACGCCGCGGCCGCGGCCTCGACCAGCCGGCGCAAGGGCGTCGAACCGGGCACGGCGAGCTCGATCCGGGCCGCCGAGATCTGCAGGCGGGCCAGATGCGCGGGGAGCTGGAACGCGTGGCCGCCGTAGGTGCGCAGGGTCTCGAAGATCGCCTCGCCCCGCAGGACGGCGTGATCGTCCGCGCGCACCAGCGGGGTGGCCGGGTCGACCGCGACCGGCGAGCCGTCCGGGCCGATGGTGAACAGCACGGCGCTGGCCGGGGCGGTGGTGATGGGAGCAGCCGCGGCCGGCGTGTTCGCGGCCGGTGTGTCGGAGGTCGGTGTGTTCGGGGACGGGCGGGTGGTGGACACGCCCGCCACGGTAGGCCAGCCGGCTCCCGGCCCGGCCGGTCAGCCGGCCCGATCGGTGAGGCGCCAGCCGCCCGATCGGTCAGGCGGTCGGGTGCGCCGGCTCCGGGGCCGGCGGCGCGATCACAAAAGAACTCCCCGCAAGAGCCGTACGACGGACCATCGGTCATGATCGTAAATGCTGCGCCGGGACTGGAACCGTGGTCGCCGGCCGGCACTAGACTGGGGTCATGGCGGCTATCACCAGTGCCGACCGCCACGACGGGACCCGGTCGGTGGCGGCTCCGAGCGAGTGGCAGGCCCTCCTGCGCGCGCGTGGCTACCGGCTCACGCCGCAACGCCAGCTCGTTCTGGAGGCCGTGGCCCGGCTGGGGCACGCCACGCCGGAGGCGGTGGCCGGCGAAGTACACCGCACCGCCACCGCCGTCAACATCTCGACCGTCTACCGGACCCTCGACCTGCTCGAGGAACTCGGGCTGGTTACCCACGCCCACCTCCGGCACGGGGCGCCGACCTACCACGCGGCCGGCGAACACCAGCACGTCCACCTGGTCTGCGGCGGCTGCGAAGCGGTGATCGAGGTCGAGCCGGAGGTGCTCGCCGACCTGGTCGCGACCCTGCGCGATGCGCACGGATTCACCGTCGACGTCCATCACGTCGCGCTGGCCGGCCGGTGCGCGGACTGTACGGCGGCCGGGCGCGGTTGAGCCCCGTATGAGTGAATACCGGTCCCCCCTGCTCGCCTGGCCCGGGGCGGTCCCGGCCGACCCGCCCGACGCCGGGGTCGCCGACCACTACGGCGATCCGCTGCGCGAGCAGCGCGCCGCCACGACCGGCGCGGTCGTCGTTGACCGCTCGCACCGGGGGGTGGTGCGGGTCGCGGGTTCCGACCGGCGCTCGTGGCTGCACAGCATCACCTCCCAGCACCTGGAGGCGCTGCCGGCCGGGCGCGGCACCGAACTGCTCGTCCTGTCGCCCCAGGGCCGGGTCGAACATCACGCCCTGATCGCCGAGGACGGCGAAGCCAGCTGGCTGGACGTGGAGCCCGGGGCCGCTCCGGAGCTGCTCGGCTACCTCGATTCGATGCGGTTCATGCTGCGCGTCGAGCCGGTCGACGTCACCGCCGGGTGGGCGGTGCTGTCCGTGGTCGGTCCCACCACCCGACAGGTGGTGGCGAGCGTCCTCGAACTCGAGGACGGCGCCGGCCCGGCCGGGCCGCTGGTCCGGGACCCGGCCGGCGCGACCGACGGGCTGTACGGCGTGGTCCGGGCCCGGTCGGTGGCCGGGGTGGGCGCGGCGCCGGTCCTCGTGCGGTGGCTGCCGTACGGCGCCGATCTGCTGGTCCCCCGGGACGATCTGGAAGCGATCTTCGCCGCGTTGCGGGCCGGGGGCGCCACTCCGGCCGGAAGCTCGGCGTTCGAGGCGCTGCGGGTGGCCGACCGCCGCCCCCGGTTCGGTCGGGAGACCGACCACCGGACGATTCCGCACGAGGTCAACTGGCTGCCGACCGCCGTCCACCTCGACAAGGGCTGCTACCGCGGGCAGGAGACGGTGGCCCGGGTCCACAACCTGGGCCGTCCGCCCCGCCGCATGGTGCTGTTGCACACCGACGGCGCGACCGTCCCGCACGGCGGGCCGGTCACCGACGCCGATACCGGGCGTCCGATCGGCTTCGTGGGCACCTCGGTGATGCACCACGAACTGGGTCCGATCGCCCTGGCCGTGATCAAGCGGTCCGTCCCCGACAACGCCACGCTGATCGTCGGGGAGCCCGACGAGCCGGTCGCCGCCGCGATCGACCCGGACGACGCACCGGCCGCTCCGACCCGCCCGGCCGGGCGCCTGCGCGGCTGACCCGCTCGTCGGCCGGCCCAGGCGGCTCAACCGCCTCCCTGGGTGATCAGCGGATGCTCCAGCGCCCGCTGACCACGACGGCTGGCCGCGCTCCGGACCCGAATCAACGCTGGCCGTACAAGCGAGGGATGTACCCAGCGCTGATACCAACGCCTACGGCGCTAGCACTTTCGGGCCGGGTGCAGGCCGAAAGATGGCCTGCTCAGCGGGCGTCGGGACACCGGTTGACGCGGCCGGGTTGCCCGTCGGGCGGGGCTGATGCTTCGGAGCGGGGTCCGGCGTGGACGGCGGGCGCATTGGCCGGGCGAGCGTCCGCTATGTGGCGCCGGGACGATGACAGCTGAGGGTGGACCTGGATCCGTCGTCGTGGGCGGCCTCCAGGACGTACGGGAACACTGCCAGTTAGGGCCTTTCCGGCGACTGGCATCGTCAGCGCGTGCGGACGGCGCGTTGACGATGTCGACTTTGTACCGCTCATGCCGCCGGTCTGGACGCCTTGTTCGGCGTCGTCGTCAGCGCACGTCAAAGCGTGCTTTGACCTGCCG
>JAMFSN010000008.1 GCA_026225295.1 Frankia alni
GCTCTCGTTCGTTGGACGTCCCTCACCTGCCCAAGGCCTCGATGACCAGGCGAGCCGTCGCCGACGCCGAGTCCTGCTGCTGTCCGGTGATCAAGTTTCCATCCCGAACGGCGTGAGCCTTATACGGACCCTGGACAATGAAGTTGGTGTCTTCAAGGCGGCGAGCCTCGTCCTCGATACGAAACGGCTGGAGCTTTTTGCCCACGAAGCTGTCGGTGAAGTCTTCCTCGCTGTTGGCGAACCCCGTCCAGGTCTTGCCTCTGACGAGCAGTTCTCCGGCGGACAAGGTGGTCCGGAGAAGGACCGAGGTGGCGTGGCAAATCACCGCTGTGACTTTTCCCGCCTCATAGAATTCTCGCACCAGGGCGTGGATGCCGGGATCGTCGACAAACGTGTACATCGGGCCCTCGCCCCCCACGAGGAAGACCGCGTCGAAGTCGTTGATATCAATCTCAGCGAGGGCCGGTGCGTGCTCCACCAGGGCCAGGTGTTCGGGGGAGTTGATGAATCCCAAGCTGATGAGATCGTCGGCCGCCAGGCGCCTCTCGTCGCGAGGATCACTCAAGGAGTCCCCCTGTAGGTGACCCCCCTTCGGGCTGGAAATCACGACCTGATAGCCCGCCTCGGTGAACTCCCAATATGCGTGGGTCAGCTCCTCCCACCAGAATCCGATCGGCCATCCCGTCTGGTCGGAAACCGCTGGGTCGGAGGCCACGATCAGCACGCGCTTGGGCGTATCAGGGTGCAGCAAATCAAGGCTTCTGCTCTTAGAAATGTTAGTTGTCACAGTTCCTCAACTTCCTGGGTCGGGTAGGTCAGAAGACTGCTTGGACGTGGGTTCGGATTCAGGGGTTGCAAGTTTTTCTCCGATCGGCGCGCCGATGTCGGCGGGCCGATCGCAGACGTCCGCCATGGCCGCCCGGTCCCGGGTCGATCGGCATGGCCGATACCGGTGGCAATCACGGTGCCCAGTCTTGTTTCGGACGGCGTCGGGTGTCCAAGACCGGTCATGTTGCCTCCGGATACCCTGCGGGTATGGCGATTGATCTTCGGCTCATGCGCTACGTGCTGGCCGTGGCGGAAGAAGGCGGGTTCCAGCGAGCGGCCAAGCGGCTCGTAATGGCGCAGCCGCCGCTGAGCCGCCAGATCCGCAACCTTGAGCGCGAGCTGGGCGTTACCCTGTTCGAGCGGCGGCCGACCGTCCGGCTGACCGAGGCGGGCCGGGTCTTCGTGGAGTCCGCCCGTACGATCCTCGCCGAGTCGGACCGCCTGGCCGAACGGACCGTGCTGGCCAGCCGCGGCGAGTACGGCACGATCCGGGTCGGCTATATCTACTCGGCCGTCTTCGAGACCCTGCCGCGGCTGGTCGCCGCGACGGGCAGGAGCCACCCCGGCGTGACGGTCTACGTCCGCGACGCCTGGACTCCCGAGCTGGACGCGGCGCTCTTGGCCGACACCTATGACCTCGTCCTGTCGCGCGACCTGCCGCAGCGTCCCGAGTACCGGCGCGAGACGCTGCGGCGCGAGCGTCTCGTCGCGGTCGTCGACGAAGGCCACCCACTGGTCCGGCACGGCCGGGCCGGACTCCGGGACTTCGCCGGACAGCGGTTCTGCCACCCTCCACGCCACCTCGCCCCGGACCGCTACCACTTCATGACGACCGCCCTGGAGCGGACCGGGGAGACCTTTGAGCGCTGGGAGAGCCCCATCCACGGCCTGGGCCACCTCGACCTTGGCGACCGGCGCAGCTTCGCCCTCGTCGCGGGCAGCGCGGTCGGCCAGGTCCCCGTCGGAACCGCGACCATCGCCATCACCGACGACCTGCCGGCCCTGGAACTGCAGATGGTCTGGAAACGGGACAACACCTCGGCCACCCTCGAGATCTTCATCGACAACGCCCGCGGTGTCGCCCACCGCGAAGGCTGGAACGACCCGGCCTGACCGCGAAATCTCCGTCGGCGCCCGCGGCGCTCCCAGGGGTTGGGCCGGGCGGTCAGGCCGCCGGGTGATCGCCGGCCCAGCCGACGGCCAGGAAGGTGATCATCCGGGGGATCGCGGCCGTGACGAATGACCAGGTGTGGCCGCCGGGTATGAGCGTCTCGGTCGCCGGGACGTGCGCGGCCCGCAGGGTCGCGGCGAACGCCGGGGTCTGCCCGCGGGCGGTCGGGTCGCGGTCGCCGGTGCTGTCCAGGATCAGGATGTGCAGGCCGCGGGCCGCGGTCGGATGCTGGTCGGGCGAGTTCGCGGCGATCGTGGCCGGGGCGGTGCCGAGCATCCGGTCGGGATCGTCGACGTGGAAATAGCCGCCGATCGTGGCGACCTGTCCGAACATCCCGGGGTGGATCATGGCCAGGTTCATCGCGCCGTAGCCGCCCATGCTGTACCCGGCCAGCGCCCGGTGTTCCCGGTCCCGGCGATTGCTCCCTTCCACCGCGGCGAGCTCGGGGCCGAGGGCCAGGGACGCGATCGGATCCGTGCCGTCGACCGCGTCGACCCATTCGGTGTCCGGGTGGCGGCCGCTGCGACCGTCGAGGGACGCGACGACGAAGGGCCGGCCGCCCGCCGCGAGGTACCGGTCCATCGCGGTGACGAAGTGGGCCTCGGTGAACAGGTCGGCCGGGGTGCCGGGCACGCCGTGCAGGAAGTAGAGCACCGGCAGCGTCGGCGAGTCGCGGGCGGACGGGCGGTAGACCCACACCTTGCGCGTCCCGAGTGGGCGGCCCAGCTGGAGGGTGAGGACCTGAACCCGCCCGAAGCGGTCGGCCGCATACGTCCGGACGGCGACCGCCGCCGCGGTGCGCGGCACGGCCAGCCGCGCGCCCGGGCGGGTTCGGGCGGGCGGACCCGCCGGATGAGGCGGGCTGAGCAGATCGTGGCCGAGCAGGCCGCCACCGACGAGCGCGACGGCCACCAGGAAGACGACCGCCGCCCGGCGCCGTCGCGGGCGCCGGTCGGCCGGGGCACGCCGGCGAGGGCCGTCACCAGGCATGCGCACCGGTCCACTCTCCCCCCGGCGGAGCTGACCGGACCACGCGGGGCCGGCCTGACCTTGCTCTCATCGTCGTCACGTGTTGGCCCGGCACACTGGCGTCCGTCAAGGGCGACACGGAGGTCGGATGGCACTCACCGGTTGGCCGGTCATGCTGCTGCTGGGCCTCATCGGCCTGCTGGGCATGGTCGGCACCGGCCGGTTCTGGTCGCGGTGGCCGGGCCGCTGGGCCTGGGCCGGCCGAGCGTTCAGCCTGCTGCTCGTCATGGCGATCGGTGGCGTCATCACGCTGGCTCAGGTCAATCGTTCCTACGGCTTCTACACGTCCCTCTCGGACCTGCTCGGCCGGCCGGCCGGCGCCCAGAGCTTCGCGGTCCTCCCCCATCCCAAGGTCGGCTCCGGGGTCGAGGTCCTGACGTCGGACTGGTTCGCCCGGGGCCACCGCGACGCCCTCCACGGACACGGGATCATGCTCGACGTCACCTACCCCGGGGCGCGCAGCGGCCTGACCCACCACGGGCTGCTCTACCTGCCCGCCGCCTACTTCACCGGTAACCAGCAGCGCCGGTTCGCGGCGATCGAGGTCTTCCACGGCTACCCCGGCTCACCGCAGACCTTTCCCCGCCAGCTCGATATCCAGAACCGGCTCGAGACCGAGATCACCGCCGACCGCGCACCACCCGTCGCCCTCGTGATTCCCCAGGTCTACAGCCACGGCCGCAGCAGCGAATGCGTCAACGCGGTCCACGGAGCGCAATGGGAGACCTACCTCGCCGTCGACGTCGTTGATGACGTCACCGCCAGCTTCCGCATCGACGCCAGCCGGTCCTGGGCCACGCTGGGCATCTCCACCGGCGGTTTCTGCGCGACGAATATCGCAATGCACCACCCCGAACGTTTTGCCGCCGCGGCCAGCCTGTCCGGCTATTTCACGGCCGGCGAGGACCCGGGCACCGCCCGGCTCTACCGGGGCGCGAAATTCGCGAGTCGGGAGAACTCCCCCCTCTGGTGGGTCCGCTACCACGCCCCGGTCGCACCGGCCCTGTATCTGTCGGCGTCCGGCGGCGACCCCGACGCCCTGCGCGAGGCCCGCGCGATGACCGCCGCCCTGCGCCGGTACGCCCGCGCGCTGCCGACGACCACCGCGCTGGTTCCCTCGGGCGGGCACAACTGGGGAGTCTGGTCAGCGGCCTTCCGCCCCGCCCTCGACTGGATCGCCCAGTACCTGCCGGCACCACTCGTCGCGCCGTCCCCGGACCTGTCCTGAACCCCCGGACGCCCACCCGCGAAGACCGGTCCCGGCGGCGGGAACCCGTTTCGGGGGAGCCGGTCGTATTGCTCATGGTCCTTACATCTACCGGGCCTACGTTGACCAGGGAAGGTGGCGCCGCGCGCCCGGGAGGCGGACCGACCGGCTCTTGGCCGCGCGGAGGTCGGCGCGGCCCGGAGTCGGGCCGGGGAGCCATTGCGCAGTAAGCAGGCGTGACGTCAACGCGAAGCGATTGTCGGGCGAGGAGTGGCAATGGGA
Organism: Frankia alni; assembly: GCA_026225295.1. Classification (GTDB taxonomy): domain Bacteria; phylum Actinomycetota; class Actinomycetes; order Frankiales; family Frankiaceae; genus JAMFSN01. Next base: position 4,518 of record JAMFSN010000008.1, read on the forward strand.
CTGGGCGAGTTCGGTCCGTGGCATTTGTTGATCGTCGCGTTCGTCTTCGTGCTGTTGTTCGGATCGAAGAAGCTCCCCGACGCCGCCCGCTCCGCGGGGCGCTCACTGCGGATCTTCAAGGCCGAAATGCGAGGGCTGCAGGAGGA
>JAMFSN010000379.1 GCA_026225295.1 Frankia alni
CGCACTTCTGCATCGGCGCGGCGCTGGCCCGGATGGAGGGACGGGTCGCCCTCGAGGAGACTCTGCGCCGCTTCCCGACCTGGGAGGTCGACCACGATCGGGCCGTCCGGCTGCACACCAGCACCGTGCGCGGCTTCGCCAAGCTACCGATCCTGCTCTGAGGGCCCGCTACGGTCCGCCGGGCCGGGCCGGCCCCGTGGCAGGGTCTCGGGTCGGGTGGGGGTCGGGGCAGGGGCTTCGGCCGAGTCAGCGGGTGTCATAGCGCCCGCTGACCACGACACCCCGCCCCGGTCCGGGCCAGGAACCGCAAGTGGCGGAGTCAGCCGACGCTGGGGGCTGCGACGACGATGTCACTTGCCCTCGCAGCCCGGTCGGGTCGGGGCGGGCCGCAGGTTGGTCTGGTCAGCGGCCACTGCAGAGCGCAGCGACGATGACACCCCCGGCCGCCGACCACCTCCAGGCCGAAACTGGCAGCACCAACGAAGATCCACAGTCCGCAGACCCTGACAGCCACCGACCAGCCGGCAGACGCCGACCGGCAGACGGCAGACGCCGACCGGCGACCGGCAGACGGCGACCGGCGGGGCCGCAGCAGCAGTCGGCGACGACGCCCGGGCGCGCGGGCGGCCCAGATGCGCACAAAACGCGCCCACCTTCGGTCAGACCTTGCGGGTGACCCCGCCGTCGACGCGGATGATCGCGCCGGTCGTGAAGCTGGACGCGGCGCTGGCCAGGTGAACCGCCAGGGGGGCGATCTCCTCGGGCCGGCCGAGCCGGCCCATCGGCACGAACGGCGCTTCCTCCCCTTCCGGGGGCGCCCAGGCTTTGCTGTTGTCGGTCCGGAACGGCCCGGGCAGGATCGCGTTGACGCGGACCGTCGGGGCGTAGGCGTCAGCCAGACTGACCGTGAGGGCGTTGAGCCCGGCCTTGGCGCACACGTAGGGCAGCTGGTTGGGCCCGGCCATGAGGGAACCGGCGGTACCGATGTTGATGATCGAGCCACCGTCGCGGGGCGCCATGTGCGTCGCGGCCAGGACGGCCAGCCGGAACGGCCCCTTGAGGTTCACGGCCAGCGTCTTGTCGTACAGCGCCTCGGTCACGGTGTCGAGGCGGTCGTAGAGGGGCGACATGCCCGCGTTGTTGACCAGGACGTCGAGCCGGCCCAGCCGGGCCAGCGTCTCGGCGACCAGCCGGTCACAGTCGTCCCAGCGGCCCGCGTGGAACGCGACGGCCTCGGCGTTGCGGCCGGTCGACGCGCGCACCTGCTCCGCGACGGCCTCACACGCCTCGAGCTTGCGGGAGGCGATGACCACGTCGGCGCCCGCCTCGGCCAGCCCCTGGACGATGGCCCGGCCGATGCCCCGCGACCCGCCCGTAACCACCGCCACCTTCCCGGTGAGGTCGTGCAGCTGCGCGAAAGTGGTCATGATTTTCCCCTCCGGGGAGTGATTCGGCGGCGCCGACCGGTCACCGCGGCCAGGCAGAACGCGGTGATGCGGTCGACCTCGTCCGGCGTCGGCTGGGTCCGCGCCCACAGGTGGTCCGACATCCGCCCGAGCGTCGCGTGCGCGACCAGGGACGCATCCAGGTCGGGGTCGGCGCTACCGAGCGCGACGAGCGGTTCCTTCAGCGGCGTGGTGAGCGGCGCGCTGGCGAAGTGGCGACTCGACGCCCCGCCCTCGCCGACGCTCCCGCCGTTCCACAGGACGGCGGCCGTGGTGGCGGCGATGTCCGGGGCGGTCTGGGACAGGACCCCCTCCACCCAGCAGCGGACCTGGGCCTCCGGGCTCGACTCCTTGGCCATCTGGTGGACCAGGTAGCTCCCGAGCCGTTGGGCCCCGTCCTCGACGAGCGTCGCCACCAGCGCTTCCTTGGACGGGAAGTGCCGGTAGAAGGCGTCGTTGGACAGGCCGGCGGCCGCGACGATGTCGGCCACCCGGGGCCGGGAGGAGGTGCCGCACCGACTCATCACATCCAGGGCGGCATCGAGCAGCCGGCGGACCTCCGCCGCGTAGTCCGGCCCGCGCTGGGTCATGGTCCGTCGGGCGATGCGGTCCGCGATCTCACCCGTAAGATTTGCGTTCTGCTTCATCAGAATCCTATTCTGACACCGATCGGGAGGAGATGCGATGTCGTGGGACTTCGAGACCGAGCCTGAGTATCAGGCGCAGCTGGACTGGGCGGACGCGTTCGTACGCGAGGAGATTCAGCCGCTGGACCTGGTGGCGCCCGACCTGCAGTTCGTACCGCCGAGCAAGGCCCTCGCGCAGGTCCTGGACCCGCTCAAGGAGCAGGTCAAGGCGCACGGCCTGTGGGCGACCCACCTCGGTCCCGAGCTGGGCGGAAAGGGTCACGGGCAGCTCAAGCTGGCCCTGCTCAACGAGATCCTGGGCCGCTCGCCCTGGGCGCCGCACGTCTTCGGCTGCCACGCGCCGGACACCGGGAACGCCGAGATCCTCGCCCACTACGGTACGCCGGAGCAGAAGGACCGCTACCTGCAACCGCTGCTCAACGGCGAGATCTTCTCGACCTACTCGATGACCGAGCCGCACGCCGGCGCGGACCCGAAGGAGTTCACCACCCGGGCCGTCAAGGACGGCGCGGAGTGGGTCATCAACGGCTGGAAGTACTTCTCGTCCAACGCCAGGACCGCCGCCTTCCTCATCGTCATGGCGGTGACCGACCCCGACGTCAGCCCGTACAAGGGGATGTCGATGTTCCTGGTGCCGTCGGACGCCCCGGGCGTCAACATCGTGCGCAACGTCGGCCTGGCCAACGAGCAGAAGCTCGGCGACGGCTTCCACGCGACCATCCACTACGAGGACGTCCGGGTGCCGGCCGACGCGGTGCTCGGCGGCGAGGGCCAGGCCTTCGCCATCGCCCAGACCCGCCTCGGCGGCGGCCGGATCCACCACGCGATGCGTACGATCGGCCTGGCCAAGAAGGCGCTGGACATGATGTGCGAGCGCGCGTTGTCGCGCAGCACCCAGGGCACCCTGCTGGCCGAGAAGGAGTTCGTCCAAGGCTACATCGCCGACTCGTACGCCCAGCTCACCCAGTTCCGGCTGTTCGTGCTCTACACGGCGTGGAAGATCGACAAATACAACGACTACCTGAAGGTCCGCAAGGACATCTCCTCGATCAAGGCCACGATGCCGACCGTGCTGCACGACATCGCCCAGCGGGCGATGCAGCTCCACGGGGCGCTGGGGACCACCAACGAGGTGCCGTTCCACCAGATGATGCTCGCCGCCCAGATCATGGCCATCGCCGACGGGCCGACCGAGGTCCACAAGGTGACCGTGGCCCGCCAGCTGCTGCGCGACTACCGGCCGAGCAAGGACCCCCTGTGGCCCGACCAGTTCATCCCGACCCTGCTGGAGGCGGCGCAGGAGAAGTACGCCCACTACCTCGAGCAGGTGGGCACCCTGTGATTGACATCGAGCGCCTCGGCGCCTGGCTGGATGAGCAGGGCCTGGCCGGTAAGGGCGAGCCGATCGAGCACCGCTTCATCTCCGGCGGCGCCCAGAACGAGATTTACGAGATCAAGCGGGGCGAGTTGCACGCCGCCCTGCGGATCCCGCCGGCCAAGGCGCCGGAGGCCCGGGACAAGGGCATCATCCGCGAGTGGCGGATCATCGAGGCCCTCGACGACACCGACGTCCCGCACACCGACGCCGTCGCCGTGTGCGCCGACACCGCGGTGCTGGGGCGGGCCTTCTACCTGATGGGCTTCGTCGACGGCTGGTCCCCCATGGGCCTGAAGGACAAGGTCTGGCCGGACCCGTACACCACCGACATCGAGGCCAAGCGGGGCCTGGCCTACCAGCTCACCGAGGGCATTGCGCTGCTGGGCAACGTCGACTGGCAGGCCAAGGGGCTCTCCGGCCTGGGGCGGCCGGACGGCTTCCACGAGCGTCAGGTAGCCCGGTGGACGTCGTTCTACGAGAAGACCGGCGGCCGCGCTCTGCCCGGCTACAACGAGGCCCGCGCCTGGCTGGAGTCCCACAGCCCGCTGGACTTCGTCCCGGGTCTCATGCACGGCGACTACCAGTTCGCCAACGTGATGTTCGAGAACGGCGCGCCGGCCCGGTTGGCGGCCATCGTCGACTGGGAGATGGGGACGGTCGGGGATCCCAAGCTCGACCTGGCCTGGATGCTGCGCGGCTGGCCGGAGGACACCCAGGCGCGGGAGGCGGCCACCTCCAACTACGTGGACCTGCGGTACATGCCGACGCCGTCTGAACTGTTGGCCCATTACTCCGAGGTGTCGGGTCGCCAGGTCGACGACATCGACTACTACACGATCCTCGCGGCCTGGAAGCTGGGCGTGGTGCTCGAGCAGGGCTTCCAGCGGGCCGGCGACGACGAGAAGCTGCAGTCGTTCGGCAAAATCATCCCCGACCTGTTCAAGCAGGCGGCCGAACTGGCCGAGACGACCACGTACGGGTCCTGACGGTTCCGCGGTACCGGTTACCCGCGGTACCGGTTTACTACCGTGGCGGGCGGCGTCCTTAGCGGACGCCGCCCGCTGACCGCTCGTCGGCCCTACAATTCCGTCCCCACCCACAGAAGGTCGAGAACCATGGAGCCGGACCTCATCCAGACGCAGCGGCGGGGGCGCCGGATCGCGATGACGGCCCCGGAGGTCGACGCGTTCCTGGCCGGGCAGCGGGTGTGCCGGGTCGCCACGTTGACCGCGAGCGGCGCGCCGCACGCCAGCCCCCTGTGGTTCGCGTGGGACGGCACCTCCCTGTGGCTCAACTCGCTGGTCAAGAGCCAGCGGTGGACCGACATCGCGCGCGACCCGCGGGCGTCGGTGGTCATCGACGGGGGAAACGAGTTCGGCGAGCTGCACGGGGTCGAACTGCGGGGATCGTTCGTGCCGGTCGGCGAGGCGCCCCGCACGGGTGAGCCGGTCGCCGAGCTGGAAACCCCGGAACGGCTCTTCGCCGCCAAGTACTCCCCGGCCAAGGACTCCTCCGCCAAGGACTCTGCGGCCAACTCGCCGACCATGCACCACGACGGGCGCCACGCCTGGCTGCGGCTCACCCCGGAAAAGGTCGCGTCCTGGGACTTCCGGAAGCTGGGGATCTAGTCCCTGTCGCCCTGTTGGGCGGCCCGTTTGTCGCTCAGGGCGGCCAGCACCGGCCCGACGGCGGCGACGGCCGCGTCCGACCGCCCGCGGCGGCGGTCGCGCGGACCGCCTTCACCGCGCGCCTGGCGGAGATCCCGGGTCCTGGAACTCCTGGCCGGCCCGGTCATCCGGACCGGTCGGAGCCTGACCATCGACGTAGGCGTCCCCGAGCATCGCCCGGCGCATCGCCCGCGCCGCCGCGCGCTGATCGGTCCCGAGCTGATCGGTCTGGTCCATGGGGTTCACTCCCGACGTCACCGCAGAGCCAGGCTGATGGTCTTGACCTGGGCGTAGTCGTGGAGGGCCTCGATACCCTTCTCCCGCCCGTAGCCGCTGGCCTTGAAACCGCCGAACGGCGTCTCGATCCCCAACGCGCCGCCGTTCAC
>JAMFSN010000380.1 GCA_026225295.1 Frankia alni
CCAGAGCCGATATAGGTACCTGCTGGGACCGCAAGATCGCGGGTGGGTCAAAATCCCCGACCGAGCCTCCGTTCTGCGTAAGTCCCCCGACCTGCGACGATGAGTCGGGGGCCTCTCGCAAATGGGGACAGAATGAGCCTCCGGATGACCGCAGTGCCGCCTGATGACGGCGGCCGGGGATCGGCAAATCTCCGCCATCATCGTCGGCCCGGATCCGGGACGGGAGACGGCGCGGGATTGCGGTGTAAGGGAAGCGATCCAGGGCGCGGCGGGTAGGTGCATTGTTGTCAAGGCTTCCCGTGCATCGCTATCTCCATGCTGAAGTCGTCCCGAACCGGATGATCGAGCGACCAGCCCGCGTAATGCGAGCAAGTCGCTCCATGATGATCGAAGGGCTTCTCGGATGAGTATTCGGACGACTCGCCGGCGCAGATTTGGGAGATGCCTGCGCGCCGCTTGAACCCTGCCTCATCAGCGACCGGGGGTGAGGCACCTTCGACGGCGGTCGGTCGCACGCGGTCCGCCCGGACGGAGCACTCGACAACGGTTCATAACGCGCCCGCCCAGCTCTGGACAGTGGCCGAGCTTGCGGCCTACCTGAGGGTGCCCGCCAACACGATCTACAAGTGGCGCCACCTCGGCGAGGGCCCCAAGGGATATCGGATCGGCCGATATCTCCGGTTCGACCCGACAGACGTCCTCACCTGGCTCGAGGGCCGACGGGAAGTCTCGGCCGACGACTGACACACGCCCGCCTCTCCGTGCGGGCAGACCGCGGACGCCGAGTCGCGCCGGGCGGCCAATGCGTGCCCCCCTGGAGAATTCTCTTCGCGCTGACGCGGTCGGCGCCGTGGCCGCAGACGCCGTCCGGAGCGCCCGCAGCTCTCCACCGGCGCGGGCTCATCACCACGCTAAGTAACCGTGGATCAAGCGCCACGGCTGCCCATAAGTGAGTATCCGCTCACATCCTGGACCGTCTGTGGACCGTCGCGGGAGGAAACGGCTGCAACAGCATGACAGACGATGAAAGGTCAAGCCGCCAGGTCAGCGGCATGATCGGGCCATCAGACTGGGTGAGACGGACGAGTCGGTCTGTACGCCGGGTTCTGTTCCCAGGTCGCCTTACGGCTCCCCGGGCGACGATCATCCATCTACGACTGCCGTTGCCGACAGCCTCCAGCGGTCTACCCGCAGACTCGGGCGGGCCGCCCTCGAACGCCTGCGCAGTGCACCGACCCTGCGGCCCGCGCACCTTTCGACCTTGCTCCGGGTGGGGTTTACCGAGCCGCCCGGGTCACCCCGGGCGCTGGTGCGCTCTTACCGCACCGTTTCACCCTTACCGGCGCCGAAGCTCCGGCGGTTTGTTTTCTGTGGCACTGTCCCGCGGGTCACCCCGGGTGGGCGTTACCCACCACCCCGCCCTGTGGAGCCCGGACGTTCCTCGGCGACCCCGGCCTTGCACCGGAGCCGACGCGACCGCCCGACCGACTCGTCCGTCGTCACCAGTCTAGGACACCTCGATCCGCGCCCCCTACACTGCCGGTTGTATCCGTGAATCGAGGAGTATCACCGCCATGACCAGCCCTGACAGCTCGAGCGGCAACCGCATCGACTACACCCGCCCGCAGTCGGGGCAGGCTCCCGCGCCGGGCCAGCCGCCGGTGCCGAACCAGCCGGGTTCGCCGCCCGCGCCGGCACCCAGCCGCCGTGGCGGTGTGCCGTGGACGACCTATGCGATCACGATCCTCGCCTTCATCCTGATCCTGATCGTGGTCGTGTTCATCACCCAGAACACCACCCACATCCCGATCAAGTTCTTCGGCAAGACGAAGTATGAGTCCGTCGCGAGCGCGCTGGCCGGATCGGCTGTCGTCGGTCTCGTGGCCGGACTGCTGCTCGGGCTGGTCACCCAGATCCGGGTGCGCCGCGAGCTGCGGGCCTACCGCAAGGCCGACCGCAACCGCTGACCGGCACCGCGCCCGGCGGCTGGTACGCCAAGCGCGTCACCGGCACCGCGTGTTCGGGACCAACCTCCGTGACAGTCAGGAGGCGTCCAGGACGCGCCGCCCGACCACGTCCTTGCAGACTTCGACCGAGTAGGCCATGAGCCCCCCGGCCTGGGCGTCGCGAAAATGCCGCTGGATCGGCGACGTCCGCAGGTAGCCTGACCCACCACCAACCCGTACCCCCAGGTCAGCGACCTGTCGGGCGACTTCGTTGGCGTACAGCTTGGCCTCGATCGCCGCGTCGAGCATGACCGGGGATCCGACGTCGGCCAGCCAGGTCGTCCGGGCCGCGAGCAGGTGCGCAGCCGTGATCCGCACGTGCATCTCGGCGGCTTCGAACGTCACCCACTGCATGGCCGACAACGGCGCCCCGGTCGCCGGGATGACCCGCCCCCGGGCGTGGGTGGCCATGGCCGCAAATGCCGCCTCGGCGACGCCGACCGACAACATGGCCAGACCGATGCCGATCGGGTTCGGATCGCCCGGCCCGGGTGGACGGCACCGACGGTCCGCGCGCAACAACGTGTCGTCGAAGGAGACAAGCTGGCTGCGGGTCGCGCGCATCCCCATCGTGTCCCAGATCGGAACGAACGAGATCGAAGCGTCCCGATCGACCCCGAAGAAGGTCGGCACCCCGTCGACCAGCGCGTTCACCAGGTAGTGGGAAGCGACCTCGCAGCCGGAGACGAACCGCTTGGCGCCGGCCAGCCGGAATCCGCCCCCGGTCGGCTCGGCCTCCTGCATCGGGATGAGGAACATGTTGCCGCTGGTCGGCTCGGACAGCGCATTCGCGAACCGGCTGCCCGCCTTGAGTTCGGCGGCGTAGTAGGCGCTGCTCTCCGGATCGCCCAGGCTCACCAGGGTGACCGCCGCGCCGATGTGCATGAGCCAGATGCAGCCGGTGGACGGGCAGGCCCGCGAGACGATCCGCAGCACCTCGCCGAACGTCCGCATGGACAACCCCTCGCCGCCGGCCGACCGGGGCAGCATCGCCACGTCCAGCCCGGACGCATGCAGCGCCCGCAGGTTGTCCATCGGTAGCTCGCCCGATTCGTCCAGCGCCGCCGCCCGCTCGGCGAACACCGAGGCCAGCGCGCGGGCGATCAGGATCCAGCGCCGCTCCTCGACCGGGGGCGCGAACGGGTCGTCCCCACCGGACTCCGACGGCCCACCGGACTCCGACAGCCCGGCGGACGGCCCGGCGGACGCCCCACCGGACGGCCCGACCGATGCCGACCCGTCAGAACCGGCCGAGTCGCTCTGCCCGGCCGAGCCCTCCCCATCTGCCGCCACGTCCTGATCCCCCGCTGCCGCCATGAGGCCGTCCCCTTCTGCCACGCATCAAGCGATCCCCGTTGCCGTCGCCGCCGCGGGGTCCGGCCCTGCCCCCGTAGCCGTCGCCGGATCCATCAAAGCGTGTACGGGAAAGCCATGTCCCGCGCATCGACAAGGAATTACCGGCGGGCGCCTCTCCCTTGCACCCGCGGTTGTATCCAACACCACGTCGACAAACCCCTGCGTGGCCGCCTCGACCAAACCCAGCTCGGTGAGGCCGAGGTCCGGGACGGCCGCCAGCCCGACGAACGACAGGATCATAAAAGGGGACCTGATCGAGCAACCCAACCCGGCGGCGGCGTCCTCGGCGACCCGCAGCTCGACCTCGGCGGTCTCCCACGGCGAGGCGCTCATCAGGCCGCCGACCGCGAGAGGCACGGCCGCCGCCACGGTCGGACCGTCGACGACCACGAACCCGCCGCCGATCTCCCGGAGCGCGGCCACCGCGCGCAGCATCTCCGCGTCCGTCGTCCCGACCACCACGACGTTGCAGTTCGTGCAGTTGGTGGAAACGGCCAGCGCCCCGGACCGCAGACCGAACCCGCGGACGAAGCCGACGCCGGTCCGGGCCTCGCGGTGGTGCCGGTCGACCACCGCGATCTTGAGCACGTCCCGGACCGGATCGGCGACCACATTGCCACCGACCACGTCGAGTTCGGCATGAAAGGCCCGCTTGAAGTAGCCGTCGTACATTTCCATCGCCTGGATCCAGGCCCGGTCCCCGGGGGCCCGGACCCGCAGCGCGGTCGCGTCGAACGAGGGCGCCAGCCGGATCGTGTCGCGGGTCCATTCCGGGATCCGGTCGGTGTTGACGAACAGCGGCCGACCGCCCTCCGCGACAACCGTCCCGCCGACCAGCACCGCTTCCGGCCGGACCCGGTCCAGGTCGCCGATGAGGGCCAGGTCGGCGAGCCGGGCCGGGGTGACCGAACCGAGCAGGTGGTCGAGGCGGTAATAGAGCGCCGCGTTCCAGGACGCCATCCGGTAGGCGACCGGCACCGGCACGCCGGCCCGGATCGCCGACCGGACGTGGTGATCGATGTGCCCCTCTTCGACCAGGTCGACCACGTGCTTGTCGTCCGCGCAGAAACACATGTGCCCGTACGCGGGGGCGATGCGCTCCAGATCGCTGAAGACCGGACCGATGTTGTCGTTCATCGAGCCGGCCATCAGCGTCATCATCGCCCCGAGGCGGACGCGTTCGAGGACTTCATCGGCGGTGGCGGCATTGTGATCGTCGCCGACCCCGGCCGCGAGATACGACCAGAGCGGCTCGCCGGACAGGCGGGCCGTGTGACCGGTGATCCGCCGGCCGGCGGCCAACGCTTCCGCGTACCGCTCGGTGGCGACCTCGGTGAGGTCGAACGGGTTGCTCTCCCCCAGGGTCACCGCCCAGGGCGCGCCGACCCGGTCCCGGACGTCCTGTTCGGCAACGGTCGCCCCGCCCCGCTCCACCCCCGGGAACGCCGGGGTCAGCGGCGTGACCTGTTCGAAGATCCGCAGTGGGGTGCCGGTGGCGCGCATGTAGTCCATCCCGGCCAGGCCGGCCACGTTCGCCATGCAGTCCGGATCGGTGAGCACCGTGACCGTGCCGCGCGGCACCGACAGCCGGGCCAGCTCGCCCGGGGTCAGCATCGTGTATTCGATGTGCAGGTGGGCGTCGATGAAGGTCGGGACGACCGACAGGCCCCGCGCGTCCAGCTCCCGGGCGCCGGCGAACCGGCCGACCGGGGTCACCGCGGCGATGTGGCGACCGGCGATGAGGACGTCGCGTTCGAGCAGCTCACCGGTGTGGACGGCCAGCACCCGGCCGCCCCGGACAACCACGTCGGCCGGCGCCGCGCCCGCCGCGACCAACCGGAGCCGGGTCAGTTCGGCGGCCGACGGGAGCAGGTCCGGCCGGATCACCCCGCCGGTCACGGAGCGACCGACCGGAGGGAACCGGCTGTCGCGCCGGAATCAGCCGGCCCGCCGGAAGCGACCGGTCCGGCGGCGTACGCGTCCAGCTCGGCGAGCAGGGCCCGCCGACGGTCGGCGTCGGCGAAACTGGCGACGATGCTGGTTCGGGCCACCTCCACGACCACCTCCGGCCCCCACCCGTACGCCTCGGCGCACTGCGCCCACTCCTGCTCGTTGCGGTACCGCAGGACGGCCGGGTCATCGGTGTTGATCGACACCGGCACGCCGGCCCGGCGCAGCTGATCCAGCGGATGCGACCGGCGGTCGGGGGCGACCCCCAGCACGATGTTGGACAGCGGGCAGACCCCGAGCGGAAGCTGCTGCCCGGCCAACCGCGTCACCAGCTCCGGGTCGTCGACACAGCGGATCCCGTGGTCGATCCGGTCGGCCCCCAGCACGGTGATCGCGTCCCAGACGCCCTCCGGCCCCGACGACTCCCCGGCATGGACCGTCCGACCGAAGCCGGCCCGGCCGACCCGCGCGAATGCCTCGGCGAACCGTCCGCTGACCCGACCGGCCGACCGTTCATCGCCGTCGACGGACAGGGCCACCACCCGCCGCGGCCGGGCCGCCACCATCCAGTCGACCAGGTCGGCGGCCTGGCCGGCGGTCTGCTGGCGCAACAACGACGGGCACAGGCCGACCGCCGCCAACCCGTCCTGCTCCGCCTCGTCGAGGCCGGCCGCGAGCGCCTCGAACAGGGCCGGCACCCGACCGGTCCAGGCCGTCCAGTGGGTCGGGTTGACGATCAGATCCGCGTAGGCGACGCCGGATGAGGTCTCCCGGGCCGCGAACCGGTAGGCCGCCCGGGCGGCCTGCTCGGCCGTCCGCACCAGCCCGCACTGCCAGTCGAGCATCCGCAGGAACGCGGCCAGACCGCCCGGGCCGTCGGCGTCGAGCGCCGCGGCGACCGGCCGGGGCAGCGGTTCGCGGGCCGCGCGGGCCAGCTCGGCCACGTCGGCCAGCTCGAAGCACCCCTCGAGATGGACATGCACCTCGGCCCGCGGCATCCGCCGGATCGCCGGTTCGTCCACCCCGGCCGCGCGAGGAGGCTGGTCAGCTGGGGAATGGGCGGAAATCACGCCTTGTGTCTACGGACCCGACATGTCCAGCCGGTTTCGTCGACGCTACCGGGCCGCGTCACCGACTCCGAACCGTTCCCAACCCGCCTTACTCCCCCGATTCGGTCAGGTGCTGCGCGTGGGCGATGTCATTGAAGCCCCGGACGACCGCCGGCCCGTCGGCGTACCAGTCGATGGTCGTCAGCGAGGCCAGGTCGAGGTGCAGCCGGTAGAGCACGTTCGGCTCGGCCCCGAGGGCGAGCTGGGTCAGCGCCTTGATCGGCGTCACGTGGGCCACGATCAGCACCCGCTGACCGGGATGGGCGGCGATGATGCGCCGGACCGCCCCGTGCACCCGCGTCGAACTCGTCACGATGCTTTCCCCGCCCGGCGGGGCGACCGTCTGATCGGCCAGCCAGGCGTCGAGCGCGTCGGTGTCGCGCTCGCGAACCTGGCTGAACGTCAGCCCTTCCCACCCGCCGAAGTCGGTTTCGCGCAGGTCCTCCTCGATCAGGTACTCGCGGCCCACCGCCTCGGCGGTCTGGCGGGCCCGCTTGAGGGGTGAGGAGTAGACGGCGTCGAAGTGGACGTCGCGCAGCCGGGTCGCGGCGGCGGCGGCCTGCGCGTGGCCGGTCTCGGTGAGCGGCGCGTCGATGACCCCGGAAAACCGCTTCTCCCGCGACATCGCGGTCTGCCCGTGGCGCAGCAGCACAGTGGTGGTCGGCGCGGTGGTCGGCGCCATCCAGCCCGACAGCCGCCGGGTGCTGGCCGCGACCCGCGGCGCCGGCTCGGGCGACTGGGGGGTCGGCGGTTCCCAGCTGCGCCCTTCGGCGGCCGCGTCCATGGCCTCGTTGGCGAGCCGGTCGGCGTGCATGTTGCGGGCCCGCGGGATCCAGGTGTACCGGACCGAACCGAGGGTGCCGGCCAGCTCGGCCGCCTCGGCCCGCAGCGGGATCATCGACGGGTGCTTGACCTTCCAGCGCCCGCTCATCTGCTCGACGACCAGCTTGGAGTCCATCCGGGCCTCGACGACGGCGGCCGCATCGATCTCGGCGGCCGCCCGCAGGCCCGCGATCAGGCCCTGGTACTCGGCGACGTTGTTCGTGGCCGTCCCGATCGCGGCGGCCCGCTCGGCCAGCACCTCACCCGTCGCGACGTCGCGCACCATCGCGCCGTAGCCGGCCGGGCCCGGGTTGCCCCGGGAACCGCCGTCCGCCTCGATCACCAACCGCCGCCCGCTCACAGGCCGGACTCCGCGGTGCGGACGAGAATGCGCCGGCATTCCTCGCACCGGACGACCTCGTCCACCGGGGCGGCGGCCACTTCCCGCAGGTCGGCACCGGACAGCTCCAGGTGGCAGCCCTGGCAGCGGTGTCGCACCAGGGCCGCCGCGCCGACCCCCCCGGAGGTGGACCGGATGCGGTCGTACAGGGTGAGGAGGGGGCCGGGCAGGGTCGGCGCGACGGTGGTCCGCTCGGCCCGGTGGGCGGCGGCCTCGGTGTCGATCTGCGCGAACGCGGCGTCCCGCCGGGCGGCCACCTCGTCCCGCTCGGCGCCGATCTGGTCGGCCTCCTTGCGCAGCTCGCCGGCCCGGCCGTCGGCCACCTCGCGCTTCTCCATCACGTCCAGCAGGTCGTCCTCGAGGGCGGTCTGCCGGCGCGTCAACGACGTGACCTCGGCCTGCAGGTTGGCCAGTTCCCGGGGCGAGGAGATCTGGCCGGACTCGAGGCGGTTGCGGTCGCGCTGGGCCCGGGCCCGGACCATCTCCACCTCGTCCTCAAGCCGGCTCTGCACCCGGGCGATGTCACTCACCTCGGTCTCGGCCCGCACCGCGTCGTCGCCCAGGTCGGTCAGCCGTTCGCTCAGTACCTCGGTCGCGGCGACCTCCGGGAGCGAACGGCGCCGCTCAGCCAGCCGGTCGAGGGCGGAATCGAGAGCCTGCAGGTTGAGCAGGCGGAGCTGGATCCATGGGTCTGCCTTCATATGCTCCTCACACCCGCGTCACACCGTCGGACGACGGGACGTGCCACCGCCACGGGTCCGTGACCCGGGTCGACACCGTCGTGACCACCGTACGGCCCCGGGCGGTCAAACCGGCACGCAACCGGTCGGCGGCGTCGGCGAGCCACGGCCATTCGCTGGCCCAGTGGGCCACATCGACGATCGCGGTGTCGTGGGCCCACACCGCGTCGAGCGTGTGGTGGTGCCGGCCGTCCGCCGTGACCAGGACCTCGGCCCCCGCCGCGGCGGCTTCCGCGACCAGGGCGCCGCCCGACCCGCCGCAGACCGCGATCCGGGACACGAGCCGGTGCGGGTCGCCGGTGGCCCGCACGCCGCCGGCGGTCGCGGGCAGCGCGCCCGCCACCCGGGCGCAGAACTCGGCCAACGACTCGGGCTCGGGCAGCACGCCCAGGCGACCCAGGCCGCGGCAGCCGGCCGGACCGGCCCCGGTCGCCGCGAGCGGGCCGACGTCCACGAGGCCGATCGCGGCGGCCAGCGCGTCGCTGACCCCCGGGTCGGCCACGTCGGCGTTGGTGTGGGCGGTGAACAGGGCTGCTCCCGAGCGGACCAGCATCCCGACGACCTTGCCGCCCGGGGTCGTCTCGGCCACGCCGTGCACGCCCCGCAGGAACAGCGGATGGTGCGTGACGAGCAGCCCGGCGTCGTCGGCCACCGCGTCGGCCGCGACGTCGACCGTCGGGTCGACCGCGAAGTGGACCCGGTCGACCCGGGCGCCCGGGTCCCCGACCACCAGGCCGACGGCGTCCCAGCTCTCGGCCCAGGCCGGGTCGTACAGCTCGCTCAACACCTCGGCGCATTCGCGCACGGTGGCGGTCACGGCCGGCGGGTCCGACCCGAACCGTCCCGGGCGGCGCCGCGGGCGACCCACCC
>JAMFSN010000381.1 GCA_026225295.1 Frankia alni
CTGTTCCACCTGCCCGCGGCCGGGTAACCCGGCGACTGCGTGACGCTCCCGAAACCCGCGCGACCCGCGCGGTGGACGGATGCGGGCCCCCCGCCGAAAGACACCGAAGGTACATTTCGGGCGATCTACTGTCTTTCCGTGAGGAGTTCCGCGGTGTTCGCTTGGGCGCACCGGCTCCGTCCCGCCACCGGCGCCGTCCTGGTGGCGACGACGGCCGTCGTAGCCGCACTGGTCGCATGCTCAGGACCGGCCGGGACCGGCGCGGGAGTTCCCGCACCGGGCGCCCCCGGATCCGGTCGCGCGGCGGCGACCGCCTGCCCGGCCACGCCGGGGGTCAGCGCCCGCACGGTGTCGCTGGGCCTGCTCTATTCGGCGACCGGAGCGGCGGCGGCCGCGTTCTCGCCGTACCGGGCCGGGGTGGACGCGCGGCTGGGGGTCGCCAACGCGGCCGGCGGCATCAACGGTCGGACGGTCAGCTACGGGTGGGCCGACGACCAGTCCGAGACCGGGCCCAACCTGGCCGGGGCCCATCAGCTCGTCGAGAGCGACCGGTCCCTGGCCGTCCTGGAGGAGTCCAGCGTCGCCACCGCGTCGGCCGGGTACCTGCAGTCCGTCGGAATGCCGGTCCTGGGGACGCCGTACGACCTCGTCTGGACCCAGGACGACAACATGTTTTCCTACTCGACCTACTTCGCGGCCGGGGCCGCGGTCAGCACCGTCGGGCAGTACGCCAAGAGCCGGCGCGGCACCCGGGCGGTGGTGATCTCCTCCGGCAGTTCGGCCGGCTCCCGGATTGCCGACGACAGCCTGGCCACCAGCCTCACCGCGGCCGGGATCCGGGTGGTCGGCCGGCTCGGTCCCCCGTCCGGCGCCAACGTCGCGAGGTCCGGCGCCAAGGTGAAGCAGTTGCGGGCCGACGTGCTGACCAGCGCCGGTGCGCCCGCGACCTTCCTGAAGGTCGCGGCCGCGGCGGCCGCCAAGGGAGCCCGGCTCAAGGCGGTGATCGCGCCGTACGGCTACGCCGAAAACGTGCCGGCCCTGTACGGGCGGACGCTGCCCACCCTCTCGGTGTTCCTCACGTTCCTGCCCTTCGAACTGAACCGCCCGGCGCACCAGCAGTTCCGCAAGGCGATGGCGACGTATTCGCCCCAGTCGTCCGCCGATTCGGCGGTCGCCCTCGACGGCTGGATCAACGCGGACATGTTCCTGCGGGGACTGGCGGCCGCCGGCCCGTGCCCCAGCCGGGCCGGCTACATCGCGGCGCTGCGGGCCGTCCGCAACTACAACGCCGGGGGTCTGCTGGCCGCCCCGGTCGATTTCCGGGCCGACTTCGGCCGGGTCACCACCTGTTACGTCTTCGCCCGGGTCTCCCCCGGCCACGACCGGTGGCTGGTGGATCAGCCCGTTCCGTTGTGCGGCCGCCCGCTGGCGGACTGAGACCCGGGCCCGCCGCCCGGCCGGTCACCGACCGGCGGCGGGTCGGCGACCGAAGGCAGGTCGGCGACGGAAGGCAGGTCGGCGACGGAGGGCGGGTCGACGGACGGACGGTGGGCCGGCACCGCCGGTCGCTCGGGCGGGGTCGCGCGGGCGTCGATCCACTCATCGACGATCGCCCACTGGACCAGCAGCCAGCGCAGCCGCTCCTCGTCGCCGTCCGGGACC
>JAMFSN010000382.1 GCA_026225295.1 Frankia alni
AGGTCGGCCTGGACGCGGTCAGCCGGCTGTTCGAGATCCAGGGTGCCCGCGCCACTACCGCCGCGTACGGCTTCGACCGGCACTGGCGAAACCTGCGCACGCACACCGTGCACGACCCAGTCGCCTACAAGGCGCGCGAGGTCGGGGACTGGGCGCTGAACCGGCGTGCGCCCGAATTCTCCCTCTACCGCTAGGAGTCCGTCGATGGGCGTCGTGCTGCACTGGTTCCTGCCTACCAACGGTGACTCGCGCACCGATCTGAGCCTCGGCAACGCGGTCGGAGCGGCGGGCAGCCACGACGAGGTGGCAGAGCGGATCGCCGAGTACTACGCACTCGGCCTCGACGAGTTCATCCTGTCCGGCTACCCGCATCTGGAAGAGGCCTACCAGGTCGGCGAGGGCCTGATTCCCATACTGCGACGTCGCGGGCTGATGACGGACCCACATTAAACGACTAGCCCCCGGAGGCTTTGCCATGACCATCGATCCGACTACCGAGCCGCTTCGCTTCGCCTACTGGGTGCCCAACGTCAGCGGCGGCCTGGTGACTTCCACGATCGAGCAGCGCACCGACTGGTCATTCGAATACAACCGCAAGCTTGCCCGGCTGGCCGAGCGGGCCGGCTTCGACTACGCGCTAAGCCAGGTCCGTTACACCGCGAGCTACGGCGCGGAGTACCAGCACGAGTCCACCAGCTTCAGCCTCGCGCTGCTGATGGCGACCGAGCGGCTCACGCTGATCGCGGCGGTCCATCCGGGCCTCTGGCACCCGGGGGTGCTCGCCAAGTGGGTGGCCACCGCGGACCACCTGTCCGGCGGGCGGATCGCGGTCAACGTCGTGTCCGGCTGGTTCGCCGATGAGTTCCGGCAGCTCGGCGAGCCGTGGCTTGAGCACGACGAGCGATACCGGCGCACCGCCGAGTTCATCCTCGCGCTCAAGCGGATCTGGACGCAGGACCCCGCCAACCTGGCCGGCGACTTCTACCGGATCCGAGACTTCAGCCTCAAGCCCAAGCCGCTGTCCTGGCCCGGCCGGCCGCATCCGGAGATTTTCCAGGGCGGCAACTCCTCCGCGGCCAGGCGCAACGGGGGCCAGCTGTCCGACTGGTACTTCTCCAACGGCAAGGACTTCGACGGGGTCCGTGAGCAACTCGCGGACCTGCGGCAGACCGCGGACGCGGCGGGCCGCACCGACGGCCCGCGGTTCGGGCTCAACGGTTTCGTCATTGTCCGCGACACCGAGCGGGAGGCCAAGGAGACGCTGCGCGAGATCGTAGCCAAGGCGCATGTCGAGGCGGTCGAGGGGTTCGGGGCTGCGGTCAAGCAGGCCGGAGCGTCGACCCAGGACAAGAAGGGAATGTGGGCGGACTCCACGTTCGAGGACCTGGTGCAGTACAACGACGGGTTCCGCACCCAGCTGATCGGCACCCCTGAGCAGGTCGCAACCCGGATCGTTGAGTACCGCAAGCTCGGCGTGGACCTCATACTGACCGGGTTCCTGCACTTCCACGAGGAGGTCGAGCGGTTCGGCCGCGATGTACTGCCGATTGTGCGCGCGCTCGAGGTGGAGGCCGGCCTTGACCCGGCCGCGGTCCCCGACCCGGCCGCGGGCCTGTCGGCGGACGGTCCGGTG
>JAMFSN010000061.1 GCA_026225295.1 Frankia alni
GCCGGCTGGTGGGCGGGCCCGGAAGAAGAAGGCCCCCAGGCCGGTCCGGTTGACCCCGTCGCCGCGGCGGGCGCCGATGTTGGGGGTGGCCCGGGTGCGTCGGCGGGAGCGGGCGCGGATCGGAACACCGGACCCGACCGTGACGGGGGCGGCGGGGCTGGTCGCGGTCACTGAGCTTGTGGATCGGCTCGATATCGCGGGCGCGTTGGACGAGGGCGTCGGGCCGATCAAGCGACGCGATCGGGGACTGACCGGCGGAGAGCTGCTCGTCGGGATGGCGACCAGCCAGCTGCTCGGCGAGTCGTCGGTCTCGGGACTGGACCGGTCGAGGGCGGACCGGGCCGGGGCGTCGCTGGCGCCGGTGCCGTTCGCCCCGTCGCGGACCGCGGCCCGGCTCGCGCAGCGGTTCGGCCCGTTCCAACTCGCCGGGATCGAGCACGGCCTGGCCGCCGTGGCCGAGCGGATGATGGGCCTGCTGCCGGCCCAGCGGCGCGCCGAACTCGTCACCGGGCGCCCGACGCTGGACTGCGACTCCACCGATGTCGAGGTGTACGGCCGTGGCAAACGCGGCGTCGCCTACACCCACGACGGGAAGAAGGCCGGCCGGCCGCTGCTGGTCAGCTGGGCGCGCACCGGGCTGACGCTCGCCGGCCAGCTACTCGCCGGCAACCAGGACCCCCGTCCGTTCGTCATTCCCCTGATGCGCCGGGCGCTGATGGTGTTGCCCGACGCGGTGTGCGCCCCGCCGCTGTTCCGCTGCGATTCGGGGTTCTTCTCGACGGAGTTCATGCGCGCGGTGGTCGCCGCCGGCGGCGACTTCGCGATCGCCGCGCCGCGCAACCCGGCGCTGTGGCGCGCCTACGCCGCGATCGGTGACGATGCCTGGGTCGAGGGCCGGGAGATGCGCGGCGCGCAGGTCGCCGCCTGCGACTACGCCCCGGCGGGTGCCCCGCCGGGTACCTACACGATCGTGCGCCGGGTACGGATCTGCGCCGGCGAGGTGTCCGGCGACCCGCGTTCCCGGCGGCGACGCACGATCCCGAAAGGACAGCTCAGCCTGCTCCTCGAGGGGATCATCGACCACGACTGGGCGGTCAGTTTCATCGTCACGAACATCCCCGCCGACGAGCCCGGCGGGACCGTCGCGCTCGAGTGGTCCTTCCGCGGCCGCGCCGACGTCGAGACCAGGATCAAAGAAGCCAAGCTCGGCGCCGCGCTACGCCACCTGCCCTCCGGCGACCCGACGATCAACCGGGTCTGGATGTGGGCGGCGATCCTCGCCGGCTGGATCTCCGCGCTGCTCCAAGCCATCTCCGGCTACGACCAGCACGCCGGCCGCGCCCACGGCGCCCGGTTCCGCTTCGACCTGCTCCTGGTCCCCGGCCGGCTCGTCCGCCACGCCGGCCACCTCATCCCGCGGCTGCCCCCCGGCCGCGGCGACCGGCTCACCGAGACACTCACCGCGCTACGCGCCACGCGCCCCGTCCTCACCTGACCCGGCCAGCCGAGCCTCACCCCGCACCACCCGTCGCACCACCCCACCCAAGCCGCACGGACACCCCTCCCACCCCAAAGGACCCGGAACCCGCCACCCCGGAACGCATCCGGGCCCCCGGCATACCCGAAAACGAACAGAATGACCCAGACCCAATATCGATCAAGCCGCGAACCCACCAACGATCTCCAACAGCGCTACTGGCGGATGTAGGTCTGAC
>JAMFSN010000383.1 GCA_026225295.1 Frankia alni
GGGGCTCCCGCCCGCTGTCCTTGCCCCCGGGGGCCGACCCCCCGGTGACCCCCCGAACGAGGGGCTCCCGCCCCCCGTCCCCCCCGGGTGATCCCGCCGCCAAACCCGCGGCGAGACCACGGGCGGTGGTGGCGGTTTGGGCGGTGGTGGCTGTGGTGGCTGGGGTGGTGGCGGTGGCGGCGGTGATCGCGGCGGTTAGCTGGGCCGGGATTCCCGGGGCGCCGGCCGGCAGGGCCAGGCCGGCCAGGATGCGGGCCTCGGCCTCCGGGTCGCGGAACGGGTCGCGGGGGGCATCGAGCGGCACCCGCAGCTCGGTCCCGCCGACCTGGTAGGCCCATTCCCAGCGGACGTCGAGGTGGTGGCCGGCGGTGTAGTCGGCCCCGACGACCAGGGCCGGCCCGGATATCTCGGGCGCGGTGAACGAGCCGTCAGAGGAGGTGATGGCGAACTGGCGGCGCAACCGCGGATAGGACCGGGACATGAACGTGGCCTGCTCCGCCGCCGGCACCACGAGCCGCTCGCCGGCCAGCGCGAGCTGCTGGACCTGGGCCGAGGCGACCGGGCGGGTAAGCCGGGCGAGGCGGAACCGGGTGAGCTCGCCCTGGGCGGCGACATCGGCCCGGTCGGCGTAGATGACGCCGTGGCCGTCGCCGCCGACGAACCGCAACGGGACGATGTCGGCCCGCTCGTCAGCCGGCTCGGTCCTGACGACGGGGGCGATGAGGAGCGTGGTGCCGTCGGTGGTGACGTCCAGGCGCAGCTCGGCCTGGCCCGGCGGTGGCACCTCGGCCTGCCCGCCCCCGTAGATGAACGGCAGGCCGGCCGCGTGCAGCTGCTCGAGCACCGGCCATAGCTGCCGGGACTCGCAGGCGGACAGGTCAAGGAACTTCAGGTCGCCCGCCTGGGGGGCCTGAGAGTAGGCGCCGCTGTAGTAGTGCTGGCTGCTGGCCCGGTAGAGCGCGTGCAGCTCCTGCAACAGCCGGATCTGGGCGGCCGGGAGCTCGCCCCGCAGCAGCAGGTAGTCCAGCCGGGACCAGGTCAGCGTGCCGGTGACCCAGCCGCCCGACCGGCTGGGCTGCACGAGCCGGGCCTGGAGCTTGTACCGGCGGGTGATGTCGTCGGCGGGCGGCTCGTAGCGCCCGTTGTCGGTCGAGTAGCTGGCGTAGCGCACGGGCTCGGGCGCGGTCCGGACCAGGGACAGCTCGACCGCGAGCGGGGCCCGGGCGGGGCCGGCCTCGTCGGGGCCGGCCGGGCCCACGGCCTGCGGGGCGGCGAGCGGCGAGTCGAGTGACTGCTCCCAGGGCAGGGCAGACCGGCGCTGGGCGGCCTGGCCGGGCGTCCCCGCCCGGCCAGGTTCGGCCCGGTCGGGCAGCAGCGTGTCGTCGATCGCGGCCAGCACGAGGGCGGCGACGTGCACGCAGTTGTAGCCGACGGCGCAGCTGCAGTAGCCGCTGCGGAACCGCAGCGGGAAGCTGTGCGACGCGCGGAACGAGGCGGACACGGTCCTGATCTCGCTTCCCTTGCCCCGGACGGTGCCGGTGAGCGACTGCTGCGAGGCGTCCCAGGACATCTGCAGTACCGCGCGGCGCCGGACCGCCTCGGCCCCGTCCGCGCAGCTGGTCGAACCAACCGCCGCCTCGAACGACGCCCGATCGACGTCCCGCAGCACCACCCGTTGCATCCTTACGAGCCTATCCGCTGATTGTTACCAGCGGGGGCATGGGAAGTGGCGGGCTACGGTGGTGGCATGCGGACGGCGGGTGACATGACCGAGGCCAGGCGGCTTGTGCTGCTGCGGCACGCGAAATCGGATTATCCGGAAGAAGTGGCCGATCATGAGCGCCCGCTCGCCAAGCGCGGCCGCCGGGACGCGCCCGTGGTCGGCCGCTGGCTGGCCGAGTCGGGGTGCGTACCCGACGCCGTGGTCTGCTCGACCGCGCTGCGGGCCCGGGAGACCTGGGCGCTGGCAGCCGCGAAACTGGATGCCGCTCCGCCGGTCCGCTATGAGCCCCGGGTGTACGAGGCGACCGTGCTCGGCCTGCTGATGCTGGTCCGCGAGTTCGACCCCGGGTGGGGGACGGCGCTGATCGTGGGGCACAACCCCGGGCTCGCCGAGCTCACCCTGGGCCTGGCTGACCCGCGGCCGAAGCCGCCGCCCGCGTTCCCGACCGCGTTCGTGGCCGTGCTGCAGCTGCCGGGCGAGTGGGCGGACGCGGGCCCGGAAAATGCCCGGCTGGTGACGTTCGCCGTCCCGGCGAAATCGTAAGATCTGACTGTGGAGCACGGAGAGTTCGAAGGCGGCGAGTCCGGGCCCAGCCCCTTCGGGCCGGGAGAGTTTGAGCTGGGCACCGACGGCCCCTCGGTCATCCTGGTTGGCGTCGACGACTCGGTGACGGGGTTTCGGGCGGCCTCCTACGCCGCCGGGCTCGCCCGGCGGCAGCGCGCGCGGGTCGTCGCGGTGCACGTGTCGCCGTTCGCCGGCGTGGGCCTGGTCAGCGCGGCCGGCCCGAGCGTGCTCGCGGCCGAGGCCGAGGCCTACGACGAGGTCGCCAAGCAACTGGCTGCCCGCGCGGCCGAGACGGCCCGCGAGCTCGGTATCCCGGTCACGTTCATCACCGCCCACGGCGATCCGTACCGCGAGATCACCCGCATCGCCCACGAGAACCGCGCCGACGCGATCGTGGTCGGCGCGTCCATGCAGGCGGGCCACCGCATCATGGGCTCCCTCGCGGTCCGCCTGGTCCGCGCGGGCAAATGGCCCGTCACGGTAGTCCCCTAACGTCACACCTCTCACCGGACCCGCCAGTCAAGTGGGTTTTGGCCGGCTGCCGCCGGCCAAAACCCACCCGGACGAGATGTTCCGTTTTGTGGCTTCTCGTCACCGATCACCCGCTTTATTTTCTCGGTCTTATCAGCGTTTCGCGCAGTTCGCGGGGACCGCGGCGGATTGTCCGTCGTGCGATTATGATCATGCGCGGGTGATCCGCCGAGGGCACGGGAGCGGCCTTGGAGCAGCTGCAGGACGACGACCCGGGCCGGATCGGCAAGTACACCCTGCTGGGACGGCTGGGCGCGGGCGGAATGGGCGAGGTCTTCCTCGGCCGGTCGCTGGGCGGCCGCCTGGTGGCGGTCAAGGTCATCCACCCGGCGCTGGCCCGGGACCGGGATTTCCGGGCCCGGTTCGCCCGCGAGGTAGCGGCGGCCCGCCTGGTGAGCGGAATCTTCACCGCGCCGGTGATCGACGCGGACCCGGAGGCCAAGGTCCCGTGGCTGGCCACCGGGTACGTCAACGGGCCGTCCCTGGCCCAGGCGGTCGAAGAGCGCGGCCCGCTGCCGGTCGCCGCGGTGCTCGCCCTGGCCGCGGGGCTGGCCGAGGGGCTCGGCGCGGTGCACGAGGCCGGCGTCACCCACCGCGACCTCAAGCCGTCGAACGTGCTGCTGGCCCCGGACGGTCCCCGGCTGATCGACTTCGGTATCTCCCAGGCGGCCGACCTCTCCAGCATGACCCTGACCGGGATGGTGGTCGGGACGCCGGGCTTCATGTCGCCGGAGCAGGCGCTGGGCGACCCGGTGGGCCCGCCGAGCGACATGTTCAGCCTGGGCGCGGTCCTGGCGTTCGCCGCGACGGGCGAGGGCCCGTACGGGGCCGGGTCGCCTGCGGCGCACCAGCTCCGGGTCGTGAACCTGTTGCCCCGCCTGGACAACGTGCCGTCCGAGCTCCGGCCGCTCGTCGAGCGCTGCATGGCCAGGGACCCGGGCACCCGGCCCACGGCGGGCCAGTTCCTGGCCGACCTGGTCGCAGCGCATCCCGGGGCGGCCGACCAGGCCGACTGGCTGCCCGCAGGCATCCGGCCTGGTACCGGACCGCTGCCGCCCAAGCCGCTTCCGGCCAAGCCACTGCCGTCCCCGGCTGGCTGGCCCGGCCCCGCGGCGCCGGCTCCGGCCGGCTCCGCGTCGGCCGGCTCACCCGTCCCGTCGGCCTTGCTCACTCCGCCAGTCTCACCTGACCCGTCAGCTTCGCTGGCGCCGACCATAACGCGCGCCCCGGGGCAGCCCGAGCCGCCCGCGCCCGTCTCCGGCTGGGAGACGACGGCCGGCCGGCCGGCTCCGGCCGCGGCGGGAGTCGCGACCCCGCCGGCCGGGCCAGGCCAGCCGCCCCAGCCGGCCCCCCCGTCGGCCGTGACCCCGTCGGCCGTGACCCCGCCGGCCGGGCCGAGTCGGCCGGGCTGGCGGAGCCGTCGCCGGACCTGGATCGCCGGGGCCGTCGCGGTAGTAGTTATCGGCGCGGCCGTCGGCGTGGTGGCCTCGCTCTCGTCCGGGTCGTCCGTTCCGCCGCCGACCGGGCTCACGGCCAGCGGCCTGATGCCGGAGTCGGTGCAGCTCGCGTGGTCGGGGCCGGGCGGCCCGCGGCCCGACGATTACGCGGTGCTGGAAAATGGCCAGCAAGTCGCCTCGGTGCCCGGCAGCACAACGAATTACTCCGCTACCGGGCTCACCCCGGGCACCGCCTACCAGTTCAGTGTCGTCGCGGTAAGCGGCGCCGGGCGCTCGCCCGCGTCGGGCGGGGTCACCGTCACGACGACCAACCCGCCGCCGTCGCGGCCGGCCGGGCTGATGGCCAGCGACCGGGCGACGGGGTCGGTGGAGATCGCGTGGTCCGGCCCCGCCGTCGGCGACCCGGTGCCTGACCGCTACGAGATCCTGCGGAACGGGGCCGAAGTCGCCTCGGTTTCCGGCGGCACCACGGACTATAAGGTCACCGGGCTCAAGCCGGCCACTACCTATCAGCTGAGCGTGATCGCGGTCAGGGACGGCCAGAAGTCGGCCGCCAGCACGCTCACCGCGCAGACGGCGGCCCCGTCGCTGGCCGACGCCGTGCTGCGCTGGTCCGGCCAGGTCGACGTCACCGACGTTGTCGGCAGCTTCAATTACCAGATCGGCGGCAGCACGGTTGACCGCAACCCCGGAGATGCCTGGATAGAGTCCTGGACGTTCACGCCGGAATGCTCGACGGGGCCCTGCGCGGTCAAGTTCCACGCCGATGACATCGGCAACGAGGTGACCGTGCCGCTGACCCAGAACGGATCGACGTACTCGGGCAGCGCCTCCGAACCCGGCGCATGGACGTGCAACAACGGGACCGACCCGATGACAAGCACCGTGTACGCCACGGTGAAGCCCGCCAGTGCGGGCCTGAAGCACGGGGTATGGACGGTCACGTCGTTCACGGCGACGGTGATCTGGGACGCCAGCCCGGTGGCCGCGGGGGTTTGCTCAGCCCTGTCGGACGAGGTGCAGGGCACCGGCGGCTGACCGCCCGGGCCTGCTAAGCGCAGCACCGAGCGGACCTCCCTGGCGATCTGCTTGTCCTCGCGGGCGGCGATCACGAAGGTCCGGGCCGTGGCGCCGGGGGCGGTGATCTCCCAGTCGTCGCCCCGGTCGTCTTTCCCGAGGTTGTTACGCGAGTCGTCGACCGCGACGCCGAGGAAGGCCAGGCCGGCGACGGCGCGGGAGCGGATCTCGGGCGCGTTCTCCCCGACACCGCCGGTGAAGACGAGCACGTCGAGGCCGCCGAGGGCCGCGGCCATCGCGGCGATCTCGGCCCGCAGCCGGTGCAGGTAGACGTCCCGGCCGAGTACGGCCGGGGCGTCGCCCGCCGTCGCCCGGGACAGCACCTCGCGCATGTCGCCCGTGCCGGCCAGGCCGACCAGGCCCGAGCGGGTCTCCAGGGCCTCGTTCAGCTCGCCCGGCGGCATGTGCTCGTGCTCTTCGAGCCACAGCACGAGGCCGGGGTCCACCGAACCGGACCTGGTCGCCATCACCAGGCCGTCGAGCGGGGTGAAGCCCATGGTGGTGTCGACCGACCGGCCGCCGAGCACGGCGGCCAGGGACGCGCCGGAGCCCAGGTGGCAGGTGACGACGCGGAGTTCGCCCGCTGTACCGGTCAGTTCCCCGGCCCGCCGCGAGGCGTAGGCGTGGGACAGGCCGTGGAAGCCGAACCGGCGCAGCGTCCAGCGTTCCCGCCACTCGGCAGGCAGCGCGTAGGTGGCCGCGGCCTCGGGGATCGTCGTGTGGAACGCGGTGTCGAAGCACGCCACGGCCGGCACCGAGGGGAGCGCGGCCGTCACCGCGTCGAGCGCGGCCAGCGACTTGGGCTGGTGCAGCGGGGCGAGGTCGGTGAGCGCACCGAGCCGGTCCCGCACCTCGGGGGTGACCAGGACCGGGGCCGTGTACCTGGTGCCGCCGTGCACGATCCGGTGCCCGGCCGCGCCGACCGGGCCGAAGGACCCGATCGCCTTCTCGATCGTCGCGGTGCCCGCGGTACCGTCGCTCCCGTCACCGACCGCGGGCAGGTCGGCCCCGGCGACCACGTTGGCGTCGTCGTCCAGGACCCGCAGCTTCAGGCTGCTCGACCCCGCGTTGACGACCAGGACCCGGCTCAGCTCGTCCATTTCCAGTCCTTGACCTCGGGGATATCGTCGCCGAACTCCCTGGTGTAGGCGCGGGCCTCGATCCGCTTGTCCACCATGAGCTGGCGAACGTGCCCGGCCGTGCTCGCCAGCCCGTCGGTCCGGTCGATGACGTCCATCACCAGGTGGTAGCGGTCCAGGTCGTTGAGCATCACCATGTCGAACGGCGTCGTGGTGGTGCCCTCCTCCTTGTAGCCCCGGACGTGGAAGTTGTCGTGCCCCCGGCGCCGGTAGATCAGCCGGTGGATCAGCGAGGGGTAGCCGTGGTAGGCGAAGATCACCGGCGCCGTGGTGGTGAACAGCGCGTCGAACTCGGCGTCGGACATCCCGTGGGGATGCTCCGACTCGGGCTCCAGCCGCATCAGGTCAACCACGTTCACCACCCGCACCGTGAGCTGGGGCAGGTGCTCGCGCAGCAGCGACACCGCGGCCAGGGTCTCGATCGTCGGGGCGTTCCCGCAGCAGGCCATGACGACGTCCGGGGCGACGGTCGGGTCGGCGTCGGACGACGCCCATTCCCAGATCCCGGCGCCGCGGGTGCAGTGGATGATGGCCTCGTCCATCGACAGCCACTGGCCCTGGGACTGCTTTTCGGCCACGATCACGTTGACGTAGTTCCGCGAGCGCAGGCAGTGGTCCGCCACCGAGAGCAGCGTGTTCGCGTCTGGCGGCAGGTAGACCCGGATGAGCTCGGCCTTCTTGTTGACCACGTGGTCGATGAAGCCAGGGTCCTGGTGGGAGAACCCGTTGTGGTCCTGCCGCCAGACCAGGGAGGAGAGCAGGTAGTTGAGCGAGGCGATCGGGCGGCGCCAGGGGATCTGCCGGGTGGTCTTCAGCCACTTGGCGTGCTGGTTGAACATCGAGTCGATGATGTGGATGAAGGCCTCGTAGCAGTTGAAGAGCCCGTGCCGCCCGGTGAGCAGGTAGCCCTCGAGCCAGCCCTCGCACTGGTGCTCGGACAGCACCTCCATGACCCGGCCGTCCGGCCGCAGGTCGTTGTCCCCGTCGATGATCACCCCGTCGAACGCGCGGCCGGTCACCTCGAAGACCGCGTCCAGCCGGTTAGAGGCCGTTTCATCCGGGCCGAACAGCCGGAACGTCGACGGGTTGTCCTTGATGACGTCCCGCAGCCAGGCGCCGAGCACCCGGGTGTTCTCGGCCTCGGTCTCACCCGGCGACGGCACCTCGACCGCGTAGTCCCGGAAGTCGGGCAGGGCCAGGTCGCGCAGCAGCAGCCCGCCGTTGGCGTGCGGGTTGTCGCTCATCCGGCGGTAGTCGTCCGGGGCGAGGGCGGCGATCTCGGGCCGCAGCGTGCCCGCCTCGCCGAACAGCTCGGCCGGCCGGTAGGACCGCATCCACTCCGCGAGCTGGCGCCGGTGCTCGTCGTTGTTCCTGGCCTCGGCGATCGGCACCTGGTGGGCCCGCCAGGTGCCCTCGACCGGCAGGCCGTCCACGAACTTCGGGCCGGTCCAGCCCTTCGGCGTGCGCAGCACCAGCACCGGCCAGGTGGGCCGGACCGTGTTTTGGCCGGCCTGCTCGCCGTCGGCTCGCGCCCGCCGCTGGATCTCCTGGATCTCGGTGACGATCGCGTCGAGCGCGGCCGCGAGCTGCTCGTGGACGAGCTTCGGGTCGTCGCCCTCGACGCTGTACACGTGGTACCCGTAGCCGGCGAGCAGCGACTCGAGCTCGGCCGGCGGGATCCGGGCGGGCACCGTCGGGTTGGCGATCTTGTACCCGTTGAGGTGCAAGATGGGCAGCACCGCGCCGTCGGTCACCGGGTTGAGGAACTTGTTGCCGTGCCAGGACCCGGCCAGCGGCCCCGTTTCCGACTCGCCGTCACCGATCACGCAGGCCGCGATCAGGTCCGGGTTGTCGAACACGGCGCCGTAGGCGTGCGCGAGCGAGTAGCCGAGCTCGCCGCCCTCGTGGATGGAGCCGGGCGTCTCCGGGGCCGCGTGGGAGGGAATGCCGCCCGGGAAGGAGAACTGCCGGAAGAGCTTCCGCATCCCGTCGGTGTCCTGGGTGATGTTCGGGTACCGCTCGGTGTAGGTGCCCTCCAGGTAGCTGCTCGCGACGACCCCGGGCCCGCCGTGACCGGGACCGGTGATGAAGATGGCGTTCAGGTCCCAGTTCCTGATCACCCGGTTCAGGTGCGCGTAGAGCAGGTTAAGACCGGGAGTGGTGCCCCAGTGCCCGAGCAGCCGGGGCTTGATGTGCTCAGGGCGTAGCTCCTCGCTCAAGAGGGGATTGTCGAGCAGGTAGATCTGCCCGACGGACAGGTAGTTGGCGGCGCGCCACCAGGCGTCGATCAGGTCGAGCTCGGCCGCTGCCAGCGGCCCGGTCTCCGTCATGCCGGCACCCTACCCTCGCTGGTCGCACCGGATAACGGGGCACCGGGTGAACAAGTGCTTTACATCCGGGAGCCAGTGAGCCGGCCCGGGTAACCCCCGGGGCCGGCTAGCACCAGGACCGCTACTCGCTGCCGAAGGACTTGATCTCGTGCTTCTCGGTCTCGGTCAGCTCGCGCGGCGCCTCGCCCTCAGCCCGCTTGGCCGACTGGACCTGCTCGCGGATCTTCTCCACGACCTCGGGGTTGGCGAGCGTGGTGATGTCGCCCGTGTCGGTGAAGTTCGACGTCGCGGCGATGACGCGGCGCATGATCTTGCCGGACCGCGTCTTCGGCATGTCCGGGACGATCCAGACGTTCTTCGGCCGGGCGATCTTGCCGATGTCGACGACGATCGCGTTGCTAATCTTGGCCTCGATCTCCGGGCTGGGCTCGTAGCCGGGCTTGAGCGAGACGTACATCTCGACGACCCGGCCCCGGATGTCGTCCACCACCGGGACCGCGGCCGCCTCGGCCACCTCGTTCACGGTGAGCGCGACCGACTCCAGCTCCTTGGTGCCGAGCCGGTGGCCGGCCACGTTGATCACGTCGTCGACGCGGCCGAGGATCCGGAAGTAGCCGTCGGCCGCCTGCGTCGCGCCGTCGCCGGCGAAGTAGGGCCAGTCACGCCAGTCGGTCGACTTCGGGTCCTTGTTGTACTTGGCGTAGTAGGTGGAGACGAACCGATCCGGCTGGCCCCAGATCGTCTGGAAGACGCCCGGCCACGGGTTGCGGATGACGATGTTGCCCGCCTTGCCGCTGCCCGCGGGCACCTCGTTGCCGTCCTCGTCCAGGATGACCGGGAGAATGCCGAGCGCGGCCGGGCCGCACGAGCCCGGCTTCGCCGGGTCGATGCCGGGCAGCGTGGAACCGAGGAAGCCGCCGGTCTCCGTCTGCCACCAGGTGTCGACGATGACGGCCTCTTGCTTCCCCACCTTTTCGAAGTACCAGCGCCAGACCTCGGGCTCGATCGGCTCGCCGACCGTGGTCATGTGCTTGA
>JAMFSN010000062.1 GCA_026225295.1 Frankia alni
ACAGGTCGCTCGGCCAGTTCGGTTCGTCCAGCTGAGAATCGACCATCTGCGATGAGGGCGTCCGCAGGGCGAGCACACGATCGGTGGCAAGGGCGGGTGTTGTGGTGGGTCCGGTCGGTGGCGGCGATCGGTACGCTGCATGACCGTGCAGCGGGCGGCTGTCGCCGGGTCGTAGCCTGTCGTGGTGGGCGCGGGGGATGAACCGGAGCGGGTGCGATTCGCCGTCGGTCTGCCTAATGTGGGCATCTTCGGTGATCCGAAGGTGCTGGTGGAGCTGGGTTGCCTCGCCGAGGATGCCGGGTGGGACGGCGTGTTCCTGTGGGATCACGTTCTCTACCATGATCCGGGATGGCCGGTGGCTGATCCGACCGTCGCGATGACGGCGATCGCCACCCGCACGACGGCGGTCAAGGTCGGCATCATGATGACGGCGGTTCCCCGGCGCCAGGTCGACACGCTGGCCCGGGAAACAGCGTCGCTGGACGTGATATCGGATGGCCGGCTCGTTTTCGGCGCCGGGCTGGGGTCGATGCCCCAGGAGTACACAAAGTTCGGCCGCGACGACACGCTCACGATCAGGGCGCAGCGCCTCGACGAGTCGCTGAACGTGTTGGCCGCCCTCTGGTCCGGCGAGTTTGTCGAAGCCCAGGGTCGCCACCTCACCGTGAACGGCGTACGGATGCTGCCCACGCCGATCCAACGGCCCCGCCCGCCGGTGTGGTGCGCGGGACGGTGGCCAACCCGGGCACCCTTTCGCCGCGCCGCCCGGTGGGACGGCGTCATGCCGACACACGCCGACTACGGCAGGCTCACCACCATGCCACCGAGCGACCTCGCCGATATCGTCCGCTACATCACAACCGAGCGCGGCCAACCAGGACCGTCCGCGCGCCCCGACCGGACCGGAACGTCGCATCGGTTCGACGTCGCGCTCGAAGGCGCCACCGCCCACACCGCACCCCGCCGCGGCGCCGACACGGTCGCGCCCTACCTCCCCGCCGGCCTGACCTGGTGGGTCGAAGCACTCGGCTGGTGGCGAGGCGACATCGACGCCGCCCGTCGACGCGTCTCCGCCGGACCCCCCGACCTATAGGAACGGGACCCAAGACAAAGCGACGTCATCGCGGCAGAAGCGGACGCTTCGGCAGGCGAGCGGTCAGAGTGTCGCGCGTCAGCAGCAGCACGGGGGACGTTTCTCGGCGCCGCCCCGGTACGGTCGACGGCAGGGTGTCGGGCTGAAGATGGGGACAGCGCGGCCGGTCGTGGTGTCCTGGGGGTACATGGCTGTGGGCGAGAACAGCAGCGACGACGTTCCCGTGACCTACGAACACTGCGCCCACATCCGGGGCCCCTTCTTCCACGGGACGAAGTCCGCACTCGAGGTCGGCGACGAGCTGCTGCCCGGCTATGGCTCCAACTTCCAGGAGGGCCGGGTGTCGAACAACGTCTACTTCACCGCGCTGGTGGATACAGCAGCCTGGGGAGCGGAGCTCGCGACAGCGCTGGCCGGGAACGACGAGCTGGGACGCATCTACGTCGTGGAGCCTGTGGGCCCCTTCGAAGACGACCCGAACGTGACCAACAAGAGATTCGCCGGCAATCCCACACGGTCCTACCGCACCCGCAATCCGCTGCGCGTCCTCGGCGAAGTGGACAGGTGGGAGGGTCACGACCCCAAGGTTCTGAAGGGCATGCTGGATCACCTGGCGCTGATGCGGGAGCAGGGGCTCGACGTCATCGAGGACTAGGAACAGCCTTCACCAAACAGCACGCTGCGCGGCAGGACAGTATGGCCGTCCCGCTTCTTCCCCCCGGCCCGAGGACCACTCACCGTTACGTCGGTCCGGGGTAGAACTGAGAGTGGAGTTCACCCCTGCTCCTGCCCCGCTTGCGCGCGAGGTTGCGTCCGTCGAAGTACACCGTCTGCCACGTCTTGGAGAAGCCGAGGAACGCGATGCAGGGCGGGTGGGCCGAACCGTTGTCCTTCCGGCCAGCATTAACGGCCGGAGGTGAGAGTTGTCAATCAATGCCAAATATCTGATCGCCTCCGCCTTGAAGCTTTGTTGAAGTTTCTTGCGTACTGTGGTGGCGGTGGCGAAAGCTTTCGACCTGGCGGGTATCCCGGACGCGAAGGATTTACGATGATCATACGGGGACGCCCGCGGGGATCTGGACGATTTTTCATGGCTGACGCCGCCGATGGTCGGGTAAGGCGGCGCCCGGCCGTCGTGGCCATCGGCCCCGCTCTGGCCATCGGCGCGCTGGTCGCCGCGTGCTCGGGCGGCGGATCAGCGGCGAGCGGTCCCCGACGGTCGACGCCAGCGCCCTCCCCAACAGGGTCGGCCGTCTCCTTCTGGCCGGGCTACCAGGCGAGTGACGTGGCCGTACGCACCCCCCTTGAGCTGGCCGACGTGGTGTCGACCCGGGCCGGCGGGTCGTGCGGCGGGAGGGAGGTGCCTGCCTCCGACGGCACGTCGTGCTACCGGCTGGGGACGGACGTACTGCCAGTCAAACAGCTGTCCGCCGTGACGGTTACCGACGCCCCGCAGCCTGGCCAGCCGGACCGGTCGGTCGTCGGCCTGGCGCTCGGACCCGCCGACACCGCCCGCTTCCAACAGCAGACGGATCGACTGATCGGCCGGCAACTGGCGATCGTGCTCGGTGGCCGCGTGCTCGACGCTCCTGTCATCCAGACCACAATCCCGTCGGGTGTCTTCCAGGTCGCACGTCCCACCCGGAATGAGACGATGGCCATCGCACGGGCCGTTGCCGGCTGAGCGACCTGCGGCAGGCGTCGCGATCATGAACGCGCACCGGTGATCCGGACCGCCCGTGGGCGCAGGTCGACAATCCGAAGCTTTCCCACCTGCCGCGTCCGTTCGTCAGGAAAGCTTCTCGGGAGCGGCAGATGCGGAAGGCTCGAGTCTCAAACGGACGGATGAGACCTGCCCGCACTATGACGATGGGTCGCCCTCCAGCCGAATGAGGTCCCGCCCGGCGCGAGGACTCCGGTTGCGGTGGCTGGTCAATCATCTTCCGCCGATCCGTCGACACCCATAACGGACGACCTACGCGGCTGTCGCCACGGCGCCTCGTCGGGGGTGGTGCCGGGCGTCTTGGAGGTGCACGTCCAGCTGGGGGGCGTCGATGGCCTGAGGCACGGGTCCTGCTCGAGGGCAGAGCGGAACCGACAGCAGGGCCGGGATCGGTGGCATCACCGATCCCGTGTGACGATCCTCTCCTGTGGTCATAATCTTCTGGTCAGATCGCACCATTAGCATATGACGAAGTTGTTAGGTCGTGCGTGGCCGATCGCCCGCGGGTGTCCGGGCCAGGCGGGAGGGGGAGCGTATGGCGATGCCGCTGTACCAGCTGAAGGCGGAGTTGTTCCGGACTCTCGGCCACCCGGCCCGTATCCGGGCGCTGGAGCTTCTCAGCACCCGGGAGCATTCGGTGAGCGAGCTGATCGCGGAGTTAGGGCTGGAGGCGTCGCATGTCTCCCAGCAGCTGGGGGTATTGCGGCGCGCCGGGCTGGTGACGACGCGGAGGGAGAGGTCGGCAGTGTTTTACGCGCTGGCCGATCCGCAGGTGGCGACGCTGCTGGCGGTCGCCCGGTCGATCCTCAACGACCGGGCCGCCCATCTGAGCGAACTGTTGTCCGACGAGGCCTGATCGCTCGCTGTCCGTGCGTGGCGATACGGCCGATAGGGGGATCTCGAGAGTTCATGGGCCTGTTCAGTCTGATCCGGCGGGTTGGCCGGGTCGCCGAGCCCGCGCCGCCGCACCCAGCCGCGTCGGCCGGACCGGCGGCGCTACGCGGTTCGCTCCAGTTGCGCCATGTCGACGCGGGTTCGTGTAACGGCTGCGAGATCGAGATCGGCGGTTGCTTCTCGCCGGTGTACGACGCCGAGCGGTACGGCACCCGGCTGGTCGCGAGCCCCCGGCACGCCGACGGGCTGCTGGTGACCGGGGTCGTCACCCGCAACATGGAGCGGGCCCTACGCGACACGGTGGCCGCTACGCCCGAGCCGCGGGTCGTCATCGCCGTCGGTGACTGCGCGCGCAACCAGGGCGAGTTCGCCGGCGGCTACGGGGTGGTCGGAGCGGTGGGAGACGTCGTCGACGTCGATGCCGAGGTGGCTGGCTGCCCGCCCACCCCGACCGAGATCATCGCGGTGTTGCGGCAAGTCACCGGCCGGTGAGCACCGCGGCCTGCTTCGCCGGCGTACTGGGCGGCGTCTCGCTCTCGGGCGCGGCGGCGGTCGCGGCCGTCCCCACCCGTGTCTCGGCGGCCGCCAGCGGGCTCGCGACCGCCGCGGTCGGCGTCACCGGGCTCGTCGGCGGCGCTCTGGCCGTCGCGGGCGACCTCCGGCCGGCCTGGGTCGGCTGGCTGGTGCCGCTGTCGGGGGCGAGCTTCGCCGCGGACGCGACGAGCGGGCTGTTCCTGCTCGTCATCGGCGCGGTCAGCGTCGTCGCCGGGCTGTACACGGTCGGGTACGCCGCGCACGGGCACCTCGGCCGCGCGCCGCTGGCCGTGCTGCCCGTCTTCGCCGGGGCCATGCTCGTGGTCCCGCTTGCCGCAGCGGTCACCACCCTGCTGCTGTTCTGGGAAATCATGGCCTTGACCAGCCTGCTGCTGGTGCTGGCCGAATGGCGCCGGGAGCAGGTCCGGGCGGCCGCGCTGTCGTACGCGGCCATGACCCAGCTCGGCTTCGTCGCGATCCTGCTCGGGCTGGTCGTGTTCGCGGCCGCGGCGCCCGGCCACGCTGAGACGTTCCCGGCGTTGCGGGACGCGGCGGTCCACCTGGGGCCCGGCCCGCGGGCGGCCGTCTTCCTGCTGACCTTGGCCGGGTTCGGTTCCAAGGCGGGTCTCGTTCCGCTGCACGTCTGGCTCCCGAAGGCGCACCCGGAGGCGCCCGGCCCGGTCTCGGCGCTGATGAGCGCCGCGATGGTCAATCTCGGGATCTACGGGATCGTCCGCGTGGACTTCGTCCTGCTCGGCCCGGGCCCGCGCTGGTGGGGCCTGGTGCTGCTGGCCGTCGGGGCGCTGACCGCCGTGTACAGCGTGCTGCAAGCGGCGGTCGCCACCGACCTCAAACGCCTGCTCGCCTACAGCACGAGCGAGAACATGGGCCTGATCTGCGTCGCACTCGGGACCGCGGCGGTACTGGCGGCCGCCGGACGGCCCGCGGTCGCCGCCGTTGCCACAACCGCTGCCCTCGTCCACCTGGTCGGTCACGCGGCTTTCAAGACACTCGGCTTCCTCGCCGCTGGCGGGGTCGCGGCCGTCACCGGACAGCGCGACCTCGACGCGCTCGGTGGGCTTGCCCGGCCGATGCCCGTCACCACCGTCGCCTTCGGCATCGCCGCGCTCGGCGCGGCCGGGCTGCCGCTGGGCTGCGGGTTCGTCGGCGAATGGCTGCTCGTGCAGGCGCTGACCCACGCGGTGGCCGCCGGCGGAACGTTGCTCGCGCTCGTGGTGCCGCTCGCCGTCGGCGTCGTCGCCCTGACCACCGGGCTCGGGGTCGCGGCGATGGTCAAGGCGTTCGGGGTCGGTTTCCTGGCCCGCCCCCGCAGCGAAGGCGCCCAGCGGGCCGGGGAGGTTCCCGCCACCATGATCGCCGCCATGGCGCTGGGCGCGATCAGCTGCGGTGTCCTCGCCGTCGCCCCGGCGGTGCTGGTACCGGTCCTGTCCCGGGTCCTGCCCGAACTGCCGACCGGTACCGCCCACGGGCCCGGCCCGGCGCTCGGGACGCTGGTGCGGCTGCCCGGGGTCGGCGGATCTGTCTCACCCGCGCTGCTCGCCGTCGCGGTCGGCGCCGGCGTCTTGCTGGCCCTGGCCGCCGCCCGGTGGGGGTCGCGGCGGCGCCCGGCCGCCCGGACAGCCGCGCTGTGGACGTGCGGCGGCGGCGGGCTGACCAGCCGGATGGAGTACACCGCGACGTCGTTCGCCGACCCGCTGCGCCGCGTCTTCGACGCCGTCCTGCGGCCCGACGTCGAGCACGTCGTGATTGCGTACGCCCAGTCGCCCTACCTCCTGGAGAAGGTCAGCTACCGCTCGTGGGTCCACGACACGGTCGAGGTGGTGCTCTACCGGCCGGTCCTGCGGGCCGTCGCCGCCGCGGCGCGGGGGGCCCGCCGGGCGCATACCGGCAGCATCCACGCCTACCTCGCCTACGGTGCGGCCGGCCTGCTCGTCGCCCTGGTCGTGGTCCTGTGAGTCGGAGGAGTCGGAGGAGTCGGAGGAGTCGGAGGAGTCGAGCAAGTGGAGTGGTCGTCCGAGGTACGAGGACGGCGGCGGAGCGAGTGAGCGACGGAGCGAACCGGTGATGCTGAGCGTTTCCGGAGTTGCCGGGATGGTGACGCAGGTGGTGGGGGTGGCGGCCGGCGCGCCGCTGCTGGTGGGATGGATGCGCCAGGTCCGGGCCCGGCTTGAGGGCCGAGCCGGCCCCGGCCCCGCGCAGCCGTGGCGCGACCTGCGCAAGCAGCTCCACAAGCAGAACATCACCCCCGACGGCACGACCGTCGTGTTCGCCGCCGCGCCGGTCGTCCTGGCCGGCACCAGCCTGGTGATCGCGGCGATCGTTCCCGGCGTCACCACCGGGTCGCCGCTGGACCGGGTCGGGGATCTGTTCGCCGTCGTCGGGGTGCTGCTGCTGGGCACCGTCGCGCTGGCCCTGGCCGGCCTCGACACCGGCACCGCGTTCGGCGGGATGGGCGCGAGCCGCGTGGTGACGATCGCCGCGTTGGTGGAACCGACGATCCTCGTCGCCGGGGTGGCGCTGTCGGTGCCGGCGCACTCGTCGAACCTCGGCCGGATCGTGGCCACTACCGCCGCCGACCCGGGACTGGTCGCCTCCCCGGCGGCCGCGCTCGCGTTCGCCGCTCTCGCCGTCGTCGTGGTCGCCGAGACCGGCCGCCTCCCCGTGGACAACCCGGCCACCCACCTCGAGCTGACGATGGTGCACGAGGCGATGATCCTGGAGTACACCGGCCCTCGTCTGGCGCTGATCGAGTGGGCGGCGGCGATGCGCCTGACGGTGCTGCTCACGTTGTTGGTCAACCTGTTCGTCCCCTGGGGTGTCGCCGGCGCCGGAGCCGGCCCGGCTGGCCTGCTCGTCGGGCTGGGCGCCGTCGCGTTCAAGGTGGCGGCACTCGGGACGGCGCTGGCCGCCGCCGAGGTGTTCCTGGCCAAGCTGCGGCTTTTCCGCGTGCCCGAACTGCTGGCCGGGTCGTTCCTGCTCGGCCTGCTGGCCGCGACCACCTCCTACTTCCTGACCGGCCCGGCCGGCTGACGGGAGGGAAGCATGTCGAGCCACACCTACACGAGCCTGCTGTACCTGGCGAGCGGCGTCCTCCTGCTGTCCGCGGTGGGCATCGTCTGGGGGCGGCCCCTGCGCGTTGCTGTCCGCCTGCTCGCCGCGCAGGGAGCGGCGCTGGCCGCGATACCCGTTCTCGGCGGGGCCTACCGGCACGATTGGTACCTGCTCGGCGTCGGCCTGGCCGTGTGCGTGTTGCGCGCGGCCGTGCTCCCCGGCCTGCTCGCTCGGCTGGTCCCACCCCCGGTCGGGCTGACCGACCCGCGCGAACAGACGGGTGCCGGGGAACGCCACGAAACCGGACCCCTGCTCGGCACGAGCGCCTCCCTGATGGTCACGGCGGGCGCGGTGGTGCTCGCCTACGCCGTCGGCCAGCCACTCGTCGCGCTCGACCCGAGCCCCTCGACCCGCGCGGCGCCGGTGGCGCTCGCCGTCGTGCTCATGGGAGTCCTGCTGCTGGTCACGCGGCGGCGCGCGGTATCTCAGATCGTCGCCTTCCTGACGCTCGACAACGGGATCGCCGCCGTCGCGTTCCTCCTGACGTCCGGGGTGCCGCTGGTCGTCGAACTCGGCGCATCGCTCGACCTGCTGTTGTTTGTGCTGGTCACGCAGGTGCTCACCGCTCGGATGCGGGTGAAGTTCGGCGGCACCGACCTCGGCGAGCTTCAGGAGCTACACGAATGATCACTACCGCGGCGATGGCGGCCGCCGTTCTTGCGCCGCTCGTCGCCGCCATGTTCACCGCCGCCGTGGGCTGGCGTCCGATTGCGGCCTGGTCCAGCGTCGCGGCGAGCCTCGCCATCCTCACCAGCGGCATCGTCCTCGCGGCGAACGTCGGGGCCGGTCACGTCTACGCTGGCGGCCACCTGCTGCGGGCCGACGCCCTGGCCGCCGTCATGACCATCGTCATCGGGTCCGTCGGCACCCTGGCGACCTGGGGAAGCATCACCTACCTCGACGCCGAACTACGCCACGGCCACACCACCCCGGCCCGCGCGCGGACCTACGGGATCCTCGTCCCCGCCTTCCTCGCCGCCATGGCCCTCGCCGTGCTCGCCGGCAACCTCGGCCTCACCTGGGTCGCGGTCGAGGCGACGACGATCGCCACCGCCTTCCTCGTCGGCCACCGCCGCACGCGCGCATCGCTCGAGGCGACCTGGAAGTACGTCATCATCTGCTCGGTCGGGATCGCGCTGGCCTTCCTCGGCACGGTCATCCTCTACTTCGCGAGCGTCCATGCCGGCGGGGCCGGCGGGGCCGCCGCGGCGGGAGGCGGCGACGGGGGTGGGCTCGACGTCGACACCCTCACCGCCAACGCGACCCACCTCGACCCCGCCGTCACCCGCCTCGCGGTCGTGCTCCTGCTGCTCGGATACGGCACCAAGGCGGGGCTCGCCCCGTTCCACACCTGGCTCGCCGACGCCCACTCCCAGGCCCCCGCACCGGTCTCGGCCCTGATGAGCGGCGTCCTGCTCGCCGTCGCCTTCACCACCCTGCTGAGAGTCAAGGTCATCTCGGACCTTGCGCTCGGTCCCGGCTTCCTACGTACCGGCCTGCTCATCATGGGCCTGGGCACCCTCTTCGTCGCCGCGCTGCTGCTCGTCGCCCAACGCGACTACAAACGCATGCTCGCCTATTCGTCGCTCGAGCACATGGGCCTGCTGGCCGTCGCCGCCGCGGCCGGGACCGAACTCGCGATCGCCGCGCTGCTGCTGCACGTGCTGGCGCACGGTCTCGGCAAGTCCGTGCTGTTCCTGTCCGCCGGCCACCTGCAATTGGCGCATGGCTCCACGGCGATCGCCGACGTGCGCGGCGTGCTGGCCCGAGGACCGTTGCTGGGTGCGGCGTGGGCGGCCGGCCTGTTCGCCCTGCTCGGCTTCCCCCCGTTCGCGCTGTTCGCCTCGGAGGTGGGTATGGCCCGCGGCGCCGCGGACGCAAAACTCGCCGTGCCACTGGCCGCCGCGCTGGTCGCGGTCGTCATAGCGTTCGTGGCGCTGACCCTCCACGGCGGGACGCTGCTGCTCGGGTCGGCCCACCCCGAGCAGCCCAGTCTCCGGCTGAGCGCGGCGGCCGCCGCGCCGCTCGTCGCCGGGGTCGTCGCCTGCGTGGCGATCGGGGTGGTGGCCACTCCGCTCGACCATCTGCTGACCACCGCCGCCCGATTGCTCACACCATGAGCCCTCGTCCGCTCCCCGAACAGCCGGTCGCGGGCCGGACCGTCCTCGATATCGAGGCCGGCGACCTGCACAGCCGGATACGGACCGACCTCGCCCGCGGGTACCGGCTGGCCCTGGTGGCGGCCCACGACGACGGGCCGGCCGACGACCCCCTCGGCGCGGGACTGCGCGTGGTCTACCTGCTCGTCGCCGGCCCCCCCGACTCGCGGATCGAGCTGCACCTGAGGCTCGACGCCGGCATACCGGCCGTGCCCAGCCTCTCCGACCTGTCCTACCCGGCCAGCCGTTTCGAACGGGAAATGCACGACCTCTATGGCATCACCCCGGTCGGGCACCCCCAGCCCCGGCGGCTGGTTCGCCACCCACACTGGCCGCACGGCTGGTACCCGATGCGCGCCGGCGCCGCGGCCACGCCGCCGCCGTTCGTCCCGTCCGAAGGCCCGTTTCCGTTCCTCACCGTCGAGGGCCCCGGCGTCTACGAGATCCCGGTCGGCCCGGTCCACGCGGGACTCATCGAACCCGGCCACTTCCGCTTCTCCGTCGTCGGGGAGACCGTGGTCAAGCTCAAGGCCCGCCTCTGGTTCCTCCACCGAGGCGTCGAGAAGCTCTTCGAGGGACGCGAACCGGCGGCCGGTCTGCCGCTCGCCGAACGGATCAGCGGCGACACGGCCGTCGGGCACACCCTCGCCTACTGCCTCGCGGTGGAGGAGGCGGTCGGCGTGGCCGTCCCCGCCGATGCCCGGCGCGCCCGGGCGTTCCTACTCGAACTCGAACGCATCCACAACCACGTCGCCG
Source organism: Frankia alni (assembly GCA_026225295.1). Classification (GTDB taxonomy): domain Bacteria; phylum Actinomycetota; class Actinomycetes; order Frankiales; family Frankiaceae; genus JAMFSN01. The sequence continues at coordinate 10,292 of JAMFSN010000062.1, forward strand.
ACATCGGCGTCCTGTGCAACGACGTCGGGCACTCGATCCTGCACGCCCACAGCCAACGCCTCCGGGAACGCCTCCTGCGGCTGAACGCCCGCGTCACCGGCCACCGTCTCCTGCGCGGCGGGGTGCAGCTCGGGGGCACCCACCTGCTGGCCGTCCCCGAACCCCGCGAACTCCGGGCCATCGCCGAAGACGCCCGCGAGATCGCCACCCTCGCCCTGCGCCACGGCACCGTCCGCGACCGCTTCACCGCCACGGCGACACTGACCACCGACCAGGCCCGCGACCTCGGCACCCTCGGCTATGTCGCCCGGGCCAGCGGCCTGACGGACGACGCCCGCACCGCCCACCCCTTCTACGATCTCGGCCCGGATTTCGTCGCGGCCAGCCACACCGGCGGCGACGTCCTGGCCCGGTTCCTCGTCCGGGTGGACGAGATCGACACCTCCGTCGCCGTGGCCAGTCGGCTCACGCTCGGCCTGGCGCCGGGGCAGCTCACAGCACTGCTGCCGGCCGCCGCCGGCCAGGCCCGGCCCCGCCACGGTGTCGGCATCGTCGAGGGCTGGCGCGGGACCATCATCCATCGCGTCGAACTGGGCACCGATGCGCGGCTCACCCGGGTGAAAGTCGTCGACCCGTCGTTCTTCAACTGGCCGGCGCTGCCCGTGGCCATGGCGGGCACGATCGTCCCGGATTTCCCGCTCGCCAACAAGAGCTTCAACCTGTCCTACGCGGGAAACGACCTGTAGGGCCGCGGCGAGCCAGGAGCCAGCACCGTACCGATGTGGTACTTCGCGGTTCGTCCCCACCCGACGGTCGCGCTCCGCATCCTGACGACGACAAAGGTCACGATGACCCCGTAATCGCCGCTGTCGGTCTACCTTGGGCGGCCGCGGGGGGCGACGCGGCGGGTCGGGGACGCCGTGGTGGGGTCATCCGGCCAGGGATGGCGCGGGTAGCGCCCCCGCAGTTCCGAGCGGACCGGCGGGTAACCGGACCGCCAGAACGACGCCAGGTCGCTGGTCACGGCCACCGGACGGCCGGCCGGCGAGAGCAGGTGGGCGACGATGGGAACGCGACCGTCCGCGATGGCCGGCAGCCGTTCCCAGCCGAAGACCTCGGCGATCTTCACGGCCAGGACGGGACCGCCGGTACCGCTGTAGTCGAGCCGCACCCGCGACCCGCTCGGCACCTCCACCCGCTCCGGCGCCAGCTCGTCCAACCGGGCCGCCTGCGGCCAGGGCAGCAGGCGTCGCAGCGCCGGCCCGGCGTCGAGGCGCTCCAGATCCGCGCGCCGCCGCGCGCCCCGCAGATCGGCCCCGAGCCAGGCCGGCGCCGACTCCAGCAGCGCGGCGTCGCTCACGTCCGGCCAGGGATTGCCGAGGACCCGGTGGCAGAAGGCGAGCCGTTCCCGCAGTCCGACCGCGTCGCGGGTCCACCGCAGCACCGCGAGCCCCTCGTGGCGCAGCCCGTGGAGGACCGCGGCGTCCAGGAGTGACCGATCGGGCCGGGCCAGCGGGCGTTCGGCCAGGACGATCGCGCCGAGGCGGTCCACCCGGCGGGCGACGACGTCACCGCCGGACCAGGCGACCTCGTCGACGGTCCGCAGGAAGGCCGCGCCCGCTTCGCGCGCGGTCGCCGCGTCGAGCGAGACGGCCAGGCGCACGTGGGCCGAGGTTCGCCCGGCGCCGCGGTCCGCGACCGCGATGGCCAGCCACTCCGCGCCGGTGAGGGCCGAGCCGCCGGTCAGCTGGGCGGCCGTTCCCCCGGCCATCAGGTAGGTCGCCCCGCCCGGGTCGCGAGCCCGGGCGAGCCGTTCCGGGAAGGCGAGCCCGACCACGAGCCCGGCCGCCAGGTCGTCGGTGACGAGGTCGTCGGTGACCGGGCCACCCGGCGGCTGGCCGGCGGGAGCGGTCGGTTCGGCGGCCGGGCGCAACCGCCGGGCTTCGGCCCGCCACCGGGCGGACGCGGCCCGGTCGGCGTCGGCCCGCAGGCGGCGCCAGATCGCCACGAGGTCGTCGGACGGCCCCGCGCCCGCCGGTCGGTCCCCCGACAGGATCGCGACCACCTCGGCCGCGCGCCGGGCGCCGACGGCGGGAGCACCGTCGAGCAGCGCCCGGGCCAGCCGGGGGTGGGCCCCCACCGCGGCGATCGCCCGTCCCCGCGCCGTCACCCGCCCGGCGGCGTCCAGTGCTCCGAGCGCCCGCAGGGAGGCCCCGGCGGCCTCCATCGCGCCCGCCGGCGGGTCGCTGAGCAGCTCGAGCCCGGCTCCGCCGGGATGACCCCAGACCGCGAGGTCCAGGGCGAAGCCGGTCAGGTCGGCGACGGCGATCTCCGGTTCGGCCTGCGCGGGCAGCCGGTCGTGCTCGGCGGCCGACCAGCAGCGGTACACCCGGCCCGGTGCCTCCCGGCCCGCGCGGCCGGCCCGCTGGCTGGCCGACGACCGCGATACCCGCACGGTCACCAGGGAACCCAGCCCGCGGGCATGATCCATGCGCGGGGAGCGGGCCAGGCCGGCGTCGACCACCACCCGGACCCCGGGCACGGTGATACTGCTCTCCGCCACCGCGGTCGCCAGCACGACCCGGCGGCGCGGTCCGGCCCGCAGCGCGGCGTCCTGGGTCCGGCCGGACTGCCGGCCGTGCAGAGTGACGACATCTACCGTGTCCCGGTGACCCGCGATCCGGCCGGCGACGGCGGCGATCTCGCCGGCTCCGGGCAGGAAGACCAGCACGTCCCCGGACGTCTCCCGCAGGGCCCGCCCGATGGTCGCGGCGACGTGGTCGAGCAGCCGCGGGTCGACCCGCAGGCCGTGCGCCGGCCCGATCGGGCCCGGTGCGGGCGTCCAGACCACCTCGACGCCGAACAGCGGGGCGTCCGTGCCGACGATCGGCGCGGCCGGTCCGGGGCCGCCGAGCAGGGCGGCCAGCCGCCGCGTGTCGGCGGTCGCCGAGGTCGCGAGCACCAGCAGGTCGGGGCGCAACGTGGCGCGGACGTCGAGCATGAACGCGAGGGCCAGGTCGGCGTCGAGGTGCCGCTCGTGGCACTCGTCCAGGATCACGGCGTCGACCCCGGGCAGCTCCGGGTCGCGCTGCAACCGCCGGACCAGCACCCCCGTCGTGACCACCTCGATCCGGGTGGACGGCCCGACGCGGCGTTCGCCGCGGATCGTGTAGCCGACCGGGCCACCGACATCACCGCTGCCATCACCGCTGACCAGGGAAGCCATCCGCCGCGCCGCCGCCCGGACGGCGATGCGCCGCGGTTCCGCGACCAGGACCCGGCCGGTGACCACGTCCGCCAGCGCGAGCGGGACCAGCGTCGTCTTGCCCGTGCCGGGCGGCGCCACCAGCACGGCGGCCCCGCTGGTCTCGGCTCCGGGGCCGGGAGGGGGACGCCCGTCGCCGGTCAGCGCGGCAATGAGTGCGGGCAGGACGTCCCGGACGGGCAGGTCCACCCCGGTGGCCGCGCGGTCGGGCAACATGCAGCCAGTGTCCTCGCCCCCCGGCCACTCCTTCGCGTCGCGAACGTGCGCGCTCGAGTCTCGGCGTCGGCATGCGCCACGGGGACATCCGGGTCGCGGCGGAGGCGTGCGTTCGCGGGGTTGGGTTGGTCGAGACGGTTTGGACGTGGCGGTTGGCGCCGACTCCGGATCGTCGCTGCCTCGCTCGTGGACGATGTAGGAACTCCCTATCTGGGCTGGGTGTCGGCTGGGCTATTCGAGCGGGCGGCGGCCGAGGGTGCTGGGGGTGCGGCCGAGCAGCCAGGCCCCGGCGGCGGCCGCTGCCGGTAGCCCGAGGAGCAGGACTGCCAACTCGGCGTACGGGGGCCGGTTGAGGTAGCTGATGTTGTGCCAGTGCCAGGCGATCAGGGCCAGGTAGGCCGCGGACGTGCCGAGAATTCCGCCCAGCAGGGCCAGCGCTCCGGCGGACGCCGCGTTCAGCGTGCGCCGGGTCGCGCCGCTGGCGCCCGTCGCGGTGAGCGTGCGGAGGTCTCCCGCGGTCTCGCTGCGGATCAGCCCCACGGTCATGGCCAGGACCCCGAGGGCCACCAGGACGCCGGCCAGCGTCGCGTACCGGCGCAGGTGCTGCAGGGTCTGGTCCGGACCGGTCCGGCTTTCGATGGTGATCCCGGCCGCCGCGGCGCGATGTTGCGCGTCGGAGAGCTGCGTCGCGGTGACCGGTTGCCGGGCCTGGACCAGCCAACCGACCGGTTCGGCGGTGTACCCGCCCGCGGCCATGGCCTTCGGGCTGATCAGGGTGTTGGGGGCCGAGGTGTAGTTGGGCAGCAGCGCGGACACCTGCACGGCGGCGGGGCGGAAGTCGGGCGCGAACCCGGTACCGAGTTCGACCCCGCGCAGATCGCGGCGCGAGCTGAGGATGTCGCTACCAGCGGCGAGGTCACCGGCCGGGATCCGGTACAGATCGAGCACCGCGGGGGTCGCCACGTAGGGCGTCGCAACCTGGTTCCAACCCTGGCCGCGACCTCGCACGGTGAACGGGTGGACCAGGCTCGCTTCCGCCGCGTCCGGGGGCGTCCCGGCTGGCACGGGTGAGTTCAGATCGACGGCTCCGTCCAGTTCGACGACGGTGGTGCTCCCGACCGCCCGCGCGATCGCGTCGGCGGTCGATCGGGCGCTGGCGACGACCGCCCGGTCGGGCACCGTGGGCGTCGTCATACCCGCTCCGCCCGGGGCGACGCTGAGCCCGGGGCCGCTCTGGTGGGGGTTGGCCAGCCAGACGATGAGCTGGTCGGTCGGCAGGTTCCCGCCCGTGAGCGTGTGGTCGTGGGCCTGCTGCGCGGCGGCGGTGACCGTGATCGTGGCGGCGATTCCGACCGCGAGGCTGGCCGCGGCCAGCGCCGCGCCGGAGCGGGCCTGGTAACGGGCCAGGTCACGCAGCGCCAGGCGGACCGCGACCGGCGCGCGGCCGGCGAGGGCCGCCAGGGCCTTGATCCCGAGTGGAGCCAGCAGCAACATGCCCGCGGTGGTGGCCACGATGCCGACCACGATCAGCACCGTGTGCACGGTGTGGGCCAGGACCAGCGACACGAAGCCCCCGCCCGCAAGGGCGGTGCCGGCCAGGGCGAAGCGGTGTGCGGGCTGCGGCGGCGCGGGGCGGCCGGAGAGCGCTGCGACGATCGGAAGCTTGGCCGCGGCGCGGGCCGGCCACCATGCGGCGGCGATCGCGGTCACGACCGCGAGAGCCGCACCAGCGAGAACCGCCCACCACGGGAGGGCGAACGGGTCGTAGCGGTGGCCGACGACCTGCTCGAAGGCCGGGGTCAGCGCGAACCAGACCGCGAGCCCGAGCGCCACGCCGACCACGGCGCCCACCACTCCGACGGCGGCTCCGTTGACCAGGGTGACCCGCCGGACCTGCCGGTCGGTGGCGCCGATCGCACCGATCATTCCGAGGGCCCGCAGCCGCCGTTGCGCCATCACGGTGAAGCCGGCGACCGAGAGGAGTCCGATGAAGGTAAGCCCGATCGTGGCCAGCAGGAGGACCGCGAGCGCCTGGGAGCGTTGCCGCTCCGCGTGGCCTTCGCCGGAGGCCATGACGCTCTCGACCGTCCCGGATCCGGCGGGCGGGTGGAAGGACCCCGCCCGCGGGCCGCTGGCTTCGAAGAGGAGCGTCACGCTCGACGGGGAGCTGATCTGCCCCGCGGCGACCAGCCCGAACGCGTCCGGCAGGTTCTTGGGGTTCTCCACCAAGCCGACTACCCGCAGCGCCCGCCCGTTCACCGACCAGGTCGAGCCGATGTGCAGGCGGAACGTCGTCGCGACCGCGGCGGTCACCGCCGCCTGGCCGGCTCCGACCGGATATCGGCCGGAGACCAGACGCAGCATCGGCTTGCCGAACTTCCCGTGGGGGTCCTGGGCGCGCAGATCCACCGGGGTGATCGATCCGGGCACCGGCGTGCTCTCGTGGGTGATCGCCTCGACGGCGCCGAAGTGCTGCCGGGCGGCGGCCAGGTCAGCGGCGACGCCGTTCGGGCCCGGGTCGGCGATCTCCACCCGAGCATTGGCTGTACCCAACAGACCTTGGTTGGTGCCCTGCAGATTGGTGACCAGCCCCAGCCCGACAGTGGTAGCCGCGACCGCCAGGGTGAGGAGGCCCAGCACGAGTACCTGCTGGCGCCATTCGCGGCGCAGCAGTCGCCAGGCCCATCGCCGGATCGCACGACGGGCCGGCGCGCCGCCGCGGCCTGACCGTGACGTCGCGGTCGGCGGGGGTAGCGGTGGCGGCGACGGTATGAGGGTGGTGGTCATCGCGCGGGGTCCGCGTCCAGCAGCGACTCCGGGCCCCGCGCCGGGGTGGTCTGATCGATGATCCGCCCGTCACGGAGGAACACCACCCGGTCAGCCCACGACGCCAACTGCGCGTCGTGCGTGACAACCACGCCCGCCACTGCGCCCTGGCAGGTCTCCCGGACCAGGCGCATCACCGCCTCGCCGTTTACCGAATCCAAAGCGCCGGACGGTTCGTCGGCCAATATCAGGCGCCGCTCACCGACCACCGCCCGGGCGATGGCCACCCGCTGCCGCTCGCCGCCGGACAGCTCATCGGGGAACCGGCCGGCCCGATCGGCCAGCCCGAGCCGGTCCAGCGCCACCAACGCCGCGGCCCGCGCAGCGCGCCCCGCCACCCCGTCGAGCTCCAGCGGCAGCGACACATTCTCCGCCGAGGTCAGGCCGGCGAGCAGATTGAAGTCCTGGAACACGTAGCCGATCGCGCGGCGACGCAGCGCGGCCCGCTCACCCCGGGACAAGCGCGACACGGGCGATTCGCCCACCGTCACCTCCCCATCAGTGGGCTCCTCCAGGCTGCCGGCAATGGTGAGCAGCGTGCTCTTGCCCGAGCCGCTCGGCCCCATGACCGCGACGAGCTCGCCGGGTTCCACGGTCAGGTCCACCGCGCGCAGCGCGTACACCTGCCCGGCGCCCTTGCCGTAGACCTTGCTGACCCCGGTCAGCGTCAGAGCGCTCATCGACGGACCTCCACCGCTCGCACCGGGCCCGGGTCGGGCAGCGCCGACGGCGGTCCCGATGCCGGGACCGTACCGGCGCGGCGTAGCCGGGCATCGGCGGTGTCCAGCCACCGGACCACCGAATCGAGCCGGAACAGTTCGGCGTCGATCACCAGCGCCAGGCTCAGCTCATCCGGACCCGCGTCCCGCTTGACCCGGGTCCATTCCTGCATCAGTTCGACGGCGTGGCGCCGGTGCGTCTGGATCACATCGCGGACCTCCACCCCAGGAACGCGGATAGCCACCAACACCTTGATCACCAGCTCGTCCCGGGGCGGCGCGCTCAGATCCGGCGGGGTGCGCAGCCAGGTGTCCAGCTCGGCGGCGCCGTCGACGGTCACGCGGAACGACTTCTGCGGCCCGACTTCGTCCTCCCCGTCCGACTCGATCAGCCCGTCCCGTTCGAGACGCTGCAGCGTGGTGTAGACCTGACCCACGTTCAGCGGCCAGACCTCGCCGGTGCGGGCCTCGAACTCGTCCCGCAGCTGCAGCCCGTACTTCGGCCCCTCGCTCAACAACGCCAACAACGCGTGCCGGACGCTCATCCGACCTCGCTCTCCATCGCCACGACAATACTCAGTATATATACCAGGTATCGTGGATCTCGACAACGCTTTGACAGCCTCTGCCTGCCAAGAACTCGAACGCGGGCCCTGAACTGGGGCGCCACGCGGGGTTCTCCCGGGGCCGGCGAGCACGGTCGGTTGAGGTGACGATTGATCCCATCGAGACCATGGGTCCAACCAGCGTCGCGCCGCCCACCAACCCGTCGGAGAGATCAAGAAAGAGCCGACAGGTGGCTACGCCAGAGCCTGGCCCGGTGGGAAGGGCACCCAGAAGTAGGTCAATGATCGGGCGTTCGCGGAGCGAACGAACTGTCTGCGGCATGACAGGTCGTTCCGCGGATCGCGGCAACGGCAACCAACCGCTTAACGACGACCCTTCCTGGGGGGCACAGGGTGTTGCGTCTACTTATCGCCGGGTCTGGACGTGGTCGCGTTGGTGTGGGTCGGCCGGCGCGGCGGGGGTCAGGGACTATGCGCCCAGAACAGGGCGTGGCCGCTGGTGCCCTCGGGGACGAAGGTCTCGGTGTCGACGATGAGTCCGGCCTGCGCGATCCATGATCGGTAGGTGGCCGCATCCGTGTGGCTCCACCACATAGGGGCGCCGCTTCCGAGCCAGTTGTCGTCGGTGCCGGTCCAGGCTTGCTGCCCGGTCGTCGCGAGTAGCCATCCTCCGGGTCGCAGCCAGGTGGCGATCCGGGTGAGCAGCCCCGGCTGCTCGGTGAGCGGCATGTGGATCAGCGCGTAGAGACAGACGACGGCGCCGAAGGACGCGGGCGGGAAATCGACCACGGTGGCGTCGGCGCGAATGAAGGTCGCACCGGGAACGAGTTCACGGGCTCGGCGCAGCTGCACCTCGCTGAGGTCCACGCCGGTGACGGCGTGCCCCGCCCTGTCCAGGGCGCGAGCGACTGGGACTCCGCAGCCGCAGCCGAGGTCCAGCACGGCGGCGGCGGAACGGATGTGCTGGCGGAGACGCGCGATCCACGGTCCGTACTGGCCTTCGGGCGCGTCGTCGCCGCGGTAGTGCAGGGAGACGGCGTCGTAGCCGCGACGGACGACGTCCTGGGGATCGTTGATCGTCACGGAGCGCAGGTTAGCGGACGACGCGGCGGCCGACCTGGTGCTTTGCCGACGAGACGATGGGTGCTGGGTTGCGAACACTCGCCCGGTGCCAGCTCAGCGCATCGAAAGCCGTCCGAGCGATAGGCAGCTGCGGCGTGAGGCCGTCGGCGAGGTCCCCGTGAACATCGGCGGGAGAGACGCGCGGACCTTCGGTAGCGTTCGGTGGGATCCCGCCGATATCGACGTGTCCGTAGTCATCTGCGGCGTCGATATAGAGACGGAGGCCCAACGGGTGATGACAGATGACACCCCACAATCATCCCGGTCCATCCGAACGACCAGCCGCGATGTCGGGGAATCCGATTGCCGTCGTGCCAGGCGGACGCCCACCGTGACCTCTCAGTCATGATCCCCAGCGCCCCTGGGCCGCGAGGCGCTCAATCCTGGTGCCGGACGAGCCGGTCGCGCGTTCGCGGACCAGTTCGCCGGGGAGCGTGTAGGGCGGTGCCTTCCGCGGGCGGCCCTGGGCCTGGCCGACGATGGCGTCGGTCAGGCACCGGGCCATCTCCAGGCGCGGGTAGCGGTCACGCACCCGCTCGGCCAGTTCGCCGGGTACCAGTTCCGCGTCGCTGCCGAAATCCAGGCCGATCCCGGCGCGGGTGAGCGCGACCTCGCTGCCCCGGTGCTCGGCAATCCCGGCCGAGGTGTGCAGGGCGATCGCGTCCCAGACGATCTGCGCCCGGGCCGTCTCCAGGCCGTTGGCCCGGAGCAGATCCACGGCGGCTTCGGCACCGTCCACCTCGAACCTGCGTCCCCGGTCCGCCGGGATGGTGAGGCCGACGTCGTGCAGGATGCAGCTCAGGAACAGCAGTTCGTCGTCGTAGCCTTCGCCCGCGGTCAGACCCCGCGCGGCCGCGGCGACGCGCGCGAACAGATAGCTGCGCACGCTGTGGTTGTACATGAAGTCAGGTTCGGCGCCCCGGGCCAGCTCGTCGGCCACCTTGGCCAGCGGGGTCGACGGGAACTCCAGGTCGGTCCGAACCGTGGCCGGGCGGCGCCAGACGTAGCCCGTGCGGGTGTATTCCAGCTGGGCGGCCGCCGCGGCCGCCGCAGCCGGGCCCTGGTACCGCTGGACCAGCCACAAGCCGAGGTCGAGGCCGGCCGTGATCCCACCCGCCGTGACAATCTGGCCGTCATCGACCACCCGGGCGTCACTGATCACCCGGGCTCCCGCCGCGGACAGGTCGTCCATGGCCCCGTGGTGGGTGACGGACGGCCGTCCGTTGAGCAGCCCCGTCGCGGCCAGCAGCATGGATCCGGTACACACGGCCGCGATCGTGGACCCGGCGGCGAAGCGCTCGGCGATGAGCGCGGGCAACACACCGCGTCCGGCTTCGGCCCAGGCGCCGCGCTCGCTCCGGCTGGCCCAGCCGCCACCGGGAACCACGAGCACGCCGGGCGCTGCCCCGGGCGCCCCCGCGAAGAGTCCGGTTCCGTGTGCGGTGCGCACCTGCCGCGGCCCGCTCTCTACGACGAGCGCGACCTCGAACCCCGCGAGCGCGAGCGCTGACAGCGGCCCGAATACGTCGAGGTCCTCGACCCCGTCGAAGACCAGGATTTCTACGTCCATGGCAGCACCCTGCCGCGCTGGTAGCTTCAGTGCCAGCGGCAGAATTGCCACTCTTGCTGAGGATCCCGCCATGACCCACAAGCTCACCATCCTGGCCCTTGATGCCGTGATCCCGCTCGACCTGGCCATCGCCGCCCAGCTCATGGGCTACCCGATGGCGCCCTACGACGTGACGATCTGCGGGCTTCGCTCCGGCCAGGTCATGACCACCTCCGGGTTCGCGGCGGCTGTAAGCCACGGCCTACGGGCCCTGGCTGCCGCCGACACGGTCATGATCCCGGGGTTCTCCCCGCACAATCGCGCACTCCAGCCCCCGGTACTGGCGGCGCTCCGCCGTGCGTACCGGCGCGGCGCCCGGATGGTGTCGATCTGCACCGGGGCGTTCGCCCTCGCCCAGGCCGGCATTCTCGACGGCCGCCGGGCGGCAACGCACTGGCGCCACGCCAGCGAGCTCACCGCGTCCTTCCCCGCCGTGACCGTCCACCCCGACGTCCTGTACGTCGACGAGGGCCGAGTGCTCACCTCGGCCGGGGTGGCGGCGGGTATCGACCTGTGCCTGCACCTGATCCGGGTCGACCACGGCGCCCGAGCCGCGAACGCGGTGGCCCGGCACGTGGTGATCGCCCCGCATCGCGACGGCGGCCAGGCCCAGTACATCCGGCAGCCGGTCCCGGCTGAGTCCGGCGCATCGCTGGCGGCCACCCGGGCCTGGGCGCAAAACCGACTGGCCACGCCCATGACGGGGCGCGACCTCGCGCGCCACGCCAATCTGTCCGAACGAACCTTCGCCCGCCGGTTCCTCGCCGAAACCGGCACCACGCCGCTGCGCTGGCTGACCACCCAGCGCCTGGCCATCGCCCGCGAACTGCTCGAGGATGGCACGCTCACCGTCGAGGAGGTGGCGCGGCGCTGCGGCCTGGGCAGTACCGACAACCTCCGGCTCTATTTCCGTCGCCACCTCAGAACCACGCCGAGCGCTTACCGGCGCGCGTTCTCCGCCACGGCCGCCGATCATCTATAGCACTGTGGCGTGGACCGAACGGCTGTCCGGCCCGCGGGTGGGTCAACTCAACGGGTTGCGCTCCGCGTGTCGGCGCCGGATGAAGACTGGGCAGGGAGCGACGAGGTAGTTGAGCCCACCAGAGCGGTCGCGGGTCGTTGGCTGGCGCTTGCTGTCCGCTGGTACCGAGTAGCCGACGCCCGGAGGACCGGTTTCCCCGTCGCGCTGGAACCGCACCCAACGGGACTTCGACCTGTCGATCAGCCGACGCGCTGGTGCCTGGGGTCCGCGCCGGACCGACAGGACCGCCGGGATCATCGCCCGGCTGGTGAGAATAGGGGGGTGGAACTTCGGCAGTTGGAGTACTTCATCGCGGTGGCCGAGACCTTGCATTTCGGGCGGGCGGCGGAGTCGCTTCACATTGGCCAGCCGGCGGTGAGCCAGCAGGTCAGCCGGCTGGAGCGCGAACTTGGTGTCACGTTGTTCGACCGCTCACGGCGGACCGTCCGCCTGAGCCCGGCCGGCGCGCGGTTGCTGCCCCACGCTCGGGGGGTGCTCGCCGCGGTCGAGCGGACCCGGGCTGCGGTGTCGACGACGAGCGGCCGGGTGCGTGTTCGGCTCGGCACCTCCAGCGGTCTTGGCGCCCGGCTGGAGCGGGTCCTCGACGAGCTCGGCGTGTTGGCCCCCCACCTCGACGTGGAGTTGGTGGGCGCCTCGACGCGGCCCCGGCTCGACCGGGTGCGCGGTGGCAGCCTGGAGGCCGCGTTTGTCCGGGGGGTGCATTCCGTCCGGGGGCTGCGGGTGGTGCAGGTGTGGGAAGACGCGCTGGTCGCGGCGGTCCCGGTCACCCACGATCTGGCCGACCTGACCGAGGTTCCCCTTGGCCGGTTGTCCGGGCTACCGCTGCGGCTGGTCTCCCGGCGGGAGAACGAGCCCTTGGTGGACCTGGTGACCGACGCGTGCGCAGCCGTGGGATTCGAGCCGCTCCGCGCCACGGCAACGTCGTCGCTCCAGGACATCCTGGCCGCGATCGGTACCGGCGCGCCCACCTGGACCGTGGTGTACGCGGCGCAAGCGAGCCGGTTGCGTTCGTCCCGCGTGGCCTTCGTACCGATCGGCACTCCGCGTCTGACGATGCCGACGGCGCTGGCGTTCGCGGCCCAGTCGCCGGCCACCGAGGCGCTGCTGGAAGCGTGCCGCCTGGTCGCGAACGATTGATGACAGTGATGGCTGTGCATGGCTGGTCCGTCTTGGCGAGGGCGAGCAGAGCCGGTGTGATCGACCAGTTGGAACAACCCGTCAAAAGGAAGGATGATCATGCCGGTCGTCACCATTCAGCAAGGCCCCCGCGACATAGAACTGAAGCGGAGGTTGATCAAGGGCGTGACTGACGCCTTCGTCGACAGCCTCGGCGTTCCAGCCGAGAGCGTCCAGGTCTGGATTCAGGAGACGCCGCCGGAAAGCTGGGGTGTCGCCGGCAAACTGACCGCTGACTGATCCATGCGACCCGAATAGGACGGGCCGGCCGCCGACGGCGGCCGGCCCGTACGACGTCCACCGAATCCCACTCTCCAGGTGATCGGGACGCGGCGTCGCTCCACAGCGAACGTCGGCCCACTACAGGAGCTGCCTGAACGAAGACCCCTTCGGGACGTCAGAGGTCCGAGAATAGGTCTGCGGCGATACGCTGACGCCTTGCCGATGCCCCGTCGGGCCAGCGTCGATGATTTCTTCGCGCAGCTGAACGACGTCCAGCGCCCCCACCTTCAGGTGCTCAGGGAGCTGAGCCGCGAGGTCGACCCGCGCGCCCGGGAGGAACTGAAGTGGAACCTGCCGGTCTACGTCCGCGGCGAGAAGACGAACCTGTGGATGTTGCAAAACTTCAAGCACCACTGCTCGCTGCGGTTCCCGCCGCCGTTCTTCGCCACCCAGAAGGCCGCGGTCGAGGACGCCGGCTACGAACCCGGTGCGGGTTTCATCAAGCTCCCCTACGACCGCGAGCTGCCCACCGAACTGCTGACCGCGCTGATGCAGGCACGGGTGCAGGATTTCGACACGGCCGGGACTTGAGGCGACCGCTGCGACGACCCGCGACACGGTGAACCCGTCCGTACCGCCGGCGCATTTCCCCGCGTGCGCACGTGCCTGTGAGGTGCTCCGAACGCCGACGATCTGACCCGCCTGATGCTGGAGGTCGTCGAGGACGCCGCCGCCGACGGGGCGGTCTGGGTCGAACCCCAGCTGTGGCCGGCCGAGCACCCTCCAACGTGATGTTGTCGGTCGTGCCCTCGATGGCCGACCATCCGCGAGCAGTTGGGACTGAGCGACGACGAGCTCGCCGCGGTGGCCCGCGCCTCGATCGCCACCTCCGGGGCGCCGGACGAGCTCCGCCGCCACGCCGGGGCGCGGATCGACGACTGGCTGGCCGCCCCGTCCGGGTCGGGCTGAGGCCGGCCCCGGTTACGCGGGTCGGCGGGCCCGGTCAGGGGACGGCGGTCCGCCCGACGTGGGAGGCGGTGCAGGTCAAGGTGGTGCCGGACGGCACGTCGGCCCCCACCGCCCGGATGGTGAAGTTCTTGCTGGACCCGACGTCGACCCCCAGCACCGACGCGAAGCCGGTTTCGATCTTGCTGTCGTTCGCCTTGACCTGTAGCTGGATGACGAAGTTGGAGCGCTTCGAGGTCCCGTTGTGGACCACGCCGGTCGCCACCGCCCGGTGGTTGCCGGCGTCGCGCGTGCAGCCGGTGATCCGGACCTCGCTGGTCGCGGAGCCGGAACTGCCGGACGAGGAACAGCCGGTCACGACCAGGCCGAGCGCCATCACCCCGACCGCCGCGACCCGGCGCCGCCCGGCCCGCCGCCGGGACAGCGGGTCGACGCGGTTCACGGCGATCTGCACGGGCGACACCGGGCCGGGGATGCTCATGCCCGGGGACCCTACGATTCGGCGGTCGCGGGCCCCCGGGCGGTTGCCGGCCGCGCGCCCGGGAACGGCCGGTCGGGTGGAACGCCGCGCGGGGGTGAGCCGATGAGCATCCGGATCGGGACGTCCGGGTGGAGCTACCCGCACTGGGACGGCGTCCTCTATCCCCCGGGCACCCCGCCCCGCGACCGGCTCGGCATCTATGCCCGCGAGTTCGACACGGTCGAACTGAACGCCAGCTTCTACCGGTGGCCGCGCGACAGTTCCTTCCGCTCGTGGCGCTGGCGGCTGCCGGCCGGGTTCGCCCTGTCGATCAAGGCGTCGCGGGGACTGACCCACGCCCGGCGGCTCTACCGCCCCGAGTCGTGGGTCGAGCGGATCGCCGCCGGGTGGCACGAACTGGGCGACCGGCGGGGCGCGGTGCTTGTCCAGCTGGCCGCGACCCAGGCCCGCGACGACGCCCGGCTCGGCTACTTCCTGGCCCAGCTGCCGCCGTGGCTGCGGACCGCGGTCGAGCTGCGTCATCCCAGCTGGTCGCGGGACGGGGTGTTCGAGCTGCTGAGCCGCCACCGGGCCGCGTACTGCGTGATGAGCGGGGCGGGTCTGCCCTGCGTGCTGCGGGCGACCGCGGACTTCGTCTACGTCCGGCTGCACGGACCCGATCCGGACCACCTGTACGCGGGCTCCTACAGCGAGCGGGACCTGCGGTGGTGGGCCGACCGGCTGCGGGAATGGGACGCCGCGGGGCACGACGTGTACGCCTATTTCAACAACGACGGCGCCGGTCACGCCGTCCGAAACGCGCGCCGGCTGCGCGAGCTGCTCGACGGGCGTTGACCGGCCGGGGCTGCTGGTCGGTCGTGAGCAACAAGGCGGATGGAACCTTTCCCGATCTCCTGGACTGGTAGCGACGTGACTTCCAACAGTTTGGGTGATCCGTACTCCGCATCCGGGGCCGCGGTGCATCGGGCCCACCGGTCCGAAGCAGTCCGTCCGCAGCCGCCGCCCACCTCGGACGTTGACGAGCTGTCGACGGATGCACCGCGGGCCGGGGCCACCGACGCCCGGGCGGGCGGCGAAGCGGGACCCGCGTCCGTGCCGGCCTCGTTCGAGGCCTTCGTGCGGAGCAGGTCCGATGCCCTGTTCCGCACGGCCTTCGTGATGACCGGCCAGCGGGCCGCCGCGGAGGACCTCGTGCAGGAGACGCTGGCGCGGATGTTGCCGCTCTGGCGGCGGGTCAGCGAGGGCGGCACGCCGGACGCCTACGTCTACCGGGTGATGACGAACCTGCACCGTTCCACCTGGCGGCGGATCCTGCGGCGGGAGCGGCCCACGTTCCCGCTGCCCGACTCGCCCGGTCCGGACGGGATCGCCCGCTGGGAACGGCTCCACCAGCTGTCCCACGCCCTCGCCGAACTGCCACCGCGCCAACGGTCCGCGGTCGTCTTACGCCACTACCTCCAACTGTCCGAAGCCGAGACCGCCGCGGTCCTCGGGTGCCGGCCCGGCACCGTGAAGAGCCTGACGTCCCGAGGCCTGGCCCGGCTGCGCTCCGGCTATCTCTCCCAGGAAGGTTCCCATGGCTGACCAGATCTCACCCGGGTTCGATGAGAAGACCGTCCGCGCAGAGCTGGCCGGCCTGGCCCGAATGGCGGGCCCGACCCCCGACCTGCTGAACCGGGCGGCCCGGCGAGCCGCCGCGCGCCGACGGCACCGGGTCGCCGGAGCTGGCGCCGGCGTGCTGGCCGCGGCGATTGTGGCCGCGGCCGTCATCCCCGGTGCCATCGGGGGAACGGACGGCCATCCGAACATCGTGACCGCCGCGCGGCCCAGCGTTCCGGCGGCCGCCCGGCACCCGTCGGTCCCGCCGCTCACGGCCAAGAATCCGTGGGTCTACACCCTGGCCAACTGGAAGCGGACCCCGTGGGCCAATCCCTGCCTGAGCACCGACTTCGAGGGCTACACGTACTCGGCTCCTCCGACGCCCCGGTCCAGCCCCAGGAACGGCGACCCGCATCTGCCGGCGATCGCGAGGGCCGGCGGGGGGCGGATAACGAGCCCTCCCACCCAGTACGACGTGCCCGGGGCCGCCTTCACGGTCAGTGGCCGCGCCATAAACCTGAGCATCCGCCAGCTCACCGTACCGGCCTGGCTGGCTCCCGGCACGAAGACCACCGTGCTGCCCAGCGGCTCCGTTCTCGAACTGGACCGTTCTGATCAGAAGGTTCATCTCTACCGGATCGACGGCTCGGTCTGGGACGTCCCCTACTTCAACGTCCCGATCGACAACCCGCCCGAGTCGGTTGTGCAGGCCGTGGTGAGACTCGTCAGCAGCATCGACGCGGCGGTACCGACCGTCGCGAGGCCGGCGCCACAGCACATCGATCCCGCCTCGTTGTGCCCGACAACCTTTACGGCACCGAGCACCTCCACCCCAGGCCACTAGGGGGGCGTGCCATTCGCGGCAGAAGCGCGCGTTCGCGGGGTCGGCGACCGGGAGGGACGATTGCTTACCGCTCCAGGTAGGCGTGCCGGCCTGCTGGAGGGCAGGATGGATGGCTCTGGTGGTCGGTGCGGTGGCCGGCCGGGATCGGGGTCTGGTTTTCCTGGCGTTCGGGGACCAGGAGCAGCCGCCACGCGCACAGGGCGCCGATCAGGTAGGAGAGGCCGATGATGAGGAATGAAAGGGCCGCTCCGGTGTACCAGTTGGGGGCGGAGGCCAGTACGACGCCGATGGCCGCGATGCCGACCAGGGATCCGATCTGACGGTTGGCGTTGAGGACCGAGCCGGAGACGTTGGCGTTTTCCGGGCCGGCCACGTCCACCAGTACGGCGGTCATCCCTGGTGAGATGACCCCGGCGCCGATGTTCGCGGCGCCCACCCCTACAGCGATCGCCCAGTAGGGCGTGTTGTGGGAGATGGTGACCAGCGGCAGGGTCGCTACGGCGGCGAGTATCAGGAACGCTGTGAGGAGCTGGCCGTTGCTGTAGTGGCCGGAGATTTTCGAGTACACGACGTTGGCGATCGGGAAGAAGATTGTCATGGGGAGGAGTTCCAGGCCGGCCTGGAAGCTGCTGGCTCCGCGGGCGTGCTGGAAGAACAGCCCGAGCATGAAGATCCCGCCGTACAGGGCGAAGTTGAACAGGAATCCGATGAGGTTGGCTCCTCGGTAGCGGGGGTTGGTGAACAGGGTCCAGGGCAGCACCGGGTTGGCGGTGTGGCGTTCGCGTGCGGTGAGCAGGGCCGCGGCCGCAATTGCGAGCGCGGTGGCGCCGACCACGAGCGGGGAGTCCCAGCCCAACCGGGGTCCTTCGATGAGGGTGAAGCTCAGGGCGGCCAGCACGATGATGCTGAGCAGATGACCGGGGACGGCGAGGCGGACCGGGTGTCCGTTGATGGGCGCGACGTAGCGGCGGGTCAACGCCATGCCGATGACGCCGATCGGCAGGTTGATCAGGAAGATGCTGCGCCAGCCGAACGCGCTGACCATGGTCCCGCCGATGGGTGGGCCGAGCCCGGCCGAGGTGGCGACGATCGCCGACCACAGGCCGAGCATCCTGGTCCGGCGGCGCTGCTCCGGGAACGAGTGCACCAGCAGGGCGAGTGAGCTGGGCATGAACAGCGCCGCGCCGACGCCCTGGACGAGGCGGGCGGCGATCAGGATGTCGGCGTTCGGTGCCACCGCGCAGGACAGCGAGGCGACGAAGAACACGGCCATGCCGGCTTCGTAGACGCGGCGACTGCCGAGGCGGTTGGCCACGCCGCCGGCCAGTAGGAGCAGGGCGGCGAAGGTCAGGATGTAGCCGTCGATGATCCACGTGAGCTGGGTGAGGGTGGTGTGCAGGTGGTCCTGGATGGAGGCTCCGGCGACGTTGACGACGGTCGTGTCGAGTGACGCCATGACGAAGCCGGCCGCGAGGGCGGTGATCGTCAGAGCGCTCGAGGTGCCAGGTCCGGACTCGGCCATGAGAATTCCCCCTCGGGCAGCGGATAGCGACGCACGGTCATCACAGTCCACTATGACGATTTTCGTCAACCTATGATAGACGTCAACTTTTGATGGGCGTCGTACTATGGCGGCCGGCAGGAGGAGGCTGGCGGCTATGGCGGCGCGCATCGCGACGGAGCGGATCACTGATCATCCGGATGCTTCGGAGATAGCCCTGCAGTCTGTGTTGGAGGCGTTGGTCGATCCGGTGCGCCGCGGCATCGTGCGACAGCTGGCAGCCTCGGACACGGACGTCCGGTGCGGAACGTTCGATATCAGCGTGACCCGCACGACCGGGACCCACCATTTCAAGGTGCTGCGACAGGCCGGCATCATCCGGCAGTACTACGAGGGCACCGCGAAGATGAACACGCTGCGCCGGGCCGATCTTGAGCGGGCGCTACCCGGTCTCCTCGACGCGATCCTCGCAGCTGAGGTGGAACCGACGCTGACGCCCGCCTGACACACCCGGATACTCCGTGCGGGCCGGTGACCGACCTTGTGCTACACGTGAGTGGGAAGTCAATCGTCAGGATCCAGATCGCGCAGGCGCTGCCCGAGACGTTCCACTGCCCGTTGCAGGTCGGGAAGGTCGTTGTCGACGGTAGCGCGCAGGATCGCATGGGAGGTGTCGAAGTAGCGGTGGGCCAGGTGGTCACGCATGCGCGCGATCTGCTTCCAGGGGATGTCCGGCTCGGTATCGAGCAGATCCCTAGACAGTGCCTTTACGGCCTCCCCGATCTCGAGGAATCTGATCCTGACCGCATCGAAGACCAGGCCATCGGTCAGGTCACCACGCTGCAGGTGGGAGCCGATGGCCTCGATCGCGGCGCCGATGTCGATATTCGTTCCCGGTCACGATCGGTCACAGCGCCACCTGTTCACCCGCGACCCGCGCACGGATCGCGGGCTTGAGGTCGCTAGCCGGGATCAGGTCAACCGGAACACCGACGATCATCTCCAGCGCGTCCCGCAACCGGCCCAGTCCCAACAATCCCAACTCGGGAGGCAGATCAGCTAGCAAGTCCACGTCGCTGTCGGGACGGTCCTGGCCCCGCGCGACGCTGCCGAACACCCGCAGGTTCGACACGCCGTACTCTGCCGCGGCCGCGATCAACTCCCGCCGACGGCGGCGAACACGCCGCCCGACCGGCCCCGAGAGCATCCGTAGCCGGCGCGGAGGGCGCCGAGCCTCCACGGCAAGCTCGAATCCGGTCGCATCGATCAGCGAAACCAACGTCGGCATCGAAGGCTCTCGCCGCCCGGACTCATAGGCACTGATCACGCTTTGGGTCACTCCCGCCCTGGCCGCCAACTCCGCCTGCGTCAACCCAGCCCGGCGACGCGCTTGCCGTAGCACCGTCGCCGCCAGCCCCGGGACCGCTCCCACACCCCCGGCGGTATAGCGGATCGTCAATGCTGGGCAAGTATCTGAAGCACGCCCTACTCGGCAAGAGCGGACTCTTGCGCCGCGGTCGCGCTTGCGTCGAAGTTGACGCCCGTCGTGTTGCCGGCCCGATTGCTGGCCACCAGCAGGACGAGGTCCGCCACCTCGCCCGGGTACGGCCTCGCGATCCGTCACCGCACCGCCGGCCGGTTTCAGCCGAGTTTCGAACCGCACCGCGGGGCCGGTGGGACCACCTCGAACCGACTCCCGTCCGCCGCCACCTGGAGAAACGTGTAGCACCGGCTGATCTGCCCGAATGACGTGGACAGGTTCAGCGGCTCGGGCAGCAGTCCGCCGGCGTCATAGTCGCGGACATTGCGGAGCCCGGCGATGAACCGGTCGCGGGTCGGGCACGGGCCGGCCGCCGTGAGGCCGCGCAGAAACATGTCTGTGGATATCCAGCCCGACAACGCGGCCTGACCGTTCGGCGGTTGGGTCTGCGGCGAATAGATCGTCATCGCATTCAGGAACGCCTGATGGGCCGCCGGATCCACCTCAAACGGCAGAAAGTCGACAAACAGGTAGACGCCGGCGAAGGTCTTGCCGAACAGTTTGAGCAGGCTCTGGTCGTATCCGGTCGGCGAGAGAATCACCTTCAGGTGCGCGCCTTCACCGTGGGCTCCGGCGATGGCCTGCCCGAAACTCGCCCCGGTCACCGCCCCGACCAGGACGTCCGCTCCGCTGTTCCGGATCTCGCGGCCGATCTTGCCGTCGTCGATCGGGCTGGTCAGGTCGACCGTGCCGACCACCCGGATGCCGGCGCTGTGCAGGCTGGCTGTCATCTCGCGCGCGATCGTCACCGAGGTCGCGGAGAATTTCGCCGAGGCGATGACGGCCGTGTGGCCGCCGTGGGCGGCGATGAAATCGCCCCAGGTGCTCACGGATGCCCCGGTGGCGATCAGGGTCGAGTAACTGAACATGTTCCGGTCGGTCGACCAGGCGGTTTCCAGAGACACGCCGGCCACCGGAACGCCGAGATCGCGCAGGTAGGTGGCCGACCCACTCGCGGCGCTCGTCGACTCGATCAGTCCGAAGACGTTGTCGACGCTCACCAGGCGCCGGGCCGCGACCAGGTTCGTCGGCGGATCCGAATTGTCGTCGGCCCACGTGTACGTCACGGTCCGGTGGTTCACCCCGCCCGCCGCGTTGGCCACCCCCAACCGCGCGTCCACGCCGGCCCGGAACGGCCCGAACAGCGAGGCGGAGTTACCGGTGTTCGGGTACAGCAGCCCGATGTTCACATTCGTGCTGGTCACGCCGGGGGAGGCGCAGGCCGGGACGGTGGTCCCGGTCGGCCCGGGGGTCTTCCCGCAGGCCGCCAACGCCGCGAACGCCGCCAGGACGGCCCCGCCGAACGCCGCCCACCGGCGGGTCCGCCGGGGCGGTTGCGCCCGCGGCGGGTCACGGACGAGCGGTACCGGGGCCGTGCGGTTGGTACCCTTCACACCACTAAGACTGCGGGAAAACGCCCTGGTGCCAACGGTTGTCGGGTGTTCTGTGAGATTTCAGCGATCACCGCTGGGACTACAACCGACGGCCCTGTTCGCACATCGCACGTCACAATTCCGAGTCGGACCCCCGTTTGACGATCGTCAGACCCGCTCCAGGACGACGACCGGGAGCGGGCGATCGGTCCGCTGCTGGTAACACTCGTAGTCGGGCCAGATCGCGACCATCGTCGACCACAGGTGGTCCCGCTCCGGGCCGCCCGCGGTGCGGGCCCGGGCGTGAAACCGTTCCGCGCCGACCTGGACCCGGACGTCGGGGTGGGCCACCAGGTTCCGGTACCAGCGCGGATGGTGATCGGTTCCGCCGGCCGAGGCGATCACCACGTGGTGATCGCCGTGCGGACCGTGGATGAGGCTGGTGCGCCGCTCGGCGCCGGTGTCCGCCGTCCGCGTGACGACAACCAGGGTCGGGACCCCGTCCCGCCACATGAGTCCGTCCGCGCCCTCACTCTCGCGGTAGCGCCGGGTGTGCTCGGCCACCCACTCAAGCCCGCTCTCCAGCGGCCGTCCATCGACAATCACCGTGGTGCTCCGTCCTCCCGGGCGGCGCCCCGGGAACACAGCGGGGGCCACAGAGGCCCAGGATGCGCGCTGATGGCGAGGTCCGCTGGTCGGGTGCGGGCGAACCCGGGCAGCCGGCGCGATTCGCATCCGGCCTGGTCAGGGTCGGGTTGGATCCATCCGCCACAGGCCGGTAGCGCACTGTGCTACGAGGTGCTACGGTGGATCTTGTGGTGAGGGTGATCAGTCAACGTGAGCTGCGGAACGAGTCGGCATCGGTGATGGATGCGGTTGAGGGTGGCGAGGTCATCGTCGTGACCCGCAACGGAACCGCGGTGGCCGAACTGCGTCCGCTGCGTCGGCAGCGCTCGGTAGCCACGGCTGAACTTGTCCGCTCGCTCCGGGGACTGGGCCGGCCGA
>JAMFSN010000063.1 GCA_026225295.1 Frankia alni
GACTCCTCCACCACCCGGTCGAGACCCTGGCCGTCGATGTACTCCGTGACGAGGTAGGGCAGGGCCGCATAGGGATCGGCATCCAGCACCTCGGCGGTGCAGAACGGCGCGACCCGCCGGGCCGCCTTCACCTCGTCGGCGAACCGACCGCGGAACTCGGGGTTGGCGGCCAGGTCGGACTTGATGAC
The DNA here is from genome assembly GCA_026225295.1 of Frankia alni. GTDB lineage: Bacteria > Actinomycetota > Actinomycetes > Frankiales > Frankiaceae > JAMFSN01. Next base: position 189 of record JAMFSN010000063.1, read on the forward strand.
CTTGACCGCGACCAGCCGGCCGCCGGACGCCTGGCACAGGTAAACGGTGCCCATGCCCCCGGCCCCGAGCCGACCGCGCACGGCGTAAGCCCCGATCGTGCGGGGGTCACCCTCGACCAGGGGTGTGGAACGGCCCGCCGTTGCGGCCACCGCGTCCCTCCCGCCCGTCGTACCTGCCCCGCCCGGTCGTACCGGTCCGGCTCGTCGCCCCGGAACCCGGGTCGAGGCCCCACCATGCGCTCTGATCGTGGTGGCCGCCCGCCGCACTGTCACCCGGTGTCATGAATCTGACCGGCCGGATCGCGTGGTGTCCGGTACGACGGTAGCCGTCGATCGCGGGTCCGCGCGACGCACCGGACCGCCGGCTGCGGCAGGATGAGGTCACCAGCATCTCAGCCAGGGAGTTGCCCGTGGGCACCGAAACCGCCACCGCCGTGACGTCCGGGGCCGACCCGGCCGGGGCGGGCGAGATCATCACGGTCGACATGCTGATCGTGGGAGCCGGGCCGGCGGGCCTGTTCGGCGCCTACTACGCGGGCTTCCGCGGCATGCAGGTCGCCCTGATGGACTCGCTGCCCGAGCCGGGCGGCCAGGTCACCGCGATGTATCCAGAAAAGATGATCTACGACGTGGCCGGCTTCCCCGGAATCCGGGGCCGGGAACTGGTCGACGCGCTGGTCAAGCAGGCGGCAGCGTTCTCCCCCACGTACCTGCTCGACCACCAGGCCGCCGAGATCACCCACACCGACGACGGCGTGCTGGTCACCAGCGCCCGCGGCCTGCGGGTCCTGGCCAAAACGATCATCATTACCGGCGGGCTCGGGACCTTCACCCCCCGCCCGCTGCCGACCGGCAGCGAGTACCTGGGCCGGGGCCTGGTGTACTTCGTACCCAAGCTGGACGTCTACACCGACCTCGACGTGCTGGTGGTGGGGGGCGGGGACAGCGCTTTCGACTGGGCCCTGGCCCTCGAACCGCTGGCCCGGTCGGTGACGCTCGTCCACCGGCGGGACCGGTTCCGCGCCCACGAACACACGGTGTCGCGCGTGCTCAGCTCGAAGATCGAGGTGCTGACGTTCACCGAGGTCGCCGCCATCACCGGGGACGACACGATCGCGTCGGTCGAACTCGAGCACAGCAAAACCGGCGACCGGCACGTCCGGCCGGCCCGCGGCGTCGTGGCCGCGCTCGGGTTCACCGCCGACCTGGGGCCGCTGACCCGGTGGGGCCTCACGATCGACAAACGCCACATCGTGGTCGACAGCACGATGCACACCGGGGTCGAGCGGATCTTCGCCGCCGGGGACATCACCGAGTACCCGGGCAAGGTCCGGCTCATCGCGACCGGTTTCGGGGAGGTCGCGACGGCGGTCAACAACGCCGCGCCGACCGTCGACCCGAGCGCCAAGGTCTTTCCGGGGCACTCGTCCGACAACGGCTAGCGGCTCGCCTCCGGCTCGCGGCACCGATCCTGGGGTAGGGGGGACCCGTGCGAGCCGTCATTTATGAACAGACCGGTGGTCCCGAGGTCCTGCGGGTCGTCGAACGGCCCGAGCCGGCCCCCGGGCCCGGCGAGGTCCGGGTGCGGGTGGCCCGGTCGGGCGTCAATCCGACGGACTGGAAGGCGCGGACCGGCCGCCGGCCGGGGGATCCGGCCCCGTTCGGCCGGCAGGTCCCGAACCAGGACGGCGCCGGAACGATCGACGCGGTCGGGGCCGGGGTCGACCGCGGCCGGCGGGGCGAACGGGTCTGGATCTGGGAAGCGGCCTGGCAGCGGCCCGAGGGAACCGCGCAGGAGGCGCTGACGCTGCCCGCCCGCCAAGCGGTCGCGCTGCCGCCCGGGGCGTCCTTCGACCTCGGCGCGAGCCTCGGGATCCCGGCGCTGACCGCCCACCGGGCGCTCACCATCGGCACCGACGGTCCGCTGGTGCTCGCGCCCGGCTCGCTCGTCGGGCGGGTGGTGCTGGTAGCCGGGGGCGCCGGCCTGGTCGGGCACGCGGCGATCGAACTGGCCCGGTGGGCCGGGGCCACCGTGGTGACGACGGTCAGCTCGGGCGAGAAGGCGACCCTGGCCCGGGCGGCCGGAGCCCAGCACATCGTGAACTACCGGACGGCGGACGCGGCGGCGGAGATCCGCGGGATCGCGCCGGCCGGCGTCGACCTCGTCGTCGAGGTCAACCCGATCGCGAACCTGTCCCTCAACCAGGCCGTCCTGGCCAGCGGCGGATCGATCGCGATCTACGCCGACACCGGGGGCGACACGCTGAGCGTGCCGATCCGGCCGGCCATGACGGCCAACACCCGGTTCCAGTTCGTGCTCGTCTACACGCTGTCCGAACGCGAGAAGGACCAGGCGGTCACGGACGTGTCCGCGGCGCTGGCCGCCGGGGTGCTGCGCCTCGGGGCGGACGCCGGGCTGCCGGTGCACCATTTCCCGTTCGAGGAGACGGCCGCCGCCCACGCGGCGCTCGAGCAGGGCCGGACCGGCAAGGTCCTCATCGACGTCGCCGCACCGTGACCCTGGACGGCCGGGCGGGGCCGGCGGCGATTTGAGGTTCCGGTCCGCCCGTCGGCACACTGGTGACATGCGCGGTCTGCTGGTCATCGGGCACGGTTCGCGCCGGGACGAGGCCAACGCGGCCGTGCGGGAACTCGTCGGCCTGCTGGCCGGGGATCCGGGCTGGGACGCGGTCGAACCGGCCTATCTGGAGCTGGTCGAACCGGGCATCGGGGCCGGGTACGCGGCCCTGGTCGGGCGGGGCTGCACCGAGATCGTGGTCCACCCGTTCTTCCTGTTCGCCGGCAACCACACCGTGCACGACATCCCGGCCGCCCTCACCGCGGCCGGGACGACCTTCCCGGACACCCGGTGGACGCTCACCGCCCCCCTCGGGCTGCATCCCGGCGTGCTGGCGGCGGTGCGGTCCCGGATCGGTCAGGGCTCCGGCGGGCCGGGCCGGCGGGCCAGCAACCCGACGACCACCTCGGCCAAGGGGTAGATCCCCGGCTCGGTCGCCACCGCGTCGACCCGGATCCCGGCCCGCGCGCAGGCGGTCGCGGTCCGGCCGCCCATCGCCGCGACCAGCAGGCCGGGCGGCAACGGTCCGTAACTCTCGCCGGTGGCCCGGGCGGCGGTCGACGACGCGAACGCGACGGCGTGCAGATCGCCGTGCCGAAGCTGATCGGCCAGGGCCGCATCGGGGCTGGTCACCGCGTCGGTCAGCAGCGTGATCCGGCGCCCGGTCCGGGTCCCGACCGGAGTCGGCGCCGACGCGCTGACCACCACGGTGGCCGCCAGCTCCGTCGAGGGCCGCACGGCGGTCAGACCGAACGCGTCGAGCGCCTCGGCGGCGTCATCGTCGGCGGCCACGAGCGCCAGCCCGGCCAGCGCGCGCACGTCCCGCCCGCCGGCCCGCAACAGCGCCACCACCGCGTGCACCTCGTCCGCGCCGGCCAGGATCAGCGCGTCGGCGCCGGGTAGCGCCCCGAGCAGCGGACCGGGATCGGTGGCCGGCTCCGGGCGGGACACGACCACCTCGACCGCGTCCGCGCCCAGCCGGCGCAGGCGCGCGGCGAGCAGCCCGGCCCGCGGCCGGGTCCGCGGCACCAGCACGCGGCGACCGGCCAGCGGTCGATCGCCGGTCGCGGAGTCGCCGCCGCGCGGGCCCGCGTCCCCGGGCGCCCCGTCCCGGCGCGCGGCCACGCCCCCGACGACCAGCACCGCCGGCGACCGGATCCCGGCCGCCGCGGCGTCGGCGGCCAACCGGACGAGGGTCGAGCGGACCACCCGCTGGGCGGGGGTCGTCGCCCGTTCGACCAGCGCGGCCGGGGTGGCGGCCGGTCGACCGCCGGCGGTCAGCGCGGCGGCGATCGCGGCCAGCCGGCCGACGCCCATCAGCACCACGACCGTCGCCGAGGAGACGCCCAGCGCCGCCCAGTCGACGGTGCTGGCCGGGTCGTCCGGCGCCAGGTGACCGGACACGACCGCGACGTCCTGGGCCACCCCCCGATGGGTGACCGGGATGCCCGCGTACGCCGGCGCGGCGAACGCCGACGTCACCCCGGGCACGACGACGCAGCTCACCCCGGCCGCCGCGCACGCTTCGGCTTCCTCGCCGCCCCGGCCAAGCAGGAACGGGTCGCCGCCCTTGAGCCGGACAACGGTCCGTCCGGCCCCGGCGTGCTCGACGAGCAGGGCGTTGACCGCCTCCTGGGTGAGCGTGTCGCGGCCCGGGCTCTTACCGGCCGCGATGATCAGCGCCCCGGCCGGCGCCAGGGCGAGCAGCTCCGGAGCGGCCAGCCGGTCGGTGACGACGACGTCGGCCCGACCCAGCAGCTCCCGACCGCGCACGGTGATCAGGCCCGGATCCCCCGGACCGGCCCCGACCAGCCACACCGTGCCCGTCCCCGTCACCAGCCGAACGCTACCGATCCGCGCGGTCCGGCTGCTGGCCGCGACCAGGACGGCGGTCCTGGTCCCGCTCGTGTTCGGCCACCAGGCCGACTGGACCCCGTGGACCTGGCTGACGCGGGGGCGGGCGACGCGGGGATCGGGTCCCCTGTACAAGTCGGTGATAGCAGCCCACTCTCACGGGTATCGCGTCGTACGGAAGGCGGGCCCAGATGGTCGACCCCGGTCCTGGTCGAACGGAAATCCCCTCCCCCGGCCGATGGCCGGCCGGGCGGGCGGCCCTGATCGCCGGCGCGGTCGCCCTCGTGGTGGCGGCCTGCTCCGGGGGCGGGTCGAACGGATCCGCCGGCCCGCTCACCACCGTGGGGGCCACCCCGTCCGCACCGACCGCATCGAGGTCCGCATCGGCGCCGGCATCGACCGGCGTCGGCCCGACCGCCCCCGGGATCAGCGGCCGGACCGCGCCGCCCGGCGGCGGCGGAACGGTCGGCGCCGGCTACCAGCCGCTGTTCCCCTTCACCGATCTCGGCCAGGCCGACTCGTGGCGCCGGGCCTACGCCGCCGGCGGCACCCAGCCCTGGCACCTCGACCCGGCCGCCACCGCGACGGCCTTCACCGCCCATCTCGGCCTGACCGGCGTCCGGCGGGCCCTGACCTCGACGGTCACCGGGCGGGAAGCCCTGGTCCAGGTCGGGTTCGCCGTGCCCGGGGCGGGAACCCGGACCGGGGCCGCGGCCGTCGTGCACCTGATCCGGTTCGGGACGTCGACCACCGCGCCGTGGGAGGTCGTTGGCACCAACGACACGACGTTCTCACTGACCGCCCCCGGCTACGGCACGACGGTCCGGTCGCCCCTCACGGTCGGCGGTCGGATCACCGGGGTCGATGAGAGCATCCGGGTGGCCGTCTACGGGCCGGTGTCCACGACCCCGCTGGGCGTCTCCTGCTGCGTGGCGGCCGGCGGGACCGGATCGCCCTGGCGGGCCCGGGTCACCTTCGCCGCGCCCCCTGGATCGGTGCTCACGGTGCTGGTGACCACCGGCGGCCACGTCGCGGCGGTCGAGCGGTTCGCGGTGACCGGGGTGCGTACCTCGTAACACAATGGCCTTCGGGAGCACGTCAACGGATAGCATCCACAGCGCCGCGATCCGCGAACGGGAGATACGTCAATGACCCAGAGTCCAGTGAAGGTCACCGTCACCGGGGCCGCCGGCCAGATCGGCTACGCCCTCCTGTTCCGGATCGCTTCCGGCCAGCTGCTCGGGCCGGACACGCCGGTGCGCCTACGACTACTCGAGATCCCGCCGGCCGTGAAGGCCGCCGAGGGCACCGCGATGGAACTCGCCGACTGTGCGTTCCCGCTGCTCGAAGGGGTCGACATCAGTGACGACCCGCGGCAGGCGTTCGAGGGGACCAACATCGCCCTGCTGGTCGGCGCGCGCCCCCGGACCAAGGGGATGGAGCGCGGCGACCTGCTCTCCGCGAACGGTGGGATCTTCAAGCCGCAGGGTCGGGCCATCAACGACCACGCGGCGGACGACGTGCGGGTGCTGGTGGTCGGTAACCCGGCCAACACCAACGCGCTGATCGCCCGGTCGGCGGCCCCCGACGTGCCGGGCGACCGGTTCACCGCGATGACCCGCCTCGACCAGAACCGGGCCATCGCCCAGCTCTCGACGCAGGTCAAGGCGCCCGTGTCGGCCATCAGGAAGCTCTCGATCTGGGGGAACCACTCGGCGACCCAGTACCCCGACGTCTTCCAGGCCACGGTGAACGGCGCCCCGGCCGCCGACCTGGTCGACGAGGCCTGGTTGCGCGAGACGTTCATCCCGACGGTCGCCAAGCGCGGTGCGGCGATCATCGAGGCCCGGGGCGCATCCTCGGCCGCCTCGGCCGCCAGCGCGGCGATCGACCACGTGCACGACTGGGTGCTGGGTACCCCGGCCGACGACTGGACCTCGGCCGGGATCCTGTCGGACGGCTCCTACGGCATCCCCGAAGGACTCATCGCGTCGTTCCCGGTCACCTCGTCCGGCGGCTCGTACGAGATCGTCCAGGGGCTGTCGGTCAACGCCTTCTCCCGGGAACGGATCGACGCTTCGGTCGCGGAACTGATCGAGGAGCGCGACGCGGTCGCGGCGCTCGGCCTGCTCTGAGCCCAGGCGACCCCTCCGAACCCGAAACCGCCGTCACGCAACCGAGCTGGAAGCCCAAGAGGACACCCCCGCGCCCGCCGATACGGCCCGCTCTCGGTTACAAATCCGAGCTGGCTGGGTCTACGGCCGCTATAACGACCGTTGACCCAGCCCGCTCTAGTGGATGCCGCACTCGGCCTTGCCGAGACCGGTCCACCGACCGTCCCGGCCGGCGCCCCGCTGGGTGCACGGTCCGCAGCCGATCGAGTCGTAGCCGTCCGACAGGAGGGGGTTGACGATGACGTTGTGCCGTTCGACGTAACGGGCCACGTCCTTGTCGGTCCAGTTCGCCAGCGGGTGGACCTTCACCATGCCGCGCCGGGCGTCCCAGTCGACGACCCGGATCTCCTTGCGACCGGCCGTCTCGGACCGCCGCGACCCGGCCGCCCACGCCGCGTACGGCGCCAGCGCCCGGTCGAGCGGAACGATCTTGCGCATCCGGCAGCAGGCGTCGGGGTCCCGTTCGTGCAGGCGCGGGCCGTAGACCGCGTCCTGACCGGCCACCGTGAGCTGGGGCCCGACGCTGATGAGCGGCAGGTCGTACTGGTGCCGCACGGCGTCGCGGGTGCCGAGGGTTTCGGCGAAGTGGTAGCCGGTGTCGATGAACACGACCGGGATGTCCGAACGCTCCCGGGACAGCATGTCGACCAGCACCGCCTCGGCCATCGACGCGGCCACGACGAGCTTCGGGCCGAACTCGTCGATCGCCCAGCGCAGGATCTCCTCGGCCGGGGCGTCGGCCAGTTCGGCACCGGCCTGCTCGGCCCGGGCCTTCAGTTGCGCGTCCATCAACCATCCTCTCGGCGGGGGGGCGAAGTCGATGACGGGGCGGCTGACGTCGGGGCGGCCGATCTCGGAGCAGACCCGGTGGCCAGCGCGGTCAGGGAAACGCGGAAGCCGCGTCGGCAGGACTGACACGACCACTCGCCGTGACTCTCCTGGGGGACGAGGTCCTCGTCTCCGCAGTACGGGCAGTAGAACGGGGACGCGTGCGCGCGGATGGCGGTCATACCGGCGGCGCCGTACCGACCACCGCCGCCGACGCCGGTTCGACGAGCGCCGACGCCGGCTCCACGAGCACCTTCTCCTCGGCCCGTTCGGCCCAGTCGGCGAAGCTCTCACCGGCGGCGCGCTGCGCGGTGAACGCCCGCAGCAGCGCCTCGACGTAGTCGACCAGGGCGTCGGCGGTGATCTTGAGCCCGCGCGACTTGCGACCCAACCGCGACCGGGTGCCGATGTGCCCACCCAGATGCAGCTGGAAGCCCTCGACCATCTCCCCGTCGGGCCCCGCCACCAGCGAACCCTTGAGTCCGATGTCGGCGACCTGGAACCGGGCGCACGCGTTCGGGCAGCCGTTGACGTTGATCCCGATCGGCTCGTCGAAGTCGGGGAGCCGGCGTTCCAGCTCGGCGATCAGGTCGATCGCCCGGCCTTTGGTCTCGACGATGGCCAGCTTGCAGAACTCCAGCCCGGTGCAGGCCATCGTCCCGCGCCGGAACACGCTGGGTGAGACGACCAGGTCGAGCTCGGCCAACGCGGCGGTCAGCGGTTCGACCGCCGCCCCGGCCACATCGAGGATGACCAGCTTCTGCTGGGCGGTGGCCCGGATGCGGCCACCGCCGTGCCGGTCGGCGAGGTCGGCGACGGCCCGCAGCGCGGTGCCGGTCATCCGCCCGGCCCGCGGCGCGAATCCCACGGCGAACTGCCCGTCGCGCTGCGGGTGGACGCCGATGTGGTCGCGGCCTTCGATGCGCGGCGGAGCGGGCGGCGGACCGTCCGGCAGCGGCCCCCCGGTCAGGTACTCCTTCTCCAGCGTCTCGCGCATCCATTCCGCGCCCTTGTCGGCGACCAGGAACTTCAGCCGGGCCCGGGTCCGCAACCGGCGGTACCCGTAGTCACGGAACAGCTGGACGACGCCGAGCCACGCCTCCGGCACCCGCTCGGGCGGTACGAACGCGCCGAGCCGGACGCCGAGCTTCGGGTTGGTCGACAGCCCGCCGCCGACCCACAGGTCGTAGCCGGGGCCGAGCTCGGGGTGCACCACGCCGACAAAGGCGACGTCGTTGAGCTCGTGCAACGTGCAGTGGTCCGGGCAGCCGGAGATCGACGTCTTGAACTTGCGGGGCAGGTTCGACAGGGAGGTGTCGCCGACGTACCGGCGGACGGTCTCGAGGATCTGCGGGGTGGCGTCGAGCACCTCTTCGCTGTCGACGCCGGCCAGCGGGCAGCCCAGGATGACCCGCGGGGTGTCGCCGCACGCCTCGGCGGTGGTCATCCCGGCGTCCTCGAGTGCACCCCAGACGGCCGGGACGTCCTCGATGCGGATCCAGTGCAGCTGGATGTTCTGCCGGTCGGTGACGTCGGCGACGTCCCGGCCGTAGCGGGTGGAGATGTCAGCGATCACCCGGAGCTGGTCGCTGGTCATCCGACCGCCGTCGAGCCGGATGCGCTGCATGAAGAACGGCGCGTCCAGCTCCTCGGGCTCGAGGATGGCCGTCCGGCCGCCGTCGATCCCTTCCCGCCGCTGGGTGTAAAGGCCCCACCACCGGAACCGGCCGCGCAGGTCCTGCGGGTCGATCGCGGCGAAACCGGTGTACGGGTAGAGGTTGAGGATGCGGTCGCGGACCGCCAGGCCGTCCTGGTCCTTCTTGATCCGCTCGTTGGGGTTGAGCGGCTCAAGGTGGTTCAGGGCCCACTGGCCCTGGCCCTTGGGCCGGTCCGGTCGGGCGCGGGCCGGGCGGGACGGCCCGGCGCCGGGTTGCTGGACGCCGGATTCGACCGGACGGGGTTGTGCGGGCGACGTCATAGAGTAATCTCTCAACCGTTCGCGTTTTTACACCAACCCAGTAGGGAATGGGAGGTGCGGAGGGCGGGGTCAGCGGGAGTCGCGACAGCCCGCGCTGGCGACCCGGAGAAGGTCGACATGCAGTCGCGCCACCAGAAGAAGCTCCGCGAGATCGCGAAGCTCGGCGCGTTCAGTCATGCCCTCATGGTTTCACATCAGGCGCCCATCCGGGACCGGGCGACGCGGTGGGCCGTCACACCCCGGGCGAATCGTTGCGAAGTTTGGGTTGATTCGGCCTGACCAGCGGCCGGATAGCGGCCGGATCCGTCAGACCGGCGCGGCGACCGGGCGGGGCGGACGGTGACACAACTCACGCAGCCGGGCCACGAACGGGCCGTTCACCAGGCCCTTGTCGACCAGGGCGTCGGCCCCGAGCGCGGTCACCTCCCGCTCCATCGAACCTTCGATCGACCCGGTGAACACAACCACCCGGGCCCCCGGCGCCGCCGCCCGGACCCGGGGCAGCGCCGAGATTCCGTCCAGGACCGGCATGACCACGTCCAGCAGCACCAGGTCCGGACGCGCGTCGGCCACCACGTCCACCGCCTCGGCACCGTTACGGGCCTGCCCGACCACGGTGAAGTCGGGCTCCAGATCGAGCAGCAGGCAGACCAGGTCGCGGACACTGTCGGTGTCGTCGGCGATCACGACCCGGACGGCCCGCTCGCCACGTACGGCGTCGAGGTTCCCGCCCGTCGGTACCGGGCCCGCGGCGCTGCGGGCGGCAGACGTGTCCATGCACCCGTTTCTACCGGCGCGACCTGGGTGTTTCCCATCCTCCGAACGGAGGGTTCACCGCTAGTCAAGCGCTAGTCCGATCAGTGGGCACCGTCGTCCGATCAGTAAGCACCGTCGGTGTGCACGAGTAGTACGGTGCGGGAATGAACCGGTACCGCACCCACTCCTGCGGCGAACTGCGCGGGACGGACGTCGGGAAGACGGTCCGGCTCGCCGGGTGGCTGGCCGCCCGCCGGGACCACGGCCAGATCCTGTTTCTGCACCTGCGCGACTTCTACGGCGCCACCCAGGTGGTCGTCCCGGTCGACGCGGCCGGCGATCTCGCCGGCCGCGTCCGTGGGCTTCACCTCGAGTCGGTGATCTCGGTCATCGGCACGGTGCGGGCCCGGCCGGGCGGCCAGGAGAACACCGACATCGTCACCGGCGGGATCGAGGTCCTCGCGACCGAGATCGAGGTCCTGTCGGCGATGGTCGAGCCGCCGCCGTTCCTGCCCGAGAAGGGCGCGGAGGTCGGCGAGGAAACCCGCCTGCGCTACCGCTACCTCGACCTGCGCCGACCCCGGATGGCGAAGATCATCGCGGATCGCGACCGGCTCGCCACGATCATCCGGGAGGTCTTCCACGAGCGCACGTTCGTCGAGATCCCGACGCCGGTGCTGTCGAACAGCAGCCCCGAGGGCGCCCGCGACTTCCTCGTCCCGTCCCGGTTGCACCGGGGCCAGTTCTACGCGCTGCCGCAGGCCCCCCAGCAGTGGAAGCAGCTGCTGATGGCGAGCGGCGTCGACCGGTACTTCCAGATCGCGCCGTGCTTCCGCGACGAGGCGGCCCGGGCCGACCGGTCGCCGGGCGAGTTCTACCAGATCGACATCGAGATGGCGTTCGTCGAGCAGGAAGACGTCCTGACCGAGATCGAAGGGGCCACCCTCGACATCGTCGAGCGGTTCAGCGGCACCCGGCCGGACGGACCCTTTCCGCGGCTGACCTACCACGACGCCATCGAGCGGTACGGCTCGGACAAGCCCGACATCCGGTTCGGGCTGGAGTTCTCGACCCTCACCGAGCTGTTCCGCTCGGCCGGCCCGGAGTTCCTGCGGGCCGCCGTGGAGCGGGGCGAGGCGGTGCGGGGGTTCGTCGTCCCGGACGGCGCCCGGTTCACCCGCAAGGAGCTCGACGGCCTGCGGGCCCGGGCCCAGGAATCGGGCGTCACCGGTCTGGCCTGGCTGTCGTGGGCGGGCGACGTGGCCGCCGGCTCGGCGACCGTCCGCGGGTCGATCGCGAACGCGCTGACTCCGGAGGACGTCGCCACGGTGGCGGAGGCGGTCGGCGCGACCGACGGCTCGTTGCTCCTGCTGTCGGCCGGACCGCGCGGCCGGATCGACACCGCCCTGTCGGCCATCCGGCTCGAACTCGGCAGCCGCCTGGGGTTCCGGCCCGAGGACACGCTGGCCTTCGTCTGGATCGTGGACTTCCCGATGTACGAGCGGGACGAGGAGACCGGCGAGATCGGCTTTTCCCACAACCCGTTCTCGATGCCGCAGGGCGGCCTGGACGCGTTGGAGAAGCTCGACCCGCTCGACGTGCGCGGCTGGCAGTACGACCTGGTCTGCAACGGGACCGAACTGTCGAGCGGCGCCATCCGGAACAACGACCCGGAGACCCTCTACCGGGCCTTCGAGATCGCCGGGCTGCCCCGCACGACGGTGGACGAGCAGTTCGGCCACATGGTCGACGCGTTCCGCAACGGCTGCCCGCCGCACGGCGGTATCGCCCCCGGGCTCGAGCGGATGCTGATGATCCTGACCGGCATCACGTCGATCCGCGAGGTCGTGCCGTTCCCGAAGAACCAGAAGGCCCAGGATCTGCTGGTCGGTTCGCCCAGCCCGGCGGACCCGAAGCTCCTGCGGGAACTGGGCATCACCGTCAAGCCGCTGCCCACGTCCTGAGCCCCGTCGGCCTGGGGCCTGGGGGCCTGGGGCCGCACCGGGTCAGACGGCGGCGAAGGTCAGGCCGGGGAACGGCGGCACCTCGCCGCGCGCGGCCGCCCGGGCCGCGAACGTCTCGATGCCGGCGATCTGGCGCTCGCCGAGGGAAAAGTCCAGCGTGGTGAAGTAGCGGGCCAGGGTCGCGGGATCGAAGACCTCCCAGCGGGCGGCCCGACGGGCCACGGCGTCGACGTCCGCGAGGGCCATGTCGAGGCTGGTCCGGAAGGCCCGGTGCACCTCTTTGACGGC
>JAMFSN010000384.1 GCA_026225295.1 Frankia alni
CGGTCGCCGGGCCGTCCGAGTCCTACAGGGGCAGCTTGAGCAGCGCGTTCTCGATGACTTCGCTGAGCGCGGGGTGGATCCAGAACTGGCCGCGGGCGACCTCGGTGACCGGCTGATCGAAGGTCATGGCCTGGATGAGCGGCTGGATGATGTTGGCGGCCTCCAGACCCATCAGGTGGGCGCCGAGCAGCAGCCCGGTTTCCGGGTCGGCGTACAGGCGGCAGAAGCCGTCGTGGTCCTGCGCCGCCCACCCGTAGGCGGTGTCGCCGTAGGCCTGGGTGGCACTGACGAACGGCCGACCGGACTCCCGCAACTGCTGTCCGGTCGCCCCCACCGAGGCGATCTGCGGGCTGGTGAAGACCGCCGAGGGCACGAAGCGGTGCCGCGGCCGGCGCAGCTCGCCGGGGTGGGTCAGGTTGTGGCCGACCGTCCGGGCCTCGGCGTTCGCCACGTGCTTGAGCTGGTAAACGGAACTGACGTCGCCCAGCGCCCAGGTCCGGGGGGCGGTCGTCCGGCCGAACTCATCGACCTTGATCCGGCCGTTGGCGTGCACCTCGACGCCGGCGGCCGGCAGGTTCAACCGGTCGGAGTTGGGCTGCCGCCCGGTGGCCACGAGCAACAGCTCGCCGGAGACCACCGCGCCGTCGCCGAGGGTGAGGCGCACCCCGTCGTCGGTGCCCGACACCGCCGCCACCGCCGCCGACAGATGCAGGTCCCAGCGCTGCCCGGCCAGCGCGGTGAACCGCTCGGAGACCTCGGAGTCCATCGCCGTCAGCAGGGCCGGCCCCCGGGTCACGATGCGGACGGCGACGCCGAGCCCGGCGAAGATGTGGGCGAACTCGGCGGCGACGTACCCGCCCCCGAGGATGACCAGCGAGGCGGGCAGCCGGTCGATCCGCATGACGGTGTCGGACGTGTGGAAGGGCACGCCCGACGCGGCGACCAGGTCGGGCACGGCCGGACGGGCCCCGGCGGCAATGACCACCTGGTCGGCGCTCACCGCCTCCGTGCCATCGACGAGCAGCCGGCGTTCACCGTCGAACGCGGCGGTCCCGTTGATGACGGTGACCGACCGCGACTGCTCGCGGTCCCGCTTCCCGCTGACCGATGTGGGGTCGATCCGGTCGAAGATCCGGTCCCGGATGTCGGTCCACCGGACGTCGTCGAGGCGGGCGTCCAGCCCGAACCGGCCCGCCGCGCGGACCGTCTCGGCGATCTGGGCGGTGTAGACGAACATCTTGGTCGGGATACAGCCGCGGTTGAGACAGGTACCGCCGAACGGCCCGGCCTCGACCAGGGCGATCTTGAGATCGTCGAGGTCCGGGGTGATCAGTGCGCTCCCGGATCCGGAGCCCACGATCACCAGGTCGAACTCAGTCTGCGCCACGGTCCCAGGCTAAGTGGTGGGGCCGGATTACCCCGGCCGGCGGTCCCGGCGGGCGACCGGGGCCGGCCCTGGCCCGACGTCGAGGCGGTGCTGACCGACGCGTGGATCTTCTGGTTGCCGACGGTGCGTCGGGACGGTCGGCCGCACGTCCCGCGCCGTCAGCCGTCCGGACCGGCCAGGTCGGGACGCCGGCCGGCCCGGATCGCCCCGACGACCAGGTCGATGACCCAGCCGACCGTTCGGGTCGCCTGGTCGGAGTCGAGATTCCAGGCAGTGATCAGGCACTCGTAGGCCGGCACGCTCCACAGGACGTCGAGCATGGCCGCCGCCGCCCGGCGTTCGGTGTCGGACCAGTCGTCCGTCGACGGGCCGACCGCGCCGATGAGCGCGTCGTGCCGACGTTGGTTCTCGGCCACCAGGGCCGGCTGCTGGGGGTCCGGGGCCGCCCAGCGGGCGACCGCGAACGACGACAGGGTCGCGAAGGCGCGCGCCGTGACGTCGGCGATGTCGTCCAGGCCGAGCTCGGCGTAGGAGACCCCGGCTTCCTCCTGAAGGCGGTGCATGACCGCGTCGTGCAACTCCCGCTCGGTGCCGAAATGCCGGTAGACGGTCCGCTCCCCGACGCCCGCCCGCTCGGCGACCGCCCGGAAGGTCAGCCCCCGCCAGTCCCACCGCGGAAAGTCATGGACCAGGGCCGAACCGGCCGCGACGATCCGTTCCCGGGTCTCGGCGGCCCGCTCACGCCGCAGTGAGCTGTCGTAGCGGCGCCGTGGCCGGGACGGCTCGTTCCCGTCCGGATCGGGTGTTGCCGAAACGCTCATATCGTGACGTCCTACGGTCAGGAAACCGGGTCGGCGGGGCCGGAACCGGGACGGCGCCGGTGCCGACGCGCTGGCCGGCCTTGGATCCCAAGGGTATGGCGCCGGTCGCCGCCGCCGTCGATGACCGAGGCGGACGGCGCCGGCCACCGCGTTCAGCCCGGGAGTTCGCGCTGGACGACCGCCCGGAGCTCCGCCTGAACCTGGTCCACGGTTCCGCCGGCCGGCACGACGCGGAAAGACGGGTACTCCGGGAGGGATCGGTAAGCCTGGTCGAAGGCCTCCAGATAGGCCAGCTCCTCCCGGTCGCGGCCGCGCAGCTCGACCCGGACCTGGGCGGTCCGCGCCGGAACGGACAGGAAACACACCAGGTCGGGGACCGGGAACCGCCCGAACAGCGCCCGCGCCCGATTCTCGCCGGCTTCGGCGCGGGCCCGCAGGACGGCGTACTGGCAGTACGTGTACCGGTCCATGACCGGGATCCGCCCGGTCCGCCGGGCCAGGATCAGCGCCCGGCTGATGGCCACCCACCGGACCGTCGACTCCACAACGACGTAACCGCGACCCAGCAGGTCGCGACCGTCCCGCCGGCCGAAGCGGTGGGCCAGACCGTCGAGGACGGGACGCCCACCGGCATTCTCGAAGTAGGACGCCGGCCGGCCGGACTCGGTGAGCCACCGGGCCAGCCGGCGCGCCTGGGTCGTCTTTCCCGACCCGTCCACGCCGATCAGAGCAATGATCGGCGGCCGGCGCACCCCGGCTCCCTCAACCGGCCGGGCGGGCGGACGGTTCGGGCTCGCCGATGTCGAAGTCGTACTCCAGCGGCACGATCCGCTGGTAAGGCAGGAACGCGAGCTCCTCGTACACCCCGCCGTAGGCGGGGAACCGCCCGACCGCACGCCAGTAGCCGCGGGCCCGCTCGATCCCCCGCAGCACCGTTTCGGGGTCCTGCTCGCACAGCAGCAGGTGCAGCACCAGGTCCGAGTGGTCGGCGCCGGCCCGTTCCAGGCGGAGGGCGCCCAGCAATCCGTCGACCGTGCACAGGTCGGGGAAGTGAACCTGCTCCCACCAGTCCACCGCCTCGCGCGTCCGGCTCGGCGCCGCCCGGCCGAGGGCCACGATGACGCCCCGGTGGGCCAGGTACGGGACGGCGGCCGGGCGCACCAGGCACCCCGGTCGGGCCCGGGCCGACGCGAGCCGCCACAACGAGTTGTGCCGGGAGCGCCCGACCTGCCAGAACCGCCCGGCCTTGAGAATGGTCCGGTCGAGGGCCCGCCAGCCGTTGAGGGCCTCCTCGCTGGTCATCTCGAGCGGGCCGCCGAACCAGTAGGTCGTCAGGTAGGGCGGGTACCCGCCGAGCCATTCGCACCGGACCGCGCCCGGTTCGGCCCGCAACCCTCGGGGTGCGACGTACCGCCGGCCCAGGAGCACATCCGGTTTGGCCACGTGCTCGGGCATGTGGTCGAGGTCGTACCAGCGGTTGTAGTCCTCGGTCACCGCGGCCGGGATCTCCAGCAGGGCGAGCATCATCCCGTTGATTTCCACGCCCGGTCAGCGCCCCGGACCAGGTCCGGGGCCGGCGCGCCGGCCCCGATCGACGACCACAACCAGGACCAACGACATCGCACGCCAATCCCGCCGACCCGGCGTGCGGGTGGCGATGGTCGAGCCGGTCGGACCCAGCGTTTCCGAGGAGTCGTTGTACCACGCGGACCCGGTCGGACGGCCGCCTTCTCCAGTACGGGCCCGTTGCGGGGGCTGGCCGACCTCCCAGATATTCGCGATGCCGGTGGCCGCGATCGGGTGTCCCTTTGACTCCAGGCCGCCCGGGACGTTGGCCGGCGTCCGGCCGCCCCGCCAACGCCCCGGCGTCCGGACCAACACCAGGCACGGTCGACCAGTGGCGCTCAGTAGTGGATGGGGCCGGGCGCGCCGCCCCCGGCGGCCAGGGACTCGCCGGTCACGGCCCCCGCCAGCGGGGAGGCCAGGAAAGTCACGACCGCCGCCACCTCATCCGCGGTCACGACCCGGCGGATGGCCGTGCCCGCGCCGGCCGCCGCGCGGCGGTCCGGGGACAGGCGGACGGTGCCGTCGTAGTCGTCCGTACTGGTCAGCCCGGGGTGCACGACGTTGACGGTGACGCCGTGGGGGCCGAGTTCGTCGGCGAGAGTCTTCGTGAGGGCGGCGACGCCGACGTTGCGGATGGAGGCCGAGGCCAGCCCGACCTGGCGGGCCGACAGACCGCCGATGTTGACGATGCGGCCCGATCCCTGAGCCGCGAAAAGCGGCGTCACGGCCTGCGCCGTCCGCAGGTACCCCAGCACCTTGACGTTGAAATCCGCGGCGACCGCGGCGGTCGGCAGGGTGGCGACACCGCCCGGGCCGGCCGCGCCGCCGGGACGGGCGGCGTTGTTGATCAGGATGTCCACCCCGCCCAGTTCGTCGACCGCCCGCGCGACGAGGGCCCGCACCGAATCGTCGCTGCCGGTGTCGGCCACCACCGGGATCACGGTGCCCCCGGTCCGGGCGGCCAGGTCGACGGCCGCGGCGCGCAGCACGTCGGCATCCCGGGCCGCGATGACGACCTGCACCCCTTCGGCCAGGAGCGCGCGGGCGATCGCGCGCCCGATCCCCCGGCTGGCCCCGGTCACAATCGCCCGCTGACCCGTGAGCCGCAGATCCACCGTCTCCCACCTCTACTGCCAATACCGCTACTGCCACTACCGCGTCGGCGCCACCCGTCGGTGTCCCGAACCGTCGACGATCCCCGGATCGACCCCGCCGCCGTTCAACGGCGGCCCTTTTCCAACTATTCCGCTCGACATGGCGCGTCCTCCGGCGGCCCGGGTAGGACGACGTCCGCCCGCGACCACGTCCGTTCCCGGGCGAGCAGGTCGTCCTCCTGCGCGGCCCACCCGTCCCAGTGGGGGGCGTAGGTGTCGCCGTCGCGGGCCAGGGCGCGCGCCCGGCGCCGGTCCTCCGGTTCCTCGATCCAGACCAGCACGCTCAGGAACCGGGCGGCGGCCCGCGCTCCACAGCCGACGCCCTCGACCACCAGCAGGTCCCCCGCGACGAGCATCCGGGGCGCGAGCCAGACCGATGACACCCAGTCGAACCGGGGCACGCGTGCCGGCCGGCCGGCGGCCAGCGGGGTCAGCACCTGCGCGACCAGTCGTTCGATGCCGGCCGTCAGCCCGTCCCACCCGCCGTAGAGATCCTCGAGGCTGACCACCGGCGCCGCCAGATGCACGCCCAGGTGCCCGGCGAGCGTCGTTTTCCCGGCTCCGGAGCGCCCGTCGATCCCGATGACCCGGGTCCGCCCGGCCCGGGGCGGGGCGTCCCGCAGCAGGTCGCCCAGCCCGACGGCACGGGCCGTCGTCACCCCGGAAACCCGGCGGGTGGGCGCCGGTTGGAGCTGGTCAGCGGCGCCGGGCGGGGTCGGCCAGCGGGACGAGACGCCGTTCACCGAGACGGGTCAGCGCGGCCAGAGGGGCGGTCGCGAGGGCGACGACCCGCGCGAGCACCGGCCGGTTCTGACGCCGCAGCAGTCGGGGGCCGATGTCGGCCATGACCGCGGTCAGGGCGGGCAGGGGTCGGCCGAACAGGGTGAGTTCCGCGATCAGGCCGTCGGCGTCGAGCCGGAGCAGCTGCGCTTCCTCGAGCGCCTGTTCGCCGGTGTGCGCGTGGTAGAAGAGCGCGCGGGTGTCGGCCTCGCCGACCTCGGTGTGGAAGGCGATGTCATGGATCACCTCAAAGGCGGCGATCAACATCTCGCGAGCCTCGTCGCGGCCGTGGAATCGGAACTGTGCGGTCAGCGGCGAAATCACGGTCACGTTCGACGCCAGGCAATCGGCGGCGGCCAGCGCATCGCCCCGCTGGCCGGCCGCCCGCCACGCCGACACGACCTCATCAGCAGAGGTGAACGGGCTGCTCGTTTCCACCTCTCGACTGTAGGAGCGCGACGGCGAACATGTCGGTCCGACGCCGTCCGGGCCGCCGCGGTCACTACCGGTCGTCCTTCGGCGCCAGCAGACCGAGGTCCCGGAGGCTCTCGGCCGACTCCGCGATCGTCGCCTCGGCGGCGCGGGGACGCCATCCGAGTTCCGTGCGGGCCCGGTCGTTGTGAATGATCAGCCGCGGCGGATCATCCCCCGGCCCTTCCTGGGTGGGCACCCGGGCGGCCAACGGGCCGAGCCGCCCGCGCAGGAGGTCGGCCAGCTCGAGGAAGCTCATCGTCGGGCTGTCGGAGACGGCCAGGAAACGGCGGCCGGCGGCCTTCGGCGCGGCCATCGCCAGGATGTGCAGCTGCGCCACATCGCGAACGTCGACCACGCCGAAGCGCTGGCGGGGTAGGACGCTCATCGTCCCGTCGAGCATCCCCTTGATCAACTGCATGGTGGAGCGGACCGTGGTCGTCAGCGTCGGTCCGAAGATGGCCGTCGGGTTGACCACGACCAGTTCGGTGTCGCCGCCGTCGCGTTCCATCAGGTCCCACGCGGCCCGCTCGGCGATCGCCTTGGAGCGCGGGTAGGGCGCCAGGCCCGGCGTGTCCGGATCGGTCCAGTCGTCCTCGGTGAACTCGGCGCCCGGCTTGGGGGTGTAGCCGACCGCCGCGAACGACGAGGTCAGCACGACGCGTCGGACGCCCGCGGCCCACGCGGCCCGCAGCACCCGCAGCGCGCCCTCGCGGGCCGGGACGATCAGTTCGTCCGGGTCCTCGGGCTGGACCGACGGGATGGGCGAGGCCACGTGATGGACCTCCTGGCAACCGGCCACCGCGGCCGCCCAACCGTCGTCGGCCGTCAGGTCCGCCGCGACGACCTCCAGGCCGTCGTCGTCGGCGTCGCCCCGGCGCACTGCCGCCCGCAGGTCGGCCCCGTGAGCCGTCGAGCGCATCGTGGCGCGCACCGGAGTCCCGGCCCGCAGCAGCGCGGCGATCAGTTGCGTACCCACGTAGCCGGACCCACCCGTGACCAGGACCGGGTTCATCGCCGCACCTCCAAACGACTGGCCGCGTCCCTGGCCCGCTGCATCGCCGCGGCCTCCGCGGCGGTGTCACCGCGGTCCCGGGCGTCCCACAGCGCCGCCTTCTCGCGCAGGTAGCCGAGCCGGGCATGCTGGGCGACGATCTCGGCCTCGATGCGCTCGGCGTGGCGTAGCAGCAGATCGCGCTGCTCACCCGCCGTCTCCTGCCGGCGGGTGAGGTTGGCCTGGTAGCTGCGCATGTCCTCGATGCCCACGCCGGTCGAGCGAAGGCAGGCCAGCGCTTCGAGGGTGTGGAGGTCCTCGGGGCCGTAACGGCGATGCCCGTTGTTCTCGTCGCGGTCGATCGGGCCGACCAGCCCGACCTGCTCGTAGTAGCGCAGCGTCGGTTCACTCAGCCCGCTGCGCCGGGACGCGTCCTGGATGGTGAAGGCTGTCATGCGGACAGCCTGACCCCCCTCAAGCGCTTGAACGCAAATGCGGAGCCCGCTTCCGGCGGCGATCACGACGGGGCCGCCACGACGGCGGCCGGCAACGGCCGCGCCGGCAGGGATCGCTCAGGCCGGGGCGGGTCCGTAGAGTCTCCGGTGACCCAGCAGACCCCGGCGCCCCGGGCGTCGGACCTCCTCGTTGACGGAGAAAGCGCAATGACTCTGACCATCGGCGACACCGCCCCCGACTTCGTGGCCTCGACCACCGAAGGCACGATCAGCTTCCACGAGTGGATCGGCGACTCGTGGGCCGTGCTCTTCTCGCACCCCAAGAACTTCACCCCGATCTGCACCACCGAACTCGGCTACGTGGCGAGCATCAAGCCGGAGTTCGACCGCCGCGGCGTCAAGATCATCGGCCTGTCCGTCGACCCGGTCGACAAGCACGCCGCCTGGGCCGAGGACATCAAGGAGACCCAGGGCACCGCCCCCAACTACCCGCTGATCGGTGACGCCGACTTCGCGATCTCCAAGGCCTACGGCATGTTGGGCGCCAACGTCACCGGCGACCCCTCCGACCGGACCGCCGCCGACAACCAGACCGTCCGCAACGTCTTCGTCATCGGCCCGGACAAGAAGATCAAGCTGATCCTGGTCTACCCGATGACGACCGGCCGCAACTTCGACGAGGTTCTGCGGGTGATCGACTCCCTGCAGCTGACCGCGAAGCACAAGGTCGCCACCCCGGTCAACTGGAAGCAGGGCGAAGACGTCGTCATCGTCGGCTCCGTCAACAACGACCAGGCCAAGGAGATCTTCGGCAGCTGGCAGGAGCCCAAGCCCTACCTGCGCATCGTCCCTCAGCCCACCACCTGACCGGCGATACGGCGACTGCCCGGGCGTGCTACATCACCAGGGCCCGGCCGCGGCCCTGGTGATGTGGACCGAACGCTGCTTCGAACGCGTCAGCGTGGCGGTCCGCGGAAAGCCTCCGCGCCTACCGCACCGGCAAACTCGCCCACGACAAGATCCCGCGTTACGTCCCTGTCGTCGAAGAGTTCCCGATGACCGTCACCGGTAAGGTCCGAAAAGTCCAGATGCGCGAAGAGGCGACAGGCATTCTCAATATCGACCGGGCAGTATGACGCCCATGCAGATCGGTGTCGTCTACCCGCAGATCGAGCTTCGCGGAGATCCGGACGCGGTCCGGCGGATCGGGACCGCGGTCGAGGCTCTGGGCTTTGACCACCTCCTGGCCTACGACCACGTGCTCGGGGCCGTGCCTACCGATCGGACGCCCGCGCTGACCGGCCCCTACACCGAGCGCGACCCGTTCCACGATCCGTTCGTGATGTTCGCCTATCTGGCCGGTATCACCGACCGGATCGGGTTCGCCACCGGGATCCTGATCCTTCCGCAACGCCAGACCGCGCTCGTGGCCCGGCAGGCGGCCGATGTCGAGCTGCTGTCCGGTGGTCGGCTGCGCCTCGGTGTGGGGGTGGGCTGGAACCCGGTCGAGTACGAGGCCCTCGGCGAGGATTTCCACACCCGCGGAGCGCGGCAGGAGGAACAGATCACGCTGCTGCGCCGGTTGTTCACCGAACCGGTCGTCGACTTCGCCGGCCGCTTCGACCGGATCGACCGCGCCGCACTCGTACCGAAACCGTCCCGGTCGGTACCGATCTGGCTGGGCGGGTCCGGTGAGATCGCCTTCGACCGGGCCGCCCGGCTGGCGGACGGTTTCATCTTCTTCGGGGGCCTCGACCGCGCGATCGACGCCTGGAAGCGGCTACGCGATCGGGTGCACAGCCTTGGCCGGTCGGTCGAGGCGTTCGGCGCGGACTACGTGGCGCTTCCCGGGGGCGAGGTCGGCGACCTCGTGGCGCAGATCGATGCCTGGCGTGAGGCCGGCGGAACCCACGTTTCCGTGGCCACGATGGGACGCGGCCTGGACTCCCCCGACGGCCACATCGAGTACCTGGCCACGGTCGCGGACGCGCTCGGCCGGCGGTAAAGCACGGCCGGGCCGGTACCGGCCCGGCGCTGGCGGCCGGGAAGGTCGACGAGCTGGTCATCTCGACGGCTCCGGTGATCCTCGGGGCGGGCCAGCGACTGTTCGACGGCGGGCCGGAGTCGGGCCGTCACAGAAGCGCGAGGATGTCGTCGGTGGTGCCGGTCTCGCCGAGCCTCGGGAAGATGCGGGTGACGGTGTTGTCGTGGGTCACCGGGTTGAGGTCCGTCATGGCGTCGGTGGCCAGGGTGACGTGCAGTCCGTGTTCGTAGGCCTGCCGTGCGGTCGACTCCACACCGATGCTGGTGGCCACCCCGACGACGACCACCTGGGTGACGCCGAG
>JAMFSN010000064.1 GCA_026225295.1 Frankia alni
CCCGCGGTCGGCCCCGGAGGAAGCGGAGCCGGGCCGGTCGCCGGGGCTGAGGTGCTGGTCGATCCCGACGCCGGGCCCCCCGGGGACTCCGGTGGCGAGCCCGTGATCAGTGAGCAGGCCCCGCCCCCGGCGACTCCCGTGGACGCCGGGCCGGTGGGAGCACCACGGCACCAGGAGCGACCGTCCGGCAGCTCCGCCCAGCTCGCCGACCCGTCCGAATCCGGGGATACGGCCGAACCCGGGGAATCGGTCCCGGAAGTGGCCGACGACCTGGTTGTCCGTCGAGCCCGTCGGCGTGGCTTCCGCGGCGGCGAGGGAGGCAGCCCGACGCCTTCGGCGACCGAGCGGCACCGCCACGAGCGCTACGAAAGCGCCCGGCAGGCCTGTGACGACGCCGCCGAGCTCGACCGCGAGGCGGCGGCCCGCGCGAAGGCCGACGACGATGCGGCGGCGCAGGCCACCGATCGTCTCGAGCGCGCGCGAGCGGACCTGGCGGAGCTGGAGGAACAATTGAGACGGGCGCAGGACGAACAAGGGGACGCGGTGCGGCACGCGCGGACTACCCAGAAAGCCCGGGCGTCGTCCGCGCGGCGGGCGGAGGAGGCTCATCGGAGCCTCGAACGCGCTCGTCAGGTGGTGGACCGGCTTCGTCCGTGACGATCGCCGCGCGCTGGCGACAATCACAACAGACCGTTCATATCGCCGAAGCCGATGCAACCGCAGGTGATCACCTGGGCGCGGTCGCTGCCGACCGCCTCCCGGGCGGCGCAGCCGTCGTTCGGGCATTCTTCCATGTCGCAGCCTGGGTGATGCAGGCCTCCGGGTGGCGTCCCGCAGTCGTGACAGTGCCCGTTGAGCTCGGGATCGTTCCCGGTGGTCGGGTAGCGCAGGCGGTTGAGGACTTTGCCGCGGATCTCGTAGCTACCGCGGGTACAGCTCACCAGTTTGGTCATTTCTTGACCGCAGTCGGCGCATATGGCCATGGCCCTGACTCCATCTGTCAGGTTTGTCCGCCGTGCACCGGGCGCGGAGCACGAAATAGCACAGGCACAGGGAGTGGGCCCGGCACGACGACGGAGGGGAATTCGGCGACCCGCAGGCGAGGTGGAGCAGTGGGGGCGGGTCGCTGGCATCACTATCGGCGGGCGGGAAGCCCGTGTCGATGCCCTGTGGACAAGGTCGACCGGCCGGCGGGGGTCGCCGCGGTTGTCCACACGCGGGCGTATGAGGGTCGCCTGACCGCCGCTGACGTGCCACGGTAAGCCGATGCAGTTCACCAACGATGCTTTGACATTCGACGTCCGTGAATACGGCCCCGGCGCCGGGGAAACTGTCGTCTTGCTGCACGGCTTTCCCGAGGACGCCCAGTGCTGGGACGCGGTCGCGTCCCAGCTCGCGACCGAGGGCTACCGGGTGCTGGTACCGACCCAGCGTGGATACTCGCCGACGGCCCGTCCGCGTCGGCGGCGCGACTACCAGATGTCCGCGGTCGCGTCCGATGTCGAGGCGCTCCTCGACGCGGCCGGGGTCGACCGGGCCCACCTGGTCGGGCACGACTGGGGTGGATCCGTCGCGTGGGCCGTTGCCGGGACCCGACCTGAACGGCTGTACAGCGTCTGCTCGGTGTCGACCCCGCACCCGCGGGCCCTTGCCCGCTCGATGGTGACCAGTTCCCAGGGCCTGAAGTCGTCGTACTTCGTGTTCTTCCAGCTCCCGTACCTGCCGGAGGCTCTGATCCGGGCGGTCGGGGTCGAGCGGGGGGTCCGGTCACTCGTCCGCACCGGGGTCGGGGAGCCGACCGCACGGCGTTACGTGGATGCCCTGCGGGAGCCGGGCGCGGCGACGGGTGCGTTGAACTGGTACCGCGGGCTGCCGTTCGACCTCGTCGCGCAACGCCGACGCGGAGCCGGGCCGGGATCCGGCCCGACGCCGGGCGGCGGGGAGCGGTCGGCGGCCCGCAAACGGCTACCTACGCTCTACGTCTGGGGTAGCCACGACGCCTATCTGGGCCGGAAGGCCGCTGAGCTGACGGCTGACTACGTTCCCGGCCCCTATACGTTCGCGGTGATGGAGGGCGCCTCGCACTGGATCCCGGAAAGCCAGCCGGAGGCGCTGACGGAACTGCTGCTCACGCACGTCCGCGCGGTCCCGGCCGCCTGACCGGGCCCGCCGCCCGGCTCCCGCCTCCGTCACCGGCAGTGCGCGGGCCGCCGGGTCACCGGCGCCGGCGGTCCGGGATGGCCGACCCGGTTGCGTGATCCCCGCGCACCGGCGGTCATTCACACGCTGATGGGCGGCCCGTCGGCGGCGGTGCGGCCCACGACGTGCGGCATGAGAGCTCCGTCCGGGATGACCCCGAGCCGACCGGCCTGGAAGTCCTCCATCGCCTGGATCAGCTCGGCCCGGGTGTTCATCACGAACGGGCCGTACTGGGCGACCGGCTCCCGGATCGGCTGACCACCGAGCACCAGCACCTCGAGGGACGGCGTACGGCTGTCCTGGTTCGGGTCGGCCGAGATCACGAGGTGCTCGCCGGCTCCGAAGACCACCAGCTGACCGGTGTGCACCGGCTGGGCCTTCGAACCGACCACGCCGGTACCGGCGAGGACGTAGACCAGCGCGTTGAAGGACCGGTTCCACGGCAGATCGAGCCGGGCGCCCGGCGCCACGGTGGCGTGGGCCAGGGCAATCGGGGTGTGGGTCGATCCCGGGCCGGTGTGGCCGTCGACCTCGCCGGCGATGATCCGCACCAGTGCGCCGCCGTCGTCGGAGGCGACCAGGGTCACCCCCGAGCCTTCGAGATTCTGGTAGCGCGGGGCGGTCATCTTGTCCTTGCGGGGCAGATTGACCCAGAGCTGGATGCCATGGAAGAGGCCACCTGATTCGACCAGCTCGGCCGGCGGCGTCTCGATGTGCAGGATGCCGCGGCCAGCCGTCATCCACTGCGTCGCACCGTCGGTGATCAGGCCACCGCCACCGTGGGAGTCCTGGTGGGCGAACGTGCCGTCGATCATGTAGGTGACGGTCTCGAACCCGCGGTGCGGATGCCACGGGGTGCCCTTGGGTTCGCCGGGGGAGTACTCGACCTCGCCCATCTGGTCCATGTGGACAAAGGGGTCCAGGTCCGCGGGTCGGGCGCCGGCGAAAGCCCGGCGCACGGGGAAACCCTCGCCCTCGAAACCGGTCGGCGCGGTCGTCACGGACTTGACCGGCCGCTCGGTCTGGCCGAGCGACGGGCGGGCCAGACGCGGCAGCGTGAGCGGGTCGGCAGTGATAGCGGGCATGAGGGTCCTCCAGGCGATTGCGTGCACAACTATCGCCGACAACGCGGCACATGCCGTAAGGCTTCCCGTCGCTGGCTGTGCCGACCCGTGCTGGTCCCGGCCACCCAGCGTACTGAGCGGTACGTCGGCCCTCCCCCGACCGGCGTCCTGGCCCGGGGCGCGGACCCGGGCGGACCGGGCGGATCGGGTGCCCGGACCGCGCGGAGGGCTCAGATGGTCGAGCGGGGCGGCGGGGCGCTGATCATCGCGACACCCGGTCGCGGGCGTGGGCCGCGCCGGACGGTGGCCTGGCGGCAGACCCGGTCGGCCGCCCGGCGCAACGACTCGGCCAGGGCCAGCGCCTCGGTCGGATCGAGGTAAGCGGCGGCGAGTCCGTCGAGCATGGGGGACTCGATCCGGACCAGGATGACTGTCTCGGCGTCGGGGTCGACCGGCGACTCGGCGCGAACGGTGAGTTCGGCGTGGCCTATCTGCGTGACGATGACACCATCGCACGCGCCGTGATGGACGACGGACACGGGTCGCACCCCCCTGGACGGTTATCGGCCAACGCAATCCGGTGGCATGCAGTTGGACTCCTGTTGCGTCTGATTGGTTGCGCGATCAGGCTCGGGTCCCGGTCACAGATCCGGACATCGGCCGACCAGAAATACGTCGCGATGACCCGGCTACGACCGTTCTGGGTGGTTCGAAAGACCGGATGAAAGGGGCGCCAGCGGCGACTTTCCGTAGCCTTGTCCGGTATTACACCGTGGTCCCGTAAGAAGTGTTTCGACCCGGCTGTTGAATGACTCCCGACTCGTCCGTAAAAGCAGGGCGGCGAGCAATTCGGCCGGCGACCCGGCTCGAAGGAGGCACCCGGCATGGCACCTTCGTCCGGTGGTTCGCGACGGGGCCCGGCTACGGGTCGGCCCGTTGACCCGGCACTCACCCGGGGCCTGACTCAACGGCGGCTGGGGCGCCGGCACTTTCTGGGTTTGTCCGGCCTCGCCGCCGGCGGTCTTGTTTCCGGCGCGCTGGCCGGCTGCGGAGCGAGCGATCCGCCCCGCCGGCCGAAGCCGCTGCCGGCGCTCCCGCACATCGGCGCCTCCGAATACTGGGAGAACCGGGGGCCCACCGGGACGCTGGATTTCGCCAACTGGCCGCTCTACATCGACACGGTGCCCGGCCATCCGACGGAGCATCCGACCCTCGAACAGTTCACGAAGCAGACCCGGGTCAAGGTCGACTACCGGGAGGTGATCCAGGACACCGACTCCTTCTACGCCAAGATCGCCCCGACGCTGGCGGTGGGCGCTCCGATCGGCTACGACCTCATGGTCTTCACCAACGACCAGACGCTCGCCGATCTCATCCGGCTGAACTACCTGGCCCCGTTGGACCCGTCCCGCCTGCCCACCTTCCGCGCCAACGCGGACGCGGCGGTGGTGAATCCCTCCTATGACCCGGGGAACGCGTACACCGTCGCCTGGCAGTCCGGAATTACCGGCATCGCCTACCACCCCGGTCGCGTGGGCGGCGATGTCACCAGCTTTGCCGACCTGTTCAATCCCGCCTTCACCGGCCATATCGGGATGTTCGGTGACAGTCGCGATCTGCCGAATTTCACCCTGGTCGGAATGGGGATCGAGCCGGAGACGTCGAAACCGGCGGACTGGCACCGGGCGGCCACGAAGCTGAAGAAGCAGCGTGCGGACGGTCTCGTTCATTCGTACTACCAGCAGGACTACATCGGCGCCCTCAAGAAGGGCGATCTGTGGATCTCCATGGCCTGGTCCGGTGATATCTACCAGGCCAACGCGCAGGGGGCCGGCCTGAAGTTCGTTGTGCCGTCCGAGGGCGGACTGTTGTGGACCGACAGCCTCTGCATTCCGGTGACGGCGTCCCATCCGGTGGAGGCGCTCGCCTTCATGGACTTCGCCTACCGGACCGACGTCGCCGCGAAACTGGCGGAATCGATCAACTACATCACCCCGGTGCCGTTCTCCCGGGCCCAGGTGCTCGCCGACGCGGCCGCGGCGACCGGATCCGACGCCCGGGCACTGCGGGCGTTGGCGGACAGCCCGCTGACCTATCCCTCCCGAGCCGACCTGACCCGGCTCTCCCGGTACCGGGTGCTGGCCCCGGACGAGGTGGACGAGTGGAACCGGACCTTCCAGCCCGTCTACGCCTGACCGACCAGCGCCCGGTCCGGTCGGTCTGGTCTCAGGCGGCGTCCAGGGCCTTGCCCAGCGCCGCCACCAGCGCGTCGACGTCGGCCAGGTCGATCATCAGCGGCGGGCAGAAGGCGAGCGTGGCCAGCCCGATCGGTCGGACGATGGCGCCTTCGCCGAGCATCCGGTCGCGGACCGCGGGGGCGGCCAGATCGCCGGGCAGCCCCACCGCCCACATGGCACCGGCCCCCCGCACGTCGGGCAGGCTGTGGCGGGCCGCGACGGCCCGCAGCCCGGTGGCCAAGCGGGCCCCGATCTCCGGCGCCCGGGCCGGCAGGCCTTCCCGCTCGAGGATGTCGAGGTTCGCGAGCGCGGCCGCGCAGGCCGCCGGATGGCCCGCGTACGTTCCCCCGGTGCGCAGTACCGTCTCGGGCCGGGCGGCCAGGGCCCCGTGCACCGTGGGCGCCATGATCACTCCGCCCAACGGCTGGTAGCCGCTGGTCACGGCCTTGGCAAAGGTCACCAGATCGGGCTGGACCCCGAAGTGCAGGCTGCCGAACCACTCGCCCAGCCGGCCGAAACCGGTGATGACCTCGTCGAAGATGAGATGGGCGCCGTGGGTGTCGCACAGCCGGCGGAGGCCCTCGAGGTAGCCGGGGGCCGGCGGGTAGAGGCCCCCCGCCCCGACCACCGGCTCGGCGATCACCGCGGCCACCCGGCCCGGGTTCTGCGTCATCACGGTTTCCACGGCGGCCAGGTCGTCCTTGTCGACCCGCACGATGTCCCCGACCAGCGGCCCGAACGCCTCGCGGTTGGGATCGAGGCCGGTCAGCGTGGTGCCGCCCATCGTCACGCCGTGGTAGCTGGGCGAACGGCTGATGATGATCGTGCGTTCGGGCTGGCCGGCGAGGGCGTGCGCGAACCGGGTGATCTTGATGGCGGCGTCGACCGACTCCGAGCCGCCGTTGGTCAGGAAGACCCGGGCGTCGGCCATCGGAGCGAGCCCCGCGATGCGGGCGGCGACCGCGTCCGCGACCGGATTGGTGAATTTCTCGAACAGGTGGAAGGAAGCCAGTTCGCGCATCTGACCGGCCACCGCGTCGGCGATCTCGCCCCGACCGTGACCGGCCGCGCAGTACCAGAGGCTCGCGAGCCCGTCGATGTAGCGGCGACCCTGGTCGTCCCAGACGTGCGCACCCTGGCCCCGCACGATCGTCACGAACTCGTCCGGTCGGGCGGCGGGCCGGGCGAACGGGTGGAGCAGGGGCCCGACGCCGGCCGGGGCCGTCAGGGCGGTGGACGTCCCGGTGGACGTCCCGGTGGACGTTGTGGCGGACTTTCCCGTGGACGGCGTCACGGACGGCGCGGTCATGCGGCTGCCTCCAGTCGGTGGGAAACCCGGACCTGACCAGTGTGCGCCCGGATCAACGCACGCCCCACGTATAGGTCTGCTTGACCAGCCGCAGGTAGACGAACGTCTCGGTCTCCCGGACCTCGGGGAGCGCCCGGATGTGTTCGTTGATCAGTGAGAGCAGGTGCTCGTCGTCTTCGGCGACGATTTCCAGGACGAGGTCGAACGAGCCGGCGGTGAGCACGACGTAGTCGATCTCGGGCAGATCGGCGAGCCGGTCGGCGACCTGCCGGGTGTCGCCGGACAACCGCAGGCCGATCATCGCCTGGCGCTTGAAACCGACCCGGAGCGGGTCGGTCACCGCGACGATCTGCATGATCCCGGCCTCCAGCAGGCGCTGGACGCGTTGGCGCACCGCGGCCTCCGACAGTCCGACCGCGGTGGCCATCGCCGCGTACGACCGTCGGCCGTCCTGTTGGAGCTGCTCGATGATCGCCTTGTTGACGTCGTCGAGAAGCGGATCGGACGGGATCCGGCCCCGGCCGGCGCGACGCGGCTGCTCGGTCAAGGGGCTCTCCTGATCTTCTGGCCGCCCGGGGCAGGGTCGGATCCGGGCCTGGGTCCGACGGGGGCGACCCCTAGATTCTCCACTGATTCCCTTCTGAGGCACGAAGAGAGCTACGCTTTCCGTTGTGACTCGCGGGAAGAGGTGCATTTAACGTGACTGAGACACGTCTCGAAGCCACCACGACGGGGTCGTCGGAAAGCCCAGCGGGCGGGCCGGCCTCGGCCGAGCGCGCGGCGGCGCTCTCGGCGGTCGAGGAGAGTCGGCTGGAGGGCCGGACGCCCCAGTCGCGCGTCTGGCACGACCGCGCCGCCCGGTCGATGACCGGCGGGGTGCCGTCGTCCTACCAGGCCCGGGATCCATGGCCGATCTACCTCACCCATGGTCGGGGGGCCAAGGTCTGGGATGTCGACGGGAACGAGTACGTCGATTTCCACAACGCCTTCGGATCCATGATCCAGGGCCACGCGCACCCCGCGATCGTCGCCGCCGTCCAGGAGCGAATCACCCTGGGTAGCCACTTCTCGATGCCGACCGAAGACTCGGTGGTCGTGAGCGAAGAACTGGCCCGGCGCTTCGGGCTGCCGATGTGGCGGTACGTCAACTCGGGCTCCGAAGCGACGATGGATGCCATCCGGATTGCCCGGGGGATCACGGGCCGCGAGACGATCATCAAGATCTTCGGCTCGTACCACGGCCACCACGACTACGTCATGGTCTCGATCGGGACCCCGTACGCGGACATCGGTCCGAAAGACAACATGAACTCCCTCGGTTACGGCGAGGGCATCCCGCAGGCGGTCATCGACCTGACCATCGCGGTGCCGTTCAACGACGCCGCGGCGATGGAGACCCGCATCGAGCACCTCGAGGCGGAGGGACGCGCGCCGGCCTGCGTGATCATGGAACCGGCGATGATGAACCTGGGCGTGGTCCTGCCCGAGCCGGGGTACCTGGAAGCCGTCCGGGACATCACCCGCCGCCACGGCATCGTGCTGATCTTCGACGAGGTGAAGACCGGCCTGTGTGTCGCGGCCGGCGGCGCGACCGAGAAGTTCGGCGTCCGGCCCGACATGGTCACGCTGGCCAAGGCCCTGGGCGGCGGACTGCCGACCGGCGCCATCGGGGCGACCGGAGAGATCATGGACATCGTCCTGTCCGACCGGGTCAAGCAGGTCGGCACGTACAGCGGTAACCCGCTGTCGATGGCCGCCGCGCGGGCCAACCTGTTCGAGGTGCTCACGCCGGACGCCTACACCCACCTCGACCGGCTCAACGACCTGCTCATCGCCGGCTGTGACGAGATTCTCCATCGGCACGGGCTGCCCGGTTACACCGTCGGGATCAGCTCGAAGGGTTGCATCCACTTCACCGACGCGCCGATCACCGACTACACCTCGTTCATGGAGCACCAGAACGCGGACCTGCCGGAGCTCGCGTGGCTCTACAACGCCAATCGCGGGGTGCTGATGGCGCCCGGGCGCGAAGAGGAGTGGACGCTGTCGGTGCAGCACACCGACGCCGATGTGAGTCGCTACCTGGAAAGCCTCGACGCCCTGGCGGCCGACCTCACGGCCTGACGCACCGGCCGCGCGGGACCGACCGGTCGCACAACTCCGACCGGTCGGTCGCCGGTCAGTGCCCGGTCAGGCGTTGGACGACGGCGCCCAGTCGGCTGGGTCGGCCGGTCCGGCTCTCCCGCCGATCAGCGACCGTGGCCAGCAACCGGCCGCCGTTGATCCCGAGCCAGCGCGCCGGTTCCGGTTCCCACGGCGGGGACACGTGGCCGACCCAGCCCAGGGCCGTCCGGGGGGTCGACCGCCCGGAAATCAGTTCGGCCAGGGTCCGGCCGGCCAGGGCGCTCGCGGCGACGCCGTCCCCGACGTAGCCGCCGGCTGATCCGAGCCCGGTGACCCGGTCGAAGTGGACGGACGGTGTCCAGTCGCGCGGCACGCCCAGCGGGCCGCCCCACCGGTGCGTGACGCGGGCCCCCGCCGCGGCGGGGAACAGCGTGCGCAGCACCGTCTCGAGGTGCGCGAAGACGGCGGGCGCCGAGTCGTAGGACGGCCGGACCCGCGACCCGGGATGGTAGGGCGCGCCCCGGCCGCCGAGCACGATCCGGCCATCGGTGGTCCGTTGGGCGTAGATGATGAGGTGCCGGTGGTCGCCCAGCGTGACCCGGCGCGACCAGCCGATCTCGTCCCAGGCCGCCGCGGTCAACGGTTCGGTCGCGATGACCAGGGAGTACACCGGCGCCACGGCGCGCCGCAGGCCCGGCAACGCGGCTGTGTACGCCTCGGTGGCGCGGATCACCGCCCCGGCGTGCACGGTTCCGCGGTCGGTGCCGACCCGGCCCGGCTCCACCGTGAGCGCGGCGGTTCCCTCGACGATGCGGCCGCCCCGCCGCTCGACGGCGGCGGCGAGGCCGCGAACCAGGGCCGCCGGCGCCACGACCGCGCACTCGGGGTCGAAAACGCCACCGAGCGTGCCCGGCACCCGGACGATCGCCGCGGCCTCGGCCGCGTCGAGCCACCCGTCCGCCGACCTCTCGCCCATCCGCCGGGCCTGGGCCGGGCTGGTCGCGAGCCGTAGCGTCCCGGCCTTGTCGAAGCCGCACGCGATGTTCTCGGCGGCGACCACGGCCCCGATGTCGTCGATGGCTGTGATCAGGCCGGGACGCATCGCCGCCGCCATCGCCGCCGAGGGGAACAGTGCCGACACCCAGCCGCCGTTACGGCCGGAGGCGCCGAATCCCGCGACCTCCCGCTCCACAACGCAGATCCGCCGGTCGGGCTGCAGCCGCAGCAGGTGGTAAGCGGTCCACAGGCCGGTGAAGCCGGCGCCGACCACGCAGACGTCGACCTCGGTGTCGCCGTCCAGGGGCGGCCGGGGCGTGACCGGGCCGAGCTGGTCGGACCACAGCGACGCCGCGAGCAACGGTCGGGTGCCGGGCGGCCGGCCGGCCGGGACCGGCTGGGCCCCGTTCGACCGGTTCCGGCGGGAGGAGGTGGCGTCCACCCCCCGACCCTGCCTGCCGGTAGGTCGCGGAAGCAACATCTCAAGGGCGCATTTCGGCAAGGTATCCGTCGTCGTGGGCCGTGACGAGCGTTCGATCCGTGTTCTATTCTAACTTTGACGACCGTCTGCGCACCCGTCGTGTTCGTCCCTGACGGCCAGCCCTTCCGCCTGATTCCCCAACGGAGCGCTCATGGACCGGAACCTGTCGAACTTCATCGGGTCGAAGGCCGTCGCGGCCGCTGACGGCCGGACCATGCCGATCGTCAACCCGTCGACGGGGGAGGTCTACGCGGAGGCGCCGCTGTCCGGGCCGGCCGACGTCGACGCGGCCACCCGGGCCGCGGCGACGGCCTTCGACACCTGGCGGGAGACCACTCCGAGCGAGCGGGCCCGCGCGCTGCTGAAGTTCGCCGACGCGATTGAGGACCGGGCGGCCGACATCGTCGCGGTGGAGTGCGAGAACACCGGCAAGCCGGTCCAGCTGACCCTGGATGAGGAAATCCCGCCGTCCGCTGACCAGATCCGGTTCTTCGCGGGAGCGGCCCGACTCCTGGAAGGCCGCGCCGCCGGCGAGTACCTGGCCGGCCACACCAGCTATGTGCGGCGCGAGCCGGTCGGGGTGTGTGCCCAGGTCACACCCTGGAACTACCCGCTGATGATGGCGATCTGGAAGATCGGACCGGCGCTCGCGGCCGGCAACACGGTGGTGCTCAAGCCGTCCGACACGACGCCGGCCAGCACGATCCTGCTGGCCGAGATCGCCGCCGAGTTCCTGCCCCCGGGCGTCTTCAACGTCCTGTGCGGCGACCGCGACACGGGTCGGGCGCTCGTCTCCCACGACATCCCGGCCATGGTGTCGGTGACCGGCAGCGTCCGGGCCGGGATGGAGGTGGCGCGGGCCGCCGCCGACACCCTCAAGCGGGTCCATCTGGAACTGGGTGGCAAGGCGCCGGTCATCGTGTTCGACGACGCCGATCTCGAGGCGACCGCCGAAGGGATCGCCGGGGCGGCCTACTTCAACGCCGGCCAGGACTGCACGGCGGCGACCCGGGTGCTGGCCGCGCCGGGGATTCACGACGACCTGGTCGCGGCCCTGGCCGAGCAGGCGAGCGCCACGCCGACCGGTTCCCCGGCGGAAACCGGCGCCGCGTTCGGGCCCCTCAACAACGCCAATCAGCTGGCCCGGGTCGCCGGGTTCGTCGACCGCACGCCCGATCACGCGACCGTCCGGATCGGCGGCGCGGCGCTGGACCGCCCCGGCTTTTTCTACCCGGCCACGGTCGTGTCCGGCCTTCGGCAGGGCGACGAGATGATCCAGCAGGAGATCTTCGGCCCGGTCGTCACGGTCCAGCGCTTCACCGACGAGGACGAGGCTGTGAACTGGGCCAACGGCGTCGAATACGGACTGGCGTCGAGCGTGTGGACCAGCAACCACGGGCGGGCCATGCGGGTCGCGAAGCGGCTCGACTTTGGCGCGGTCTGGATCAACACCCACATCCCGGTGGTGGCCGAGATGCCCCACGGAGGGTTCAAGAAGTCCGGGTACGGCAAGGACCTGTCGGTCTACGGACTTGAGGATTACACCCGGATCAAGCACGTGATGCACAATATTGAGCTCTAGGACATTGAGTTCCGGGGCCGGTTGACGGGCCTCACCGGTCGCCGGCTCGCCGCCGCCGTCGAGCGGGGCACGGTCGCCGTCCGGCACCGGACTCGGGAGACCAGGGGCGGTACATGAGCGAGCCGGCGAGCGCGGTGCCCGTCTTCGGGCCGGTCGGGTCGGATGGTGCGTCGGTCGGGCCGACCGCGGGAGACCGGGCCGCGGGGCACCGGGCCGCGGCTCCGGTCGTCCTGCGCCCGGACCGCTTCGCCACCCGCTTCCGGACCATCCACGGCCACCGCCGGGCGTACGTCCGGGCCGGTCGGGGTCCGGCGTTGCTGTTCATCCACGGCATCGGGGACAGCGCGGCGACCTGGGCCGGCATCCTGCCGCGGTTCGCCGAGAGGCACACCGTGATCGCGCCCGACCTGCTGGGACACGGACAGTCCGACAAGCCCCGTGGCGACTACTCGATCGCCGGCTACGCCAGCGGGATGCGCGATCTGCTGGGGGTGCTGGGGATCGAGCGGGCGACGGTCATCGGTCATTCGCTCGGCGCCGGCGTGGCCATGCAGTTCGCTTACCAGTTCCCGGAACGCTGCGAGCGCATCGTGCTGGTCGCCCCGGGCGGCGTGGGTCGGCAGGTGAGCCTCGCCCTGCGGGCCGGCACCCTGCCCGGCGCGGAGGTGGTGCTCTCGGTGCTGACCCACCCCCGGATGCGCCCGGTCGGGCGGATGACCGTGCGCGCCCTGGAACTGGCGGGCACAAATCTCGGGCGGGACGCCGACGACGTGGTCGGAATGTTCGATCGACTCGGCCCGGGGGACGCGCGCCGGGCTTTTCTACGGACCTTGCGGACCTCGTTGGACTGGCGCGGGCAGACCATCACGATGCTCGACCGTTCTTACCTGACGGTCGCCATGCCGACGTTGCTGATCGGTGGCGACCGGGATGCGGTCATCCCGACCGCGCATCCGCGCATTGCTCACGAAGCCATGCCGGGCAGCCGACTGGAGGTCTTCCCCGGTGCCGGGCATTTTCCGCACCACTCGGACCCGGATCGTTTCGTAGCCGTGGTGGAGAACTTCCTGGCCACGACGAGGCCAGCGTCCTACGACGCCCAACAGTGGCGCGCGTTGATCCGGGGGGGCCGCAACGAAGCGGCCACTGTCGAGGCTGCCACGGTGGACCCCGAGGATGAACTTTCGGTTCCCCCGGACCGTGGGGGATGCATCACGCCGGAAGGTGCGTAGCACTAAGATAACTTCCGATGGCGCAACGGCGGGCTCCTGCCACGCGGCGCATTGGAATAGCCGCCCCGACACCTGTGTTGCTGCCACTGGTACCGTTTGCAAACGAGCATAGGTATTGTGTCGAGTATCAGGTTCGTCAAATACGGAGGTCGCTCGTGGCCCGTCGTGCACGTCTGTCCTGGCCCCAGGAACGTCGCTCGGCGAGTGAAGTCGTGGTGCGGCACGTTGACCCGGGTCGTGGTTGGACCTTGGACCAGGCGCGTGACCTGGTGCAACAGGGATACTCGGTTGACAACGTCGCTGAGCGCACCGGCTTCCCCGCACAGATGCTGAAAGTTGCCGTTCCGGAGGGCTGACCCCCGCCCGCGGTAATTTGCCGTGCGTCATGAATGAGGCACAGCGGGCGAACGTTTCGGATCGACGCAAGTTAGACACGCGTGGTGACGTGGCGTGTCAAAGGTTGCGCCGAGTCGTCAACTCAGTTCGAGCGGTGTCGGTATTCCGTCTTTGGTCGGTGACCGACACCGCTCGAACGAGACGCTGCACGTGGTCGCAGTAGACTGCGTCGAGTTTGTAGGCGAGCAGCAACCGGTCCAGGGTGGCCCTTCGTTGGGCGTCCCATCCGAAAGCCAGCAGACCCCGGGCATGGGTGGCATCCGCGATCGACCGCCGCCAGAAGCGGGCCCGAAGGTTGAGGGCCTGTGCCCCGGCCGCGGCCAGTGCGCGAGTATGGCTGTCAATACGCCGCTCGTCCGGAATGTCGGCGCCGTGGGCCGAATTGGCCAGCCGGACGTCGTGATCCCAGCTTCGCCAGTTCCGGATCTGCGGGAGCGCGCCGCACAACCAGAGCCGTTCCACCGCCCCGTCACCCGCCGCGCGGGCCGCCTCGATCGCCGCCCGGGCGCCGGCGTCCGCCATCTCCGGTGGTCCCTTGAGATCGAGACTCAGCGCGAATTCGTGCCCGCAGCTCTCATACAGGCTCGCCAAGGTCGGCATCCACCGGGGGAGATCGGCGGCGTCGGTGCGGGCGATCCGGGTCCGGCGGCGCCCGAACGTGCCGTCGTGGTGCAGCACGGCCCGGCCGTCCCGGGACATCCAGACATCCGACTCCAGCCCCGTCGCGCCCAGCGCCAGGGCCCGCCGGAACGCGGCCAGGGTGTTTTCCCGCCGTCCGGGTGGGGGCGCGCCCCGGTGCGCGAACCCGATGGGAAGACTCAGCTCGAGCGGCACGGTCCCGACGCTACCGGTCCCGCCCGGCGGGCCGGGCGCGGTGTCGGTGAGGGCTCGGCGTGGGCGGGCCGGGCCCGGCCCGGCCCGGGGGCCGGCGGTCGGTCGGTGGCCGCGCCGGTCGCGGTGACCGGCGCGGGCGGTATGTCGCGATAGCGGTGTTCTCCGTGCTCAAAGTGCACGGTCTGTGAGCATGACCGCTTCCGGAGGCGCGGGAGGTCCTGAAGCGTAACCGGCCGGTACGGAGCGCAGTGCCATGACGGTCCAGCAATCGGCGGCGTCCGGTGAGTCGGTTCAGGATCGCGGCGGCCGGATGGCCAGCATCTCCAACGCCGGTCCGTGCAGGAGGCTGTTGGTGGTCAGGATGCTGCCGCCCAACGGGCCCCGGTGACCGGTCAGATCGGTGAAGGTGCCGCCGGCCTCCTCCACGATGACCTGTAGCGCGGCGAGGTCCCAGTGCGACACTTCCGGCTCGCAGGCCAGGTCGACGGCGCCTTCGGCAACCATCATGTGCGACCAGAAATCGCCGTAGGCCCGGGTCCGCCACACCGAATGGGTGAGTTCCAGGAATCCTTCGAGCCGGCCGGCGCCGGCCCAACCCTCGATGGAGGCGTACGACAGGAACGCGTCACCCAGCTTGGCGACCGAGGAGACGGCCAACGACCGCGTTCCACCCGTGATCGAGCGGCCGAAGGCGCCGAGGCCGCGGGCCGCCCACCACCGGCGGCCGATCGCGGGAGCGCTCGCGACGCCCACCGCGACCTCCCCGTCGATCTCCAGCGCGATCAAGGTGCCCCAGACGCCGACCCCCCGGACGAAGTTCTTCGTCCCGTCCACCGGGTCGAGAACCCACCGGCGACGGGCGTCGGGGTTCCCGCCGGCGAGTCCCTCCTCCTCACCGAGGACGGCGTCCGCGGGGCATTCGACGGTCAGCCGCTCCCGGATCATCGTTTCGACCGCGGTATCGGCGTCGCTGACGGGCGTGTTGTCGGGCTTGTTCTCGACCCGCAGGTCGAGGGCGCCGAAGCGGGCAACGGTGATCTCGTCGGCGGCATCCGCCAGGCTCAGGGCGAGGGCGAGATCGGCGGCGAGGTCGTCATGATTTCGATCGTCGGTCACCTCTGCACCCTACGGAGGGCCCGACCCCTCCCGCTCGCGCCCGGGCTCCGGCACGCCGAGCGCGCGCGCCCAGATGAAGCGACGACCCGCGCGACGGCTCGGTGCCGCCGGTGGACCGCCGCAATGCCCACGCACAGCTGCCGGCCGGCCGGGCCGGGATCGGCGCGTCCACCCGAAGCCCTGGTGGCCGGATCGGGTCCCACGATGCGGTCCGGGGACCCGGCCCGCGGCCCGGTCCGGCGGCCGGGCGGGTGGCCCTTTCGGGGTGGCCCGACGGCCGGCACCCTCGGGATTTCCGCGACGGCGGCCCGGACCGGTCGGTACGGTGCTGCGATGACGCGCTGGACGGTGCATTCCGAGCGGCCCGTCTACAGCAGCCCGTGGGTCAACGTCGCGCTGGCCGATGTGGAGATGCCGAGCGGCAACCGGGTGCCCGAACACCACGTCGTGCGGGTTCCGGCCCAGGTGTCGGCGTGCGTCGTCCACGACCGGGCGACGGACACGGTGCTGCTGCTGTGGCGTCACCGGTTCATCACCGACTCCTGGGGGCATGAGATTCCGGCCGGCCGGATCGAGCCCGGTGAGTCGCCGGCCGACGCGGCGGTCCGGGAGACCATCGAGGAGACCGGCTGGCGGCCGCTGGGAATGCGGACGCTGCTCAGCTACCACCCCAGCCCGGGCCTGACCGACCAGACCTTCCACCTGTTCGTGGGCGAGGGGGCCGAGCGGGTGGGTGACCGGGTCGACGTCGATGAGGCCGAGCGGGTCGAGTGGGTGCCGGTCACGACGGCGGCTGCGGCGCTCATGGGCGGCGGAATGGACGGCATCACCATCGTCGGACTGCTGGCCTGGCTGCGGGACCAGGGTCGCTGACCCACCCCGGCTTCAGCGGGCCGCGAGCAGGCGCCGCAGGCTCTCCAACCGGGCGGGGCTGGCCTGACCGCTCGTGACCGCCCTGTCGAGCGCGCAGCCCGGAGCGTCCGCGAGGTGCGTGCAGCCCGGCGGGCAGTCGGCCGCCGCCGGCGCCAGGTCGGGAAACGCCCGCAGTACCCGTTCGAGCGACACCGCCCCGAGACCGAACGACCGGATGCCCGGGGTGTCGATCACCCAGCCGCCGCCCGGCAGATCGAGGGCGATCGCGGCCGACGAGGTGTGCCGGCCCCGACCAGTGACCTCGTTGACGATGCCGATGGCCCGCCCGGCGTCCGGAACCAGCCGGTTCACCAGCGTCGACTTACCGACCCCGGAGTGTCCGAACAGCACGCTGGACCGGTCGGCCAGGACCGCGACCAGCTCGTCGATTCCGGCGTCCGGCCGGGTCGACACCACCGGCAGTCCGAGGGGCGCGTAGGCGGCCAGCAGGTCCGCCGGGTCGGCCAGATCCGCCTTGGTCAGGCACAACAGCGGGGTGAGTCCGCCGTCGTACGCGGCGACCAGGCAGCGGTCGATCAGGCCCGTCCGGGGCGGCGGGTCGGCCAGCGCCGTGACCACCACCAGCTGGTCGGCGTTCGCGACCACCGGTCGCTCGACGGGATCGCTGTCGTCGGGGGTGCGCCGCAGAACGCTGGTGCGCGGCGACCGTTCGACGATCCGGGCCAGGGTATCGGAGCGACCTGAGATGTCGCCGACCACCATGACCCGGTCGCCCACGACGACCGAGGTCCGGCGCATCGACCCGCCCCGGACCGCCGAAACCGCAACCGGGCCGGGCCGGGCGGCACCGTCGAGCATCCGACAGGAGTACCGACCGCGGTCGACGCCGACGACCATCGCCTCGCGGGCGTCCGCGTGGTCGGGGCGGGTCCGGGTCCGTGGCCGGGAGCCGCGTCCCGGTCGGATCCGGACATCGTCT
This sequence comes from Frankia alni, assembly GCA_026225295.1. Classification (GTDB taxonomy): domain Bacteria; phylum Actinomycetota; class Actinomycetes; order Frankiales; family Frankiaceae; genus JAMFSN01. The sequence continues at coordinate 17,423 of JAMFSN010000064.1, forward strand.
TCGTCCAGTTCGCGGGCCATCAGATCACCGGTCGCCTCACGCGGGTCGGGTCCCGGTAGGTTCGCCGGCACCGGTCGGATCGGCCCCGGGCCGGGCCGGTCCGCCGGCGGTGGCGGCGCCGGCCAGCATCGCGGCCCACCGCCGGGGGAAATCGGGCACGGTCTTGCCGGTGGTCGCGACGTCGTCGACCAGGACGCCCGGCACCACCAGGCCGATCACCGCGTAGGCCATGGCCAGCCGGTGATCGCCACGGGGGTCGAGGCGCGCGCCGGTCAGCGGCCGAGGCACGATCGCCAGGCCGTCCGCGGTGACCTCGACGTCGGCTCCGAGCCGGCCGAGTTCCTCCGAGAGCGCGGCCAGCCGGTCGGTTTCCTGCAGGCGCATATGCGCGATGCCGCGCAGCCGGCTCGGCGAATCGGCCAGCGTGGCCAGGGCGGCGAGGGTCGGCGCCGCCTCGGAGTGATCGGCGAGGTCGACGTCGATCCCACGCAACCGGCCCGGCCCGCGAACCTCCAGGCCCGCCGGGGTGAGGCGGCAGTCGCAGCCCATCGCGGCCAGCAGCTCGGGCAGCACCCGGCCCGGCTGCTCGGTCGTGGTCGGCCAGTCCGCGATCACGACCCGGCCGCCGGTCGCGGCGGCGGCCGCCGCGAACGCGGTCGCGCTGGACAGGTCCGGCTCGATCGTCCGGTCCAGCGGCGTCAGCGGCCCCGGCCGGACCGTCCAGCTCCGATGGGTCGCCGGCTCCCCGGCCGGTGCCCCGTCCACCTCGACGGTCGCCCCGGCGGCGCGCAGGTCCGCGACGGTCATGGCCAGGTGCGGGCCGGACGGCACCCGGCCGCCGACGTGACGCAGGACGATCCCGGCGTCGTACCGGGGCGCGGCGAGCAGCAGCCCCGACACGAGCTGGCTGGACGGGGTGGCGTCAATGGTGACTTCGCCGCCGGCCAGGTGACCGGTCCCGGTCACCGTAAGGGGCATCCGGTCGCCCGTGATGTCGGCGCCGAGGACCCGCAACGCGGTGACCAGCGGAGCGAGCGGTCGTTCCCGGACCCGGGGGTCGCCGTCGAAGACCACCGGGCCCCGGGCCAGCGCGGCGACGGCCGGCAGGAACCGGGACACCGTGCCCGCGTTCCCGCAGTCCACCCGGGCCCCGACCGCGACGGTCGGGGCGAGGCGGCCGGTGACGACCAGGTCCGCGCCCGCGTCCGGGTCATCGACCGGGGCTCCGGTCGTTGACCCGGACGCGGGCGACGCGATGATCTCCTCGGTGACCTCGACCCCGAGTTGGCGCAGGCCGGCGATCATGAGTCGGCTGTCGCGCGACCACAGGGGGCGTCGCAACCGGCTGGTCCCCTCGGCGAGGGCGGCGAGCACGAGCGCCCGGTTCGTGGCCGACTTCGAGCCCGGCACGCGGACCACGGCCCGCACCGGTCCGTCGGCCGTCGGAGCCGGCCACGGCTCGGTGGACAGGTCAGGTGTCCTGGTGGTCACGGCCCCATCATCCCGGACGCCCGGGCCGGCGGCGTCAGGCGTCGGCGCTCCGGGGGCGTCGGGGCGTCGGCCGGACCTAACCGGGTCGGCGGGCGCTGGCGATCAGATGCATGCCGATCGATTCACCCTCCCGCTCGGCGGCCAGCTCGACCTCGGTGCGCACCAGGGTCGGAAAGCACGAGACGTCCTCGGAGACCGCCCGGTTGACCGCCTCGGCGGAGAGAACGGTCCGGGGCCGGATCCAGTCGATCTCGAGCCCGGAATCGACCAGCAGGGCACTGAGCTCCTCGGGCCAGAAGCAGCGGGTGATCGCGCCCTCGGGGCTCTCCACCAGCACGACGTCGGCCCGGGGGGCGTCCGACAGCTCGGCCCAACGGTGCTGCTCGGCGAGCCGCGCGAGGCCCAGCAGGAGGGAATCGACGCACAGCAGGAGCCGTCCGCCCGGGCGCAGCACCCGTCGGATCTCCTCCAACGTGGTCTCGGTGGCTAGGCAGAACGACAGCGCCCGACCCTCGGCCAGCACGGCGTCCAGGCTGGCTGGGGCGAACCAGTCCAGCGAACGGGGGTCGCCGACGACGTGGCTCAGGCGACCCGGACCCCGGGCTTCGAGGGACGTGGCGACCGGCTCGGGCAGAACCCGGATCACCTCGTGCCCGGCGGCGACCATCTGGCGCGCGAACAAGGCGCCCGGTCCGGACACGTCCAGAACCCGGGCCGGGCCGGCCGGCAGCCAGGCGGCGAGCTGGGCCGAGGCGACCTCGGCGTAAAAGGCCCAGTATGGGTTGTCGCTATTGGCCGGTGCCTCGAACTCGAGCGACGAGCGCCGCCGTTCGGGTCGGTCGGGTTCGACGTCGAACCGAGACAGCATGAAGACTTCCTACCCTCCGAAGGGTGCGAATGCGAGGGAACTCACACACATGTCTGACAAGGTTCCAGCCCCGACCGTTCCACCCGGACCAACCGACCCGGCCCGACCGACTGTTCCATCCCCCCGGATCGTGGTGACCGCCGGCCCCCGGCACCGGTCCGCCCGGCGACCGACCCCCGGACTGGACGGGGCCAGCCTGGTCGTCCGGGCGGCCCCGCCGCCCGCCGCCCGGGGGCTGGTGATCCTGTTGCACGGGGCGGGCAGCGGGACCGACACCCCGGTGCTGGCGGCTGTGGCGACCCGTCTGCTGGCCGCGGACGTGTCGGTGGCCGCGCTCGAGATGCCCTACCGGGTGGGCGGTAAACGCCCGCCGGACCGCGCGCCGCGGCTCGATGCCGTGCTGCGGTCGGCCGTCGAGATGCTGAACGCGCACCGGCCCCTCGCGCTGGCCGGTGCCTCGATGGGATCCCGGGTCGCCTGCCGGTGCGCGCGGGCCGTCGGCGCGGTGGGCGTACTGGCCCTCGGCTTCCCCCTCAACCCGCCCCGGGACCGACCCTCGCGGGCCGGTGAACTGGCCGGCGCGGGCGTTGATGTGCTGGTGGTGCAGGGGGAGCGGGACGCTTTCGGGCGGCCCGCCGCGGACCCGGCCGCCGGTCGGGGGCTCCACGTCGTCGCGGGCGCGGACCACTCTTTCAAGGTGCGGAAGATGGACGGTCGACCGGTCGCCGACGTGGTCGCGGAGGCCGCCACGGTCGGCGCGGACTGGCTGCTCACGCAACTGTCGAAGGTCACTACGAAAGTCGATTGACGCCGACGCGGGAATCGGCGGTGGTACCGGATGGTTGCGAGCTGTGTACGTCCGGATGGAGGTCGAATGATTGTCAACACCTCGGGCGCGGGTCTGCTCCCGGCCCGCGCGGCATCGCCTGACGCGGTATCGTCAGCGCATAACGCGGGCCTGGTTTCCGCTGCGATCGTTCCGAAGGGTCGGGGCGAAGCCGCGGTCGGGAACCGGCCGGCGAGGACGGCCGGGATGTCCGGCCCGGTCCGCACAGGCGATCTGCCCGGTACGGCTGGCGCACCCGCGGGTTTCGTGGCGGTGGTCCCACCTGACCGGAGACTCAGTGAGGGGGCGGTCCTGACCGAGGAGACGACGCAGCAACCCGCCGAGACCGCGGAAGAACGAGGCGCCCGGTTCGAGCGGGACGCGCTGCCGTTCCTTGACCAGCTGTACGCCGCCGCGCTGCGGATGACGCGTAACCCGGCTGACGCCGAGGACCTCGTCCAGGAGACGTTCGTCAAGGCTTTCGCCGCCTTCCACCAGTTCCAGGAAGGCACCAACCTCAAGGCGTGGCTGTACCGCATCCTGACGAACACCTTCATCAACACCTACCGTCGTCGGCAGCGTCAGCCGCAGCAGAGCCCGACCGAGCAGGTCGAGGACTGGCAGCTGGCCCAGGCCGAGTCCCACACGTCGGCCGGCCTCAAGAGCGCCGAGACCGAGGCACTCGAGCATCTGCCCGACAGCGACATCAAGGAAGCTCTGCAGTCGCTGCCCGAGGATTTCCGCCTGGCTGTGTACCTGGCGGACGTCGAAGGGTTCGCCTACAAGGAGATCGCCGAGATCATGGGTACGCCGATCGGGACGGTGATGTCCCGGCTGCACCGGGGCCGCCGCGGTCTGCGCAAGTCGCTGTCGAGTTACGCGACCGACCGTGGGTTGGCCCGGGTGGCCGGCGCGGAGACGGAGAACGGTGCGTCATGAGCTGCGGCGAGCCGCATGAGGTCGACTGCCGGGACGTCCTGGAAGCGGTGTACGTCTACCTGGACGGCGAGGTCGACCACGACCAGAAGCACCTGATCCGGGTCCACCTCGACGAATGCTCTCCCTGCCTGCGCGAATTCGGCGTCGAGCAGGAGGTCAAAATCCTGGTGGCGCGGGGTTGCGGGGGCGACCGGGCTCCCGAGTCGTTGCGGCTCGCGGTGCTCGCGCGCCTACGCGCCGCGCGGGTCGACGTCGATGCCGGCGATATCCGGACAGAATAGGCTTAATCCGCCAACTGTCTTCGGGTCGACGGCCCGGTGTCGCCGAACCCGTGTGTTCCCATGGCCGGTCGCTAACACCTGCACAGCGATTGCCCACCTGGGACCACTACTCTTACCGGCGTGCGCATCCTTGTGACCGGCGCGGCCGGCTTCATCGGGTCGACCGTGACGGACCGAATGCTCGCTGACGGGCATGACGTCGTCGGGGTCGACGACCTTTCCACCGGAAAGTTGCAGAATCTGGCCGCCGCGGCGACCGATTCCCGGTTCGCTTTCGAGAAGGCGGACGTGACCGGAGACGGTCTGGCCGCCCTGTTCGACCGGGTGCGGCCCGAGGCGGTTTTCCACCTCGCGGCCCAGATCGACGTGCGGATCAGTATCAACGACCCGCTGCTGGACGCGCGGTTGAACGTGCTCGGCACGATCAACGTCTGCGAGGCGAGTCGGCTGGCCGGGGTGGCCAAGATCGTGCACACCTCGTCGGGCGGCTCCATCTACGGGTCGCCGGCCGTGCTGCCGGTGGCCGAGGACGTCCCCGTGGCGCCCGAGTCGCAGTACGCGGCGGGCAAGGCGGCCGGCGAACTTTACCTGAACGTCTACCGCACCACCTACGGCGTCTCGACGACGGCGCTGGCGCTGGCCAACGTCTACGGGCCGCGGCAGGACCCGCACGGCGAGGCCGGGGTCATCGCGATCTTCGGTACGGCGATGCTCGAGGGCCGACCCACGAAGATCTTCGGGGACGGAACGACGTCGCGGGACTACGTGTTCGTGGGGGACGTCGCCGACGCGTTCGCCCGGTCGGCGTTGCCGGAGGCGGCCAACGGCCGGCGGCTCAACATCGGCACCGGCGTCGAGACCACGGTGCTGGACCTGCACAGCCGGGTGGCCCGCGCCGTCGGCGTGGCCGACGAGCCGCTGCTGGCGGCGCCGCGGGCCGGGGAACTCCAGCGCATCTCGCTGGACTGCGGGCTGGCCGAGCGGACCATCGGTTGGCGTCCGACCGTCCCCCTCGACGAGGGCCTGCGCCGGACGGTCGACTGGCTGCGCACCTCGCTCGAGCGTCCCTGACCCTCAGGCCAGGCCGACCCGCCGTTCTCACCGCTCCTCAAGCGGGACCGAGCCGGCCCCGGCCCGGACCGTCCTGGTCCGGGCCGGGGCCGGCTCGGTGACCGGTCAGGTGTTGGGGCGCTTGCCGTGGTTGGCCTTGTGCTTCGCGCGTGCGCGACGCTTACGCTTCTTCTTCGCCATGAGGGACCTCCTTCGGGTTCGTGCCCATCGTGGCACGGGTTCGGGTGGCCGCGCCGGCCGGTGCGGTGGACGACCCGGCGGCCGGCGTCGCGGCCGGGGGTCAGGCGTCGCCGGCCACCGGGTCGGTCTCCGCGTGGTTGGTGGACCGGAACCGGGCCCTGGAACGGGACATGCGGCGGGCGTCGAGCGTCCGGCGGGCCCGGACCGGCGCGAGCGCTCCGAACAGCCCGATTCCGGCCGCGACCAGCACGTCGCCCGCGCTGACCACGCTCTGCACATGAGGGACGGCCAGCGGGACGACATCCCCGACCGGTCGCAGCACGGTCCGGCGGTCGGCCGGGTCCAGTGTGGTCGAGGTCACGATCGAGTGCACCGAGACGCCGGCCCGGTCGGCGGCCGACATCGACACCGGCATCTGACCGCCGTTCGCGACGATGACCGCGGTGTTGAGCGCCACGCCGACCAGGACGAGGCCGAGCCCGGGCAGTCGGATGTTGGCGGCCGCGAACAAGGCCAGCAGGACCGTGGCGGCGACCCAGCCGGCCGCGAAGGTCCCGTCGATCACCCGCCCGATGACCAGCGCGGAGATCGCCGCAATCAGCAGCCACGGCCGGAAGACCCGGACGCGACCCAACGCATCGAGCGACCCGCCGCGCAGCAGGCCGGTCACCACCCCGAGCACGATGGCGAGCAGGAGCAGAACGGGCACCTCCGTAGTGTGCGTCCAGAAAGGTCCGGGCGAAGCCAGGCACGCCGGGGCGGTTCGCGTTGGTCAGGGTGCGTGGTCAGGGTCGTTGACACCACGGCATACCCGAACCTCTCGATGCCCGGCCGTCGACGACACTAGTGTTCTTGCAACGGGCCGCGAGGCGCGGAAGGGAGACCGCCGGTGGTCGAGGAAGTCCGGGCCGAAATGGTCGCGAGCGTGTGGAAAGTTGTCGCCGTGCTGGGCGAGGTGATCGCCCCTGGCGACACGTTGGTGATTCTCGATTCCATGAAGATGGAGATCCCCGTGCTCGCCGAGGAAGGCGGTCGCCTCACCGAGCTGGCCGTCGCCGAAGGCGACGTGGTCCAGGAAGGCGACCTCATCGCGCTCCTGGAGAGCGTGGAGCCGGCCGTCCCGGCGTGAGTCCCATCCGGGCCCTGGGTGGTCCGGCCAGGGCTGCGCCGTCCGCCTCGTTGCGGGACCTGGGCGCTGGTCACGACGTTGCTGACAGCGCGGCCTGATTTTCAGCCGCCCAGGTGGCGAGCTGTGCCAGGGGACCACCGGTCAACGATGCTCCCAACCCGGTCAGTTCGTAGACGGCGGTGTCGCGTCGCGAACCGTCGGCGGTCTTTGTGACCAGGCCCCGTGATGACAGGCGCCGGAGGGACTCGGTCATCACCTTGTCGCTGACGCCAGCGATTCGATGCAACAGGTCTTTGCGGCGGGTGGGGCCTGAGCGCAGCGCGGACAGGATGACCGGATCCCAGGTGTGGTTGATGAGCTCGACCGCTGCGCGCACGTGGCAGTCCGAGACGAACGTCTCGCAGTTCTCCTCGATCACTGAACCAGTGTCCCACCGGGTTCCCACCGTTCGGTAGGAACAGGCTTCCTAGCGTCGTTGTGACACCTCACTCGATGAAGGGGACCAACGGTGCAGATCGGACTACTGGGGACCGGAAACCTGGCGGTGACGCTGGGCACGGCGTGGGCCGGTGCCGGCCACTCGATCGTGCTCACGGGACGCAACCGCGACCATGCGAACTCCGCCGCGGAGCAGATCGGGGCCGGGGCGGTGGCGGTCGACCCGCGGGACCTGGCCGATCTGGCCGACGTCGTCGTGGTCGCGGTCGCCTGGAGCGGCGTGGAGAACGCAGTGACCCTCGCGGGCGGTCCGGACGGGGTGTTTGCCGGGAAGACGATCATCGACTGCACCAATCCGGTCGACTACGCCACGGGGCGCGTGCTTCCCGCGGCCGGGTCGGCGGCCGAGTTTGTTTCCGGCATCGCACCCGGCGCGAACGTGGTCAAGGCACTTCACTTGTTCGCCGGCGCGTCGTGGCCGTTCGTCGGCGGGCCGGGCGCTTCACCGGTCGTCGCGATCTGCGGTGACGACGCCGACGCCCTGGGCCGGACGGCCACGCTGATCACGGACCTCGGGGGTCGTACAGCGGTGCTGGGCGGGCTCGACGCTGCCCGACAGGCCGAGGAAGCCGCGGGATTCGTCGTGCGGGTGGTCGCCGCCGGCGCAAACCCGCGCGACGCGGTTCCCGACGTGACCCCGGCCTAGTTGGCCAGGGTGCCGTGCCGCGAGCACGTGGCGGTCCAGCCGGTCGGCGTCACCTGGACGACCAGCCGACGGGCGCATGAACCGCAGTACCGCGGCGGTTCGAGCCGGCGCGCCACGGTGCAGGCGGAGTGGTCGCCGTGGCCGGCCTCCGCGCCGCACCGGTCGCAGAACAACGTCTCCGCCGGCCGGCCGTCCGACGGTCCGCCGTCGGCGGCGGCCCCCGCGGGTTCGACCCGGATGCTCATGCCCCGCGGCCTGGCCGGCCACCGGCGGCGCGATCATGGTTTCTCCGCGCCGCCGGAGGCCACAGTTCCGGGGCCATCAGAGGGTGGCCTGCAGCGACTTGATCGGCATCTTCAGGTCGGCCAGCATCGTGAGGTCGTCGGACACCGGCCGGCCGAGCGTCGTGAGGTAATTGCCGACCATCACTGCGTTGATGCCGCCGAGCAGGCCGGCCGTGTCCAGGTCGCCGAGGGTGATCTCCCGGCCCCCCGCGTACCGCAGGATGGTGCGCGGCATGGCCAGCCGGAACGCCGCGATCGTGCGCAGCGCGTCCCGGGCCCCGACCACCGGGTAGTCCCCGAACGGGGTGCCGGGCCGCGGGTTGAGGAAGTTGAGCGGAACCTCGTCGGGGTCGAGCGCGGCCAGTTCGCCGGCCAGCTCGGCCCGCTGCTCGACGGTTTCCCCGACGCCGACGATCGCCCCGCAGCACAGCTCCATGCCCGCGGCGCGGACCATCTCGCAGGTCTCGAAGCGCTCCTCCCAGGAGTGCGTCGTGACCACGTTGGTGAAGTGCGAGCGGGCGGTCTCCAGATTGTGGTTGTAGCGGTGCACTCCCATCGCGGCCAGCTCGTCGACCTGTGCCTGGGTCAACATGCCGAGCGAACAGGCGATGTTGATCTCGACGGCCGCGCGGATGGCCGCGACGCCCTGGCGGACCTGCTCCATCAGCCGCTCATCCGGCCCCCGGACCGCGGCCACGATGCAGAATTCGGTGGCCCCCGTCGCGGCGGTCGCCCGGGCCGCCTCGACCAGCGAGGGGATGTCGAGCCAGGCGGCCCGCACCGGGGAATCGAAAGTGCCCGACTGGGAGCAGAAGTGGCAGTCCTCCGGGCAGCCGCCGGTCTTGAGGCTGACGATGCCCTCCACCTCGACCTCGGGTCCGCACCAGCGCATCCGGACGTCGTGAGCGAGCTGGAGCAGGTCGGTCAGGGCCTCGTCGGGCAGCTGGAGAACCGCCAGAATCTGGGCCTGGGTGAGCCCGAGACCGGATTCGAGGACCTGCCGTCGGGCCTGCGCGAGAATGCCGTCGCCCGCTCCGGCGTCGGCGTCGGTGCCGGATACGACCGTCGGTGCCGTCACTGCGATCCTCCTGAGATGGATGCTGAGCTGGACGTGGTCGAGGTGGGGGTGGCCCAGCGGTCCCGGAATGCCCCCGGGTCGAAGACGCCACCGAAGGCCGGCGCCAGGCCGGCCCGGGCCACGGCTCGGAAGGCGCCCGGGGCGAGCTGACCGGCGCCCGCCGGGATTGCGCCGCCCAGCGGGCGGGCGGCCAGCATTTCCAGGTCGCCGAGGTTGGACCGGGCGGCCCGATCGGGCTCGGCCGGCCATGATCCGAGCACAATGCCGGCCAGTTCCAAGCCCCGGTGGGCGATCGCCTCCAGCGTGAGGGCGGTGGCGTTCAACGTTCCGAGCGACGGCTCGACGACGACCACCAGTGGCGCGCCCAGCATGCGGGCCAGATCGGCGATCGTCGTGCCGTCCGGGTCGTAGCGCACGAGCAGGCCGCCGGCCCCCTCGACGAGGACCAGCCGGCGGGGGCCGGCCAGCTCGTCGATGGACCGGGCCGCACCGACCACATCGAGCGGGGGCAGCCCGCTGTGGCGCGCCGCGGTAGCCGGCGACAAAGGATCGGGGTAGCGCGCGAACTCATGAAGGTCATGTGTGCCGGCCAGCCGGCCCACCTCGGCCAGATCACCGGGGCCGTCGCCGACCACGCCGGTCTGCGCCGGTTTCACCACGGCGACCGACAGCCCTCGGGCGGCCGCGGTCGCGGCGATGGCGGCGGTGACGACGGTCTTGCCCACCCCGGTGCCGGTGCCGGTCACCACGAGGACGCCCACTCCTCGGAGGCTACGTGAGCGACGATCCGGAGGCGACGGACTGAGCCCGCTCGCCCAGGTGTGGGGTTCTTCACTGATTGCGCCCCGCCCGTCTAGCATGCGTCCGCGTGACCACCTCGTTGGGCAAAGGCGCCAATGCTCCACTTCCGTCCCCGGTGTCGGTGGTGCGCATCGTGTTCGACTCGGCCTCGGGGCCGGAGCTCGACGCCAGCGCCCTGCTGCTGACCGAGACCGGCAAGGTGCGCAGCGACGCGGACTTCGTCTTCTACAACCAGCCGGCCTCGGCCGACGGGTCGGCCCGCCATCTGGGCAAGACCGGCCGGGCCGACACGCTGGAAGTGGACGTGAGCCGGTTACCGGCCGAGATCACGACCGTCGCCCTGGCCGCATCCACCGACGGTGCGCCGTTCGGCCGGATCGCCGGGCTCGCGCTGCGGGTCCTCGAAGCCGGCGGGGCCGAGCTGCTCCGGTTCGACATCGGCGACGCGACCGACGAGACGGCCTTCGTCTTCGGTGAGCTCTACCGGCGGGCCGGCGCGTGGAAGTTCCGCGCGGTCGGCCAGGGCTGGGCGTCCGGGCTGGCCGGTCTCGCGACCGCGTACGGCATTTCGGTGGACGACCCCCCGGCGCCGGCGGCAGCCGCGCCGGCGGTATCCCCGGTCCGGTCCGCCCCGGCTCCGGCGGCCACCAGGGCAACCGCGGCCACGAGGGCAACCGCGGCCACTCCGGCGAGCGCGGCCACTCCGGCGAGCGCGACGCCGCCCGTCTCGCCCGCCGCCGGTGGGAAGATCAGCATGGCCAAGACCGTTCGGCTCGAAAAGCAGCTCGCCGGGCAGCCGGCCTCCATGGTCAACCTGGTCAAGCGGGCCGGCATCTCGCTGGAGAAGCAGGGCCTGGGCGACCACAAGGCCCGGGTGGCGCTGTGCCTGGACATCTCCGCGTCGATGACCCGGCTGTACAGCTCCGGCAAGGTCCAGGAGCTGTGTGAACGGGTGCTCGGTCTGGCCGTACAGCTCGACGACGACGGCATGTGCGACGTGTTCACGTTCGGTACCGGCGGCTACGTGGAAGGCCCGATCGACCTGCGCAACTACCAGGGCTGGGTCGACGACCTGGTGAACCGGCGCCGGCTCGAGGGCGGCACCAACTACAACAAGGCGATGCGGGCGGTCCGCGAGCACTACTTCCCCGACGGTCGTGGCAAGAAGCGGACGTCGCCGCGGCCCGACCGGCGGCCGGTATACGTCATGTTCGTCACCGACGGCCACACCACCGACCAGAACGGCACCCGGGACCAGGTCACCTGGTCGTCCTACGAGCCGCTGTTCTGGCAGTTCATGGCGATCGGCGCGTCCAGCCGGCAGGTCAAGGCGGGCGGTCCCCCGCCGCCGCCCCGCAAGAAGGGTCTGTTCGGCGGAGGCGGAGGCGGAGGCGGTGGGGGCGGCTTCATGGCCCGGCTGGCCGCCGCCATGAGCATGGACTTTTCGTTCCTCGAGGAACTCGACGACATGGGCGGCCGGTACCTCGACAACGCCAACTTCTTCTCGGTGGCCGACCCGGGCGAACTGTCCGACGACCAGCTCTACGACCTGATGATGGAGGAGTATCCGAGCTGGCTGAAGCAGGCCCAGGCCAACGGCCTCGTCACCGGATAGCGCGGTGCCGGTACGGTCCCGCCCCGCGGTTACGTCGAGACCGCCCGTCATCCCCGCCTTGCCGGGACGGGTTGCGTCGTTACCGCGTGACCGATCGGGGCGTCAGCCGGTCAGGGCGGCGGGCGGGGGCATGTCTTCCACCTGGACGCGTCAGGAGGGGCGCTTGCCGTCTGTGATGCGGGCTCGCGTCTGGATCCCCGGTCATCGCTTTCGCCCGCGTTGCCCCACATCGGCCGCCCCGGTCAG
>JAMFSN010000065.1 GCA_026225295.1 Frankia alni
GGCGAGGGGGTCCGCGGCGAGGCGACGGTTCGCGAGGGTCAGATCGGGGCGGTCGTCCTGGAATCCGGCGCCGACGGGTCCCCGCACCGGCTGACCCGGGGCGAGATCCAGACCCTGCTGCGGGACACGGTGAGCTTCTGGCGACGGTGGGCGGACAAGTCCACCTATCGCGGTCGGTGGCGGGAACAGGTCCAACGCTCGGCCATCACGCTGAAGCTGATGACCTACGCGCCGTCCGGCGCGGTGGTCGCGGCCCCGACGGCCGGTCTGCCCGAGCAGGTCGGCGGCGAGCGCAACTGGGACTACCGCTTCACGTGGGTGCGGGACGCGTCCTTCTCGATCTACGCGCTGCTCGGCCTCGGCTACGTCGAGGAGGCCAAGCAGTTCCTGAACTGGCTGTCCGACCGGATCCAGGAGCAGGTCGGCGAGGGATCCGGCCCCCTGAAGATCATGTACCGGGTCGACGGCTCGTCCGACCTGGTCGAGGACACGCTGTCCCACCTGAGCGGGTACCGGAACTCGACGCCGGTCCGGATCGGCAACGGGGCCGCCGACCAGCTCCAGCTCGACATCTACGGCGAGGCGCTCGACTCGATCTACTTCGCTGACCGGCGGGGGGTCGGCGTCCCCCACCGCACCTGGACCCGCCTGGTCGACCTGCTCGACTGGCTCTGCGAGCACTGGGACGAGCCGGAAGAGGGCATCTGGGAAAGCCGCGGCGGCCGTAAGGACTACGTCTACGGGCGGGTGAACTCGTGGGCGGCGTTCGACCGGGCCATCCGGCTCGCGAACGAGCGGGGGCTGCCCGGCAACGTCGCCCGCTGGACCACCGAGCGCGACGCGCTGTACACCCAGATCCTGCAGCGCGGGTGGAGTGACAAGCGGCAGGCGTTCGTCCAGCACTACGACACCGACGTCCTCGACGCCTCGGTGCTGCGGATGGTCCAGGTCGGGCTGGTCACGCCGGACGACCCGATGTGGCGGTCCACCCTGGACGCGATGAGCGAGGAGCTGGTCTCCGACAGCCTTGTCTACCGGTACGACCCGGAGGCGTCGCCGGACGGGCTGAGCGGCGGCGAAGGCACGTTCTCGCTGTGCACCTTCTGGTGGGTCGACGCGCTGGCCCGGTCCGGGCGCCTCAACGCTGCCCAGCTGACCTTCGAGAAGATGCACACCTACGCCAACCACCTGGGCCTGTACTCCGAGGAGATCGGGCTGACCGGCGAGCAGCTGGGCAACTTCCCGCAGGCGTTCACGCACCTGTCGCTGATCAATGCGGCCCTGACCCTGAACGACCGGCTCGACCAGGCCGAATCTGGCCGGGTCGAGGACTGGCAGGACGGGTAGGACACCCTCTGTACCTGTCTGATTACAGACCATGGATGAACGTCGAACCGGCGCGGACCGTTGTCCGCGCCGGCCGGCGCGGAGGGAAGGCGGAAGCATGGCGGTGGGAACTCGCGCGACCAGGCCCGGCACAGCTTCGAAGAAGGCCGGTGGGGACGGCCGGACGGCCCGTCGAAGCGGCACCCCGGGACGCGGCACCGGAACCGGCCGGGCCACCGGAACGACTGGGGGCACCGGAACCGGCCGAGCGGCCGGGGCGACCCGGGGCCGGCCGTCCACCCGGCGGTCGGCGACCACCCGGGGCGGCGGCCCGGCCCGCGGCCGGGGAGTGGTCGAAATCTCCGCGGCCACGCTGGGCTCCGGCGCGGCCGGCGCCACCCGGCCGCCCCCCGGCCCGACGCCCAGGGAACGCGCCGAACGCGGCCGGCAGGCCCGGTCCCGCGCGTCCCGGTCGTCGCACGGCGACTACCAGCCCCGGGCCAACCGCCCCGACCCGGTCGACCTCATCGAGGCCCAGTCGCGGGAACGGGTGCCCGATCTGGTGCCGATCCGCTACCAGCGGATGATCGAGTCGCCGTTCCGCTTCTACCGGGGCGCGGCCGCGATCATGGCGTCGGACCTGGCCGGCACCCCCCGTTCCGGGATCAACGTCCAGCTCTGCGGCGACGCCCACATGCTGAACTTCCGGCTGCTCGGATCGCCCGAGCGACACCTGATGTTCGACATCAACGACTTCGACGAGACGCTGCCCGGCCCGTGGGAATGGGACCTCAAGCGACTGGCGGCCAGCCTGGTGATCGCGGCCCGGGGCAACGGATTCTCCCGCCCGATCCGGCGGGAGATCGTCGAGCGGACGGTGCACTCGTACCAGGAGTGGATGGCCAGGTACGCCGCAATGACGGAGCTGGACGTCTGGTACGCCCACGCCGACGTCGATCAGCTGCTCGTCGAGTACGGCGGGACGATGCTCGACCGCACCGGGCAACGCAAGGTGTCGAAGACCATCCGCCAGGCCCGCGGCCGGGACAACCTGCAGGCCTCGGCCAAGTTGACCGAGGTGGTCGACGGCGAACCGCGGTTCCGGTCCGATCCGCCGCTGATCGTCCGGATCTCCGACCTGCTGGCCAGCAGCGAAAGCGACGCCCTGATGCGGCTGCTGTCCAGCGTGGTCGACAGTTACAGCGAGACGCTGGAAACGGACCGCCAGGTGCTGCTCAAGCGGTACCGGCTGGTTGACGTGGCCCGCAAGGTGGTCGGGGTCGGCAGCGTCGGCACCCGCTGCTGGGTCGGGCTGCTCATCGGCCGGGACCAGGACGATCCGCTGATCATCCAGTTCAAGGAGGCCGGCCCGTCCGTCCTCGAGGACCATCTGCCGCCCAGCGAATACCGCAACAGCGGGTTGCGGGTCGTGGCCGGGCAGCGGCTCATGCAGGCGGCGAGCGACATCTTCCTGGGCTGGCAGCGGGTGACCGGACTCGATGCCCAGCCCCGGGACTTCTACGTGCGCCAGCTGCGGGACTGGAAGGCCGTCGTGGTCGCCGAGGAGATGCGCCCGATCGGGATGGGGGCGTTCGGCACCCTGTGCGGCGCGACCCTGGCCCGGGCCCACGCCCGCTCCGGGGACCGCATCGCCATCGCGGCCTACCTGGGCAAGGGCCACGGCTTCGCGCGGGCGATGACACGGTTTGCCGAGGCCTACGCCGATCAGAACGAGGCCGACCACGCGGCCCTGGTCGAAGCGGTCCGCTCGGGCCGCGTCGAAGCGGCCACCGACCCGAGCACCGGCTGAACCAGCCCGGTCCGACGCCGACCCCGGGAGCACTCCCTCCACCGCTGGAGCGGGGGGAGTGCTCCTACTGCTCGCTGAGGGTCACCTCGACGCCGCCGATCATCTCGGAACACACGTTGTAGAGGAGCGCGCCCAACGTCGAGAGCGCGGTCATGAGGATCACGTTGATCGCGCCGATCAGCAGGGCCAGCTCCATCACCCGGCTGAACGACAGCCAGGCCCGGGCCCCGCCGCTGCTCTTGTCGGTGAGCGTGTCGGTGGCCTTGACGATGCTGTTGAAGACCCCGATCGAGTCGAGCACCCCCCACAGCACGGCGGCCGCCACGACCAGCACGACGAAGACACACAGCGAGAAAACGAACGACAGCCGCAGCGCCGAGAGCGGGTTGATGTGCGCGACCTTGAGCCGGGCCCGGCGGCTGAGGCCTCCGGCGGAACGGGGAACGGGCCCGGTGCCCAGGTCCCGCTCCCGCTCGCCGCGATCCCGCTCGCCGCGATCCGGCCGCGCGTAGCCGGACGTGGCCGGCGGTAGCTGCGACGTGGCCGGACCGGCGGCCGGCATGGCCGCGGTGGCCGGGGCCGGCCCGCCGCCGGCCGGCGGAACCCCGCCGCCGGACCGGGTCGGTCGTTCGCGGGGCGACGGCGCCGGGACCGGGGCGGCCATCCCGGCCGGAACCGGACCGGGGGCGCCCGCTCCGGCCGGCGGAGCCGTGCGGACCGGCTTGTCCATCCGGGTGGTGGCATCGGGCATGACGTAACCGGGCCGCGGGGCGGCCGGCTCGCGGCCCCCGGCGCTGTCCCGGCCCGGGTTTCCCTCGCGGGGCGGTCCGGCCTCCCGACCGGTGGCCCCGTCACGGCCGGGGCGGCGCGGGTCGGAGCGGGCGGGTGCGGCGCCCCGGCTGTCGGAACCCCGGCTGTCGGAACCGACCCGGCCGTCACCATCCGCGTCGCGAACCTGCGGCTCGGTCGGCGTGCCACCCGGAACGAAGGGCCGGTTACGGCCCGTTCCGGCCGCCGCCGACGGTCGGGACCCGGAATCGGGACGACGCGTGCTCTCTGGCCGCCGGGACGGGTCGGGACGACCAGCCTCGGGACGACCGCCATCCGGACGACCGCCATCGGGCCGGATGTCCGGCCGGGGCGTAACCGTGGTGCTGTCCGCCGGCGGTCGGCGACCGGCCGGCGGGGGCGCCCCGGCGCCGTTCCCGTTGGCACCGGCGCTGCTCACCCGACCGGGAGCGGCGCCGGCCCCCGAACCCCCGACACCACCCGGCGCGCGACCGGTTCGGCGCGGCGCTCCGCCCGGCTCGCCGGGCGCCGGAGCGTCCGGCTCCTCGTCGACGGCCCGCGTACGTCCGCGCGCAGGAGCGCCGCGATAGGCCGGAGGCTCACCCGGCCGGCCCCCCTGGCTGTCGCTCACGCTTTACTCCGCTCGTCAGGTCGTCGGCCCGCCGGAGAGCGTTCCGCCGGGATCGGTTGCGGTTCCGTTGCCCTGGTTGTCGTCTTCCTCAGCATTGCGCGCGACGCCGACAACCTGAACACCGGGTCCCAAGTCGATGAGTCTTACACCCATCGTCTGGCGCTGCGCGCGCCGAACGTCACGAGCAACGGTACGCAGTACACCGCCGTTGGACGCGATCGCGTAGAGCTGGTCCTCCGGCTTCACTACCAACGCGCCGACCAGACCACCCCGGGTCGAGACGATTTTGGCGGTCAGGACGCCCTTCCCGCCGCGCCCCTGGACCGGGTACTCCTCGACATTCGTCCGCTTCGCGTACCCGCCGGCCGTCGCGACCAGCACGTCCACGTCGGCGCCGGGCTGCACGACCTCCATCGCGAGCAGTTCGTCGGAGGTGTCGAACCGCATCCCGATGACCCCCGAGGTGGCCCGGCCCATCGGGCGGAGCTGCTCGTCGTCGGCGTGGAACCGGATCGACTGGGCCCGCCGGCTGATGAGCAGCAGGTCGTCCTGGGCGGAGACCAGCTTCGCCGCGATCAGCTCGTCGTCCTCGCGCAGATTGATCGCCACCAGGCCGCCGGCCCGGTTGGAGTCGAAGTCGGTCAGCGCGGTCTTCTTGGTCAGCCCCTTGCGGGTGGCCAGCACCAGGTAGGACGCCAGGTCGTAGTCCGAGATCGCCATCACCTCGGCGATCCGCTCGTCCTGGCTGAACGCGAGGATGTTCGCGACGTGCTGGCCCTTGGCCGAACGGGCCTGCTCGGGCAGCTCGTGCGCCTTGGCCCGGTAGACCCGGCCCTTGTTGGTGAAGAACAGCAGCCAGTGGTGGGTGGTCGTCACGAAGAAGTGCTCGACGATGTCGTCCTCGCGCAGAGCCGCGCCCTGGATTCCCTTACCGCCCCGCTTCTGGGACCGGTAGAGATCGGTCTTCGTCCGCTTCGCGTAGCCACCCCGGGTCACGGTGACGACGACGTCCTCCTGAGCGATCAGGTCCTCGATGGACATGTCGCCCTCGAAGGGCACGATCCGCGTCCGGCGCTCGTCGCCGAACTTGTCGACGACCTCGGTGAGCTCCTCACCGATGATTTCCCGCTGCCGGGCCGGCGAAGCCAGGATCGCCTCGAGCTCGTCGATCTTCGACCGCAGCTCGGCGGCCTCGTCGATGATCCGCTGCCGCTCGAGCGCGGCCAGGCGGCGCAGCTGCATGTCGAGGATCGCGGTGGCCTGGATCTCGGACAGCGAGAACCGCTCCATCAACTGGCCGCGGGCCGCTTCGGCCGACTCGGCCTGCCGGATCAGGTTGATGACCTCGTCGAGGTGATCGAGGGCGACCAGCAGACCTTCGAGCACGTGCAGCCGCTCGCGGGCCTTGCGGAGCTGGAACCGGGTGCGCCGGACGATGACGTCGACCTGGTGCTCGACGTAGTAGCGGACGAACTGATCGAGGCGCAGGGTTCGTGGTACCCCGTCGACGATGGCCAGCATGTTCGCGCCGAACGTGTCCTGCAGCTGGGTGTGCTTGTAGAGGTTGTTGAGCACGACCTTGGCGACCGCGTCGCGCTTGAGGTCGATGATCAGCCGCTGCCCGGTCCGGGCCGACGATTCGTCGCGCACATCCGAGATCCCGGTGACCCGGTTGTCGCGGACCAGCTCGGCGATCTTCTCGGCGACGTTGTCCGGGTTGACCTGGAACGGCAGCTCGGTGACGACGAGCTGGGCCCGCCCCTTGTTCTCCTCGACCTGCACGACCGCGCGCATCCGGATGCTGCCGCGACCGGTGCGGTAGGCATCCTGGATGCCCTGCCGGCCGACGATCAGGCCGTGCGTGGGGAAGTCCGGACCCTTGATGCGCTCCAACAGCGCCTCGAGGAGTTCCTCGTCGGTCGCCTCCGGGTTCTTCAGCGCCCACTGGACCCCGTCGGCCACTTCCCGCAGGTTGTGCGGCGGGATGTTCGTCGCCATCCCGACCGCGATCCCGCCCGCCCCGTTGACCAGCAGGTTCGGGAACCGCGACGGCAGGACGAGCGGCTCGGACGACCGGCCGTCGTAGTTCGGGGCGAAATCGACCGTGTCCTGGTCGATGTCGCGCAGCATCTCCATCGCGAGGGCGGCCATCCGCGCCTCGGTGTACCGCATCGCGGCCGGCGGGTCGTTGCCCGGCGAGCCGAAGTTGCCGTTGCCGTCGACGAGCGGGTACCGCATCGACCACGGCTGGGCCAGGCGCACCAGGGTGTCGTAAATCGAGGTGTCACCGTGCGGGTGATAGTTACCCATCACCTCACCGACGACGCGCGAGCACTTGAAGTACCCGCGGTCCGGGCGGTAGCCGCCGTCGAACATCGCGTACAGCACGCGACGGTGGACCGGCTTGAGCCCATCGCGGATCTCGGGGAGCGCCCGACCGACGATGACGGACATCGCATAGTCGAGATACGAGCGCTGCATCTCGACTTCGATGCCGATGGGTTCGACCCGGTCGCCGGGGGGCGGGGGCAGGACGTCGACCACGCGGGTCCTTCCGGAAGGTGGCGGGTAGGGAGAGGGTCAGCGGTTTCCCTGGGCGCGAACGACGTCCGGCCCCGGGGCGGGGGTGCGGGGTGCGGGCCGCACCGCCGGGATCACCAGCGGCCACCGGCCCGCGCGGCGCGGCCTAGATGTCGAGGAAGCGCACGTCCTTCGCGTTGCGTTGGATGAACGAGCGCCGGGCCTCGACGTCTTCACCCATGAGGACGCTGAACAGTTCGTCCGCCACGGCGGCGTCGTCCAGGGTGACCTGGAGCAGGATGCGGCGGTCGGGGTCCATGGTCGTGTCCCACAGCTCGGTCGCGTTCATCTCACCGAGACCCTTGAACCGCTGGATCGCGTCCCGGGGCAGTTTGCGGCCGGCCGCGGTGCCGGCCTGGATCAGGCCGTCGCGCTCGCGGTCGGAGTAGGCGTACTGCCAGTCCTCCCGGCCCCACTTGATCTTGTAGAGCGGCGGTTGCGCGAGGAACACGTGACCGGCCTCGACCAGCGGGCGCATGAACCGGAACAACAAGGTGAGCAGGAGAGTCCGGATGTGCTGGCCGTCGACGTCGGCGTCGGCCATCAGCACGATCTTGTGATAACGCAGCTTGTCGATGTCGAAGTCGTCGTGGATCCCGGTCCCGAGGGCCTGGATCATCGCCTGGACCTCGGTGTTCTTGAGGACGCGGTCGATCCGGGCCTTCTCGACGTTCAGGATCTTGCCGCGCAGGGGCAGGATCGCCTGGAACTTCGAGTCCCGGCCACCCTTGGCCGAGCCGCCGGCCGAGTCGCCCTCCACCACGTACACCTCGCAGCGTTCCGGGTCGGTGTACTGGCAGTCGGCCAGCTTGCCCGGCAGGCCGGTGCCGCTGAGCAGGCCCTTGCGCCGGGTGAGGTCCCGAGCCTGGCGGGCGGCGATGCGGGCCCGCTGGGCGTCCATCGACTTGTTGACGATCGAGCGCGCCTCGGTGCGGTTGACCTCGAGCCAGTCCTTGAGCGCCGAGTAGCACATTTCCTGGACGAACTTCTTGGCCTCGGTGTTGCCGAGCTTGGTCTTGGTCTGGCCCTCGAACTGGGGCTGGGCGAGCTTGACCGAGATGATCGCGGTGAGGCCCTCGCGGATGTCGTCACCCTGCAGGCGGTCATCGGTGTTCTTGCTGCCGGCCTTGACCGGCTTGAGCAGGTTCTGGTCCTTCGCGTAGGCGTTCACCGCGCTGGTCAACGCCGCGCGGAAGCCTTCCTCGTGGGTGCCACCCTCGTGGGTGTTGATGGTGTTGGCGAAGGTGTAGACCGACTCGGAGTAGCCGGCGTTCCACTGCATCGCGACCTCGGCCTCGATGCCGGTGCCCTTGGCCTCGAGCGAGATGACCGACCGGTGGATCGGGTCCTTCGTCGCGTTCAGGTGGATCACGAAGTCGACGATGCCGCCCTCGTAGTGAAAGCGGACCTCCCGCGGTTCGGCTTCACCTTCGACCCGCTCGTCCCGAAGGCTGATCGACAGGCCCTTGTTGAGGAACGCCATCTCCTGCATGCGCCGCGACAGCGTCTCGAAGGAGTAGTTCGTCGTCTCGAAGATCTCGGGGTCGGCCCAGAAGGTGACGGTCGTGCCGGTCTTCTTGGTCGGGGCCCCCTTGGCCAGCTTGGCGGCCGGCCGGGAGGCGACATACGGCTGGTTCCACGTGAAACCATCCGTCATGATCTCGACCTCGAGGCGGGTCGACAGGGCGTTCACGACGGACACGCCGACGCCGTGCAGGCCGCCGGAGACCGCGTAGGACTGGCCGTCAAACTTGCCACCGGCGTGCAGAGTGGTCAGCACGACCTCGACGGCGGGGCGCTTCTCCACCGGATGCATTCCGACCGGGATGCCGCGTCCGTTGTCGACGACGCGGACGCCGCCGTCGGCGAGCAGGGTCACCAGGATCGTGTCGGCGTAGCCGGCCAGCGCCTCGTCGACCGCATTGTCGACGACCTCGTACACCAGGTGGTGGAGGCCGCGTTCGCCCGTGGAACCGATGTACATACCCGGGCGCTTGCGGACCGCCTCGAGACCCTCGAGGACGGTGATCGAACTGGCGTCATAGGCCACGCGCTGGTTCCCCTCGCTTCGTGCGGTGTACGACTGGGCACCTCGACCGAACGCCAAGCCTCGCGCGGCCGCGCGGGGCCGGCCCGCCGCCGGAGGGCGGACCCGGCCCCCAGGGCGACGTGAGGCGCCGGAGGTCTCCGAGGAACCTCTTCATCCTACCCGTACAGCGCGCGTAGGTACCGCAGGGAGCGCCCTGACGTACGCACAGCCGCCCGCGTGGCGCCCTGGTGAATACCCCCACGCGGAGAGCGCGGGCTCGTGTCGCTGGCGCCGCCTGAGGCGTTCGATGCTCCGGTCGGCACCACCGTCGCTCGTCCGGGACCCGGCCCACGCCGGGTTCCACCGGTGGATAAGGGGCCGCGTTGCGCGGGCGTCCACCGGTGGATGGTCCGAAAGGCGTGCGCGAGGACAGCGGGGCCGCCGGTTGTCCACCGGTGGACAACCGGCCGCGCCGCAGCGGATCGGCGGTTCAGCCGTAGGTGTCGCGAGGGCCGCGCCCGCCCGGGGCCCGCAGCCGGCCGTGCTTCCAGGTCGGCCCGGTCGGCCCCCGCACCACCAGGCGCCTCACCACGCCGGCACCGAGCTCCTTGCGCAGGGTCGCCTGCAACTGCCCGGACAGCAGCCGCAGCTGCGTCGCCCAGGCCGTCGACTCGGCCGCGATCACGAGTTCGCCGTCGCGGAAGGAGACCGGTTCGCAGCGGGAGGCGATCTCGGGCCCGACGATCGCGTCCCAGCGGGCCAGGACCGACGCGGAGGTGGCCTCGGCCTTCCAGCCCCGGTCGGCGAGCAACCGCTGGATCGATGACCCGAAGCGCATCGGGTCGACCCAGTCCCGGCCCGGGGCGGCGATGCCGGGCAGCCGCGGCCGGCGCGGAACGTCCGACGACCCGGCCGCGCTGGTCCCGGGAGCGTCGTCCCGGCCGCGGGCCGCGCCGCGCGCCGACCGGGCCCGGCCGGACGCCTTGACCCGGGCGTCCTCCTTGGCCCGGGCCAGAATCTGTCGGGCCAGGTCGGCACCCCGCCGGTCACCGGTGGTTCGTGGCTCGGGGACAGCGGACGTCTCGGGACCGGCGTCCCGGTCCGGACGCCGCGGGTCGGAGCCGGCGCGGGCGCCGGGCGGCTGGTCCGGGCCGGTGCGCTCGTCATCCGCTCCGGCCGGTGGGAGGTCGGCCCGGCGGTCGGGAGTCCGGGGCCGACGCGGCTCATCCGGCACGGGTCACCGTCCCCCCGGCCACGCGGTAGTGCGCACCGGCCAGCGCGGCCGGCACGTCCGCCTCGACCGCCGCGGTCACCAGCACCTGCTCGGCCGGCGCGACCAGCTCCGCGAGCCGGTCCCGGCGCGAACCGTCGAGTTCGGCGAAGACGTCGTCGAGCAGCAGAACCGGCTCCCGCCCGTCGTCGGTCAACAGCCCGAAGGAGGCCAGGCGCAGAGCCAGCGCGTACGACCAGGATTCACCGTGGCTCGCGTAGCCCCGGGCCGGCAGCTCGCCGATCCGCAGCTCGAGGTCGTCGCGGTGGGGCCCGACCAACGTCACGCCCCGATCGATTTCCTGCTTACGGACGCGGGCCAGCTCGGCGAACATCGCCTCGGCGAGCGCCTCGGCCGACGGTCGGACGGCGTCGGGGACGGGTCCGCCGGCCTCGCCCGCCGGCCGCGGGGGGACCGGCAGCGGGAACGAACAGCGGTAGGTCATCCCGGCCACCGACGGGCCCACCCCCGGCGGTCGGCCGTCGGTCGACCCGTTCGCCGACCCGTTCGCCGACCCGTTCGCCGCCGACCCCGGCGGGGAGGCGGCCGCGGCGACCCGACCGGGGTCGGACGGCGCGCCGGCCACCGGGGCCGGGACGGCCGAATCGGCGGTCTCCGAATCGGGACCCCCAGCGCCGGAATCCGCGGCGCCGGCCACCGCAGTGCCGGCCACCGGAGTGCCCGGCTCGGCGGCGACCGCCGCGTACGCCGCCGTGACGCGGGGCCGCAACGCCTCCACCAGATCGAGGCGGGCGGCCAGCAGCTCCACCCCGTGCTGGACCAGATGCCCGTCCCACACGTCGAGCGTCCGCAGGTCGCCCGCGCCGCCGCCCCGCCGGGCCGCCCCGGCCGTCTTGAGCAGCATCGAGCGCTGTTTGAGGACCCGTTCGTAGTCGGCCCGCACCGCGGCGAACCGCGGCGCCCGCGCGACCAGCAGATCGTCGAGGAACCGGCGCCGCTCGCCGGGATCGCCCTTGACCAGGGCGAGGTCCTCCGGCGCGAAAAGAACCGTGGCGAGGATCCCGAGGATGTCGCGGGGGCGGCCCACCGCCGACCGGTTCAGCCGGGCCCGGTTCGCCTTGCCCGGCACAATTTCCAGCTCGATGAGCGCGGCCCGGTCGTCGCGGACGATCCGCGACCGGACCACCGCCCGCGCGGCCCCGGCCCGCACCAGCGGCGCGTCGCTGGCGACCCGGTGGCTGGCCAGGGTCGACACGTAGCCCACCGCCTCGACGAGGTTGGTCTTGCCCTGCCCGTTCGCGCCGGTAAAGGTCGTGACCCCCGGTTCGAGAACCAGCTCCAGCGCGGGATACGAGCGGAAATCGGTCAGGGACAGGTGGGTCACATGCACGTCGGCGGCGCGCTCCCGATCGTCAACCGGAGACGCGGACCGGCATGAGCATGTAGCGGTAGTCCGCCCGACTCTCGTCGGACGACTTGCCGGTCAGCTCGGCCGGCTTCCGGGCACTCTCGGCCGGGTCGGTGGCGCTGAAGAAGCCGATCCGCACCGTGTCGGACTCGAGCGCCCCGATCCCGTCCAGCAGGTACTGCGGATTGAAGGCCACCGACAGTTCGGGCCCGTCGTAGCTGACCGGCAGCGACTCCGACGCCTGGGCCTCCCCGCCGGTGCCGGCGTCCAGAGTCAGCAGGTCGCCCGAGAACGACAGCTGCACCGGCGCCATCCGGGCCGCGACCAGGGCGACGCGCTTGACGGCCTCGGCCAGCGGGCCGATCTCGACCTCGGCGGCCAGCGGCGACGAATCGGGCAGCAGCTTGCGGTAGGGCGGGAACTGCCCCTCGACGAGCCGCGTCGTGGTCTGGCGACCACCCCCGGAGAACCCGGCCAGCGATTCGCCCGACGCGCCGGTCCCGAGCGACACGGCCACCTCGACGCCAGCGCTGGCCAGCGCCTTCGCGGTATCAGCAAGCGTCCGGGCCGGAATCAGCGCGGTGCCGGTGACCTCGGGATCGGTGGGGCGCCAGCGCAGTTCCCGGACGGCGAGCCGGTAGCGGTCGGTAGCGGCCAGCGTGACCCGCTCGCCGTCGATCTCGACCCGTACGCCGGTCAGCACCGGAAGCATGTCGTCCCGGCCGGACGCGATGGCCACCTGGGACACGGCCGCGGCGAACGCGGCGCTCTCCAGGTGGCCGGTGACGGGCGGCAACGGCGGCAGAGCCGGATAGTCCTCGACGGGCAGGGTCGGCAGGGTGAAACGGGCACTCCCGCAGGTCAGCACGACCCGGCTGCCCTCGGTGGCCAGCTCGACGGGCGCCGCCGGCAGAGCCCGGGTGATCTCGGCCAGCAGCCGTCCGGAAACCAGCGTCCGTCCCGGTTCGGTGACCACGGCCGTCAGGCTGCTCTTGGCCGCGACCTCGTAGTCGAAGGCCGCGAGGGTCAGTCCGTCCTCGGTCGCGTCGAGCAGCAGGCCGGTGAGCACCTGCAGCTGGGACGTCGGACGGGTGGGCAGGGTACGGGCGGTCCACGCGACCGCGTCCGTGAACTCGTCGCGTTCGACCCGGAATTTCATGCCTCGCCCTCCCTGTCGCGCGCTGACCGACGGCCCTGCGGGCACTGCCGGTCTCCCAGGCTCGCACCGCCGTCAGAGCACCCCGACGGCGGGGTACCCACGTCCAGCCCGGTGGCTCGGGACTGTCGTCCGTTGTCCCGACAAGTCTGTCCCGACAGGTCGACTGTCCCGACTCCGGTGGCCGGTGCCGGTGAGGGGTGGTTCACGGAACCACCTGGTTCACCGGTTCGTCTGCGCCCGGTCGCGTCGGCGAGGCCGAGCGCCCCGGTCGTCCCCAGGCCCTGGTTCTGGTTTTTGTCTTTCGAGGAAATACTGAAGTACGTCGTCTTCATAGGCCCGGTGGACGATGGGGACAACTCGCGTTTCCGCAGGTCACCACGGCTGCCGTCGCCCACCGGGCCTGTGGGTCGAGACCGTGTTCCACAGGGACGACCGGTGGATGACGGATCGCTGTCCCCCGCCCGTCCCCCGGCTCTCCCCAGGTCTTCCCGAGGTAGTCCACCGCCGTCCACAGTGTTATCCACAAGCTGTGCACGAACTGTCAGGTGGCTCACGATTGCCGAGCCTGTGCCCGAATTCGGTTGGTGAGCTCGGTGACCTGGTTGTAGATCGCCCGCCGCTCGGCCATCAGCCCGCGGATCTTCCGGTCGGCGTGCATGACCGTGGTGTGATCCCGGTTGCCGAAGTGCTGGCCGATCTTGGGCAGCGACAGATCCGTGAGTTCCCGGCACAGGTACATGGCGATCTGGCGGGCGGTGACCAGGACCCGGCTGCGCGAGGATCCGCACAGGTCCTCCATTGAGACGCCGAAGTACGACGCCGTCGCGTTCATGATCGTGGCCGCGGTGATCTCGGGATGGGCGGCGTCCGGGATGAGGTCGCGCAGGACGATCTCGGCCAGCTTGCTGTCGACGCTGCTCTTGTTGAGGCTCGCGAACGCGGCCACCCGGATCAGCGCGCCCTCCAGCTCGCGGATGTTCCGCTCGATGTGGGTGGCGATGTATTCCAGGACGTCCGGCGGGACCGGCAGGCGTTCGATGGCGGCCTTCTTGGACAGGATCGCGATCCGCGTCTCCAGGTCCGGGGGCGTGACGTCGGTGATCAGACCCCACTCGAACCGGCTGCGCAGCCGGTCCTCGAGCGCCGAGAGCTGCTTGGGGGACCGGTCGGAGGTGATGACGATCTGCTTCTCGGTGTCGTGCAGGACGTTGAAGGTGTGGAAGAACTCCTCCTGCGTCCGTTCCTTGTTCTCCAGGAACTGGATGTCGTCGACCAGGATCACGTCGACGTCCCGGTACCGGCGCTGGAACGCCTGCTGCCGGTCGTCCCGGATCGAGTTGATGAAGTCGTTGGTGAACTCCTCGGAGCTCACGTACCGGATCCGGGTCTCCGGGTAGAGCTTCAGCGTGTAATGCCCGATCGCGTGCAGCAGGTGGGTTTTGCCCAGCCCCGAGTCGCCGTAAATGAACAGCGGGTTGTACGCCTTGGCCGGCGCCTCCGCGACCGCCACGGCGGCGGCGTGCGGGAAACGGTTGCTGTCGCCGATCACGAATGTCTCGAAGACGTAGCGGGGGTTCAGCCGGGCCGGCTCGGCCGGGCGGGTCGCGGGGTCGCGCCCCAGACCGGCGGCCAGCCGGGCCGCCGAGCTGGGCGAGCTGGTCTCCCCGGGGCCGGGGAAGGACTGCTCGGGCAGGATGATCGGCCCAGTCATCGGTTCCGGGTCGGGCGTGTGCTCGACCGTGACCGCCACCCGGATCTCCCGGCCGAGGGCGGCCGACAGGGCAGTGGACAGGAACGGTCGCAGCCGGCTGTCGAGCAGATCCTTGGTGAACTCGTTCGGCGCGGCGAGCAGCGCCGTGTCCTGCACGAGCCCGAGCGGGCGGGTCAGCCGGAGCCAGGCCCGCTGCTGGGCTGACAGTGAGTTGTCGGCCATCCCGGCGATGGTCCGTTCCCAGACGGCCGACAGATCTGGCGTCTCCGGGGTTCCGGATCCATGGGTCGCGCTCAGATCAGCCACGTTCGCTCCCGTCCCGGCCGTGCCTGGTTACGTAGGTCGTTCGTCGCTGGAGCCCGCGTGCGGCCGGCCGTCCCGTCGAGCCGCACCCGGGTTCTCCACATCGTCGTCCACAAGCTGTGTACAGACGTCGGCCGGGGGCCCCGGGACCGTCCGGCGACCATCGCGACGAGGCCGGGCCCGGCGGCCGGGGCATCGGGTGAGCGTGGACGGATCGAGGGCCCGATGTCCGGTGTGCGCAGGTGCGGCAGCGTGCCGGTGCGGTTGTGGGGGGTGCCGCGGTGGAGGTGCTTCGGTGGAGGTGCCGGGCCGGGGGCGGCGGGTGGTGCGGGGCGACCGGTGGCGTGCGGAGGTCGAGCGACGCGCTGGCCGGACGGCCTCACGACGATCGTTCGCCAGGGCGCTACGGCGACGGTCGGGACATGACGCGGGGAAGGTCCGGTGAGTGGACGCTAGCAGCGCACGCCCGGCTGCGTCGACCTCCCGGGCGTGCGCCCGGCGCGGCGGGCGCGGCGTCGGCGGGCCGGCGGTGGAACCTGCGCCCGGCCGCGGTCGTTTATCCACGTGCCGGCAGTGAGGCGGGAGGACCGTCGGTCGATCTTGGTAGGCTCTCTATAGCTGCGGCGGCAGCACGACATTTGCACGTCTGTGGTCCGGCCGCCTGATCCTGAACTCGACTCTGGTCGGAGACAACCGTGAGCAAGCGCACCTTCCAGCCGAACAACCGCCGTCGGGCCCGTACGCATGGCTTTCGCCTGCGGATGCGGACCCGCGCCGGGCGGTCCATTCTCTCGTCGCGCCGCGCCAAGGGCCGCGGCAAGCTCTCAGCCTGATCCGGGCTGAGCAAGCCGACCGTTCCCGTGCTTCCCGCCCGGTCCCGCGTACGGACTCCGGCGGAACATAAGTCAGTGACGCGCAGTGGTCGGCGTATCACCCGTGGTCCGATCGTCGTGCATCTGCGGGTCAACGGCGGTAGCGGTGAGCGGACCCGGGTAACGGACGGTCCTGCTCTCGCTGGTGGTGAGCCGCGGGCCGGCTTTGTCGTCGGGCGCAAGGTCGGCAACGCCGTCGTCCGCAATCGGGTCCGGCGGCGTCTGCGCGAGCAGATGCGGAC
>JAMFSN010000066.1 GCA_026225295.1 Frankia alni
ACTCCCCGCACTGGCGGCCAGCCAGCCCCCACCTGACCAACGACATCGCCGGACAGCTGCGCCAGCACACCGAGGAAAACCGCCCCGTCCGCGCACCGATCGCCAAACTGACCGCCGCCCTGGGCGGCCTCTCCATTTCAGTCGCCGGACAGCCGCTCAGCATCCAGGCCCGCATCCTGCACCGGGTCGCGGTCGACCACGGCCTCGACAGCGTCAGCCTCACGCTCACCGCCATGCACTTCGGCGATCAGATCGCTGAAGCCGGGCCGCCACCGAACCCGAACCTCCCTGGTAATCCCCGCCTCAACGCCCTCGCCGGCGCGAACCTCCCCCTCGCGGTGGAAGCCCGATTCGCCACCATCGGCCTCCGCGACCTCATCGGCCGCAGCCCACCCGACCTACCCCGGCTCTGGATCCTGGCCAACGGCCTCGCCAACGGCCTCGACGCGACCACCATGCTCACCATCCCAGCCCTCTCCCACGGACCGGCGGCCCGCGTCATCCCGAACCACGACGACCTCATCGGCTGGGACGCCGTCGGCGACGCCCTCGACCGCCTCGACACCCTCATCGTCGCCGCGCAAATCGGGCGGAACTGGATCGAGCACGGCGACCTGCGCAGCACCGACCACCTCGGCCGTGCCATCGGCGTCGTGGACCTCACCCATCCGGCCCTCGCCCGGGAACTGGCCGCGGTCGGGCCCACCCACCTGACCGTGGGCGCGGTTCGCGCCGCCGTCCGCGGCCTCCCCGTCCCCGACACCTCCGTCGACCTCACCGACCAGGCCCTCAAGGCCGCCTGCGACCGCGCCGGCTGGCTCCTCGGCGACGCCGAGGAACACGGCCGTCGCGAAATCATCCACCGCGCCATAGACACCGGCTGGACCGACGACACCCGCCGACGACTCGCCCGCGGCGACCCCGACGCCCTCGCCGCCATCGTCGCCCAGCACGGACCCGATGACGGCCATCCGCAGCGGACCACCCCGCCGGATCGCTTTCCCACAGATCCGCGAACCATCGATCCGACCGGGGCTTACCTGGGTGCCGCGTCCCGCCACGCCATCGAACACTTCACCGGCTATGCAATCCCCGACCCGCCCAGCCGGGCCGTCGCCATCGCGGCCCGATTCCCGGACCCGGACCTCATCCACCACCTCGCGCTCACCGCCGCCGACCTCCGGCCCCTGGACCCGGAGAACGACCCCGACCCGCCCGGACCTCTGACTGTGAGCAAACCAGCGGATCTGAACCCCGAATACGACATTGACTTCGGCCCGGACTTCGATCTACCGGACTTCGGCCCATGAGCGCCCCGGCGCACGCGTCACCCAACCCGTTGCCGGCGAAAGGACTAGCTGTGGGAGGTTCCTCCAAGGGGCAGGGAATCGGAGACCAGCCATCGTCGGTCGCCCGCAACTCATTGTGGACAACCAGCGAACTCGCCGCCTATCTAGGCGTCCCCGTCGCAACTATCTATAAACGGCGGCAGACGAACTACGGACCACCCGGATACCGCATCGGCAAATACGTAAGGTTCAAGTCCGACGACGTCACCGCATGGCTTGCCACTCGGCGCGAAGGTGACTGATCGCCGAATGGCGACCAGCGACGCCACTGTATCGGCCGATCCGACCCATGAAGAGAAGGACTGTAGGCGGTGGCGCCCTTGTGATCCGACCTTTGCCCATTCCCAACTGGATTTCTCAGCCGAACAACGTCCGAAGCAGAGGGCGCGCCATCGCGTGTCCCTACACAGGGCTCCGCCGGCCCGGCGCCACGCTGGATCACCCCATCAGAGGTCCTCGCCGAGCACCCGGAGACCGCCATGCCCAACTGTCAAGATCGGCCCTGTCCCCGCCGCCCGCCGGCCCGCCCCCATCGGCTCGCGGGAGGGGGCAACCAGCCGTCGACCCCGGACCCACAATGTGGATCATGGTACTAAAATGGCTCTGACACAGGTCGCGGCCGAGGAGGAATCGCTCTGACCTGGACGAATGCTCCCGCGACTGGACTCGAACCAGTAACCTGCCGGTTAACAGCCGGCTGCTCTGCCAATTGAGCTACGCGGGACCGGGCGCTCAGCGCCACTATTGCAACACTACCTGAGGTTCGAGGTCGGTCGGCGATGGGGTAGGAAGACCCCAGACCCAGGATCCTCAAGGAGGCACGGATGCGCTTTCGGCCCAGTGTGATCGCCGGCTTCGGCGTCGGGTACCTGCTGGGGGCCCGCGCGGGCCGCGAGCGCTACGACGAGATCCTGCGCTGGGCCCGCGACTTCAGCGAACGCCCCGAGGTCCAGGGCGCCGCCGGGCTGGTGTTCGCCCAGGCGGGCCAGGTGGCCACCAAGGTCCGCGGGGTTGTCACCCACCGGCCGGCCGGGGGTGCAAAACATGAGGGCTCCGCGTCGTTCGCGGGCTCCGGCGCGCCCAGCTCGAACGGTCACGGCCGGCCGCCCGCGGTCTGACCGGCCATCCGCGGGGTGACGGCTTCCGACGGCCCGGGCGCGCTCGGCTCGCTGATCGAGCTACTCGCTCGGCGCCACGTGCTGGACGCGTTCTGGGAGCTTCGGACGACGCCGTTGCCCTTCCGGACGCTCACCCAGCGGCTCGACGTACCGGCGGCCCGGCTCTCGCAGCGCCTCACCGAGCTGCGCGAAGCCGGCGTCATCGATATTGACGAGTCCGGCGAGTACCGGTTGACCGCTCAGGGCCGCCGGCTGCTCGGAGCCCTGGAGCCGGTGGCGGTCTGGGCTGACGGATGGCAGTCGCTCAGTCCGCGCCAACGGGTACCGCGCGGATCGGCGACCCGGGCCCACGACGAACCCTGACCCGGCCCGGGCTCCCCCACCAAAACCGACGTCCGACCGGCTCGACGTCCGACCGGCCCGGTCCCCCGACCAGCGCGGTCGGGGGAAGGGGCCGGTGCGCGCTCTGGGACCGACTACTCCTTGATGCCGTCGCCGGCCATGGCGGCCCGCCGACGGCGGGCCAGAATCCGCAGTCCGAGACCCCCGCCGGTCAGCGCGATCGCGAGACCGGCCAGGCCGCCGGTCTCGGCGCCGGTGAAGGGCAGCGTGCCCGTCCCGCCGCCACCACCGCCACCACCGCCGCCACCACCGCTGCCCCCGCCGCCGCCGCTGCCGCCGCTGCCGCCGCTGCCGCTGCCCCCGCCACCCGGGGTGACCGCGGCGGGCAGCACCCGGACGGTCGTGGTGACCACGCGGGTCGGGTCGGCGGCCGCGATCACGCGGGCCACCTCGCCGGACCGGAACGCGGCCCCGGCGGTGGTGTCCGGGTTCTGGGCCGGGCCGACCGCCCGGATCGTGCTCAGCCCGATGAAGGGCCGGGTGAACGTGAACGTGAAGGAGATGCTGCCGTCGCCGGCGACGATCACGGTCCGCACCGTGGTCCCGTTGATGTCGATGGTGACGCTGCGTCCAGGAATGAAGCCGCAGGCCGTGAACGTGACGGTCCCGCCGACCCGGGTCAGGTGGGCGGAAGCGCTGAGGATGCCGGTCAGGCCGGCGCACTGGGTGGGCGGGTACGGAACCGCCGCGGACGCCGACCCGGCGAGTGCTGGACCAGCCACGAGCACGCCGCCGGTCAGCAGCGCGCCCGCGAGGATGCGGACCTTCATGAAGACCCCCGACTAGGGTGAGCAGGCATACGCAGCATGCGTTCGAATACTCAGAGTATAGATACTCTCACTCTTCGTGTCCATACAGAGAGTAATCAGTAGTCGGGCTCCGACTGCCAAGCGGTGGTCGAACCGATCCCGCGGACGGTGATCCGCTCGGGCTCCACCATCGGCTGGGGGCGCACCGTGAGGACCTTCCCGGCCACCGGCTCGGTGACGTGCAGGACCACGGTCGACGTGGCGCCCCGGTTGACCGTCACGTACGTGGTCGCGACGGAGTGCCCATCCTCCTGACCGGCGGCGAACGCGACCGGCCGGCCGTCCAACGTTCCGCCCGTGTAGTCGCTGCCGACGCCGGTGTAGATGGACAGCGACAGTGCGTTCTGCTCGGTGGGGTTGTCGACGCTCGGTCGGCCCGGGTCCTGCCGTTGCCGCACGTAGTACGGCAGGCCGGCCGGCGCGGCGTTGGTGATCCGGACGGTCACCGTCACGTCGGCCGAACCGTCGGGCTTCCGGACCAGGCGGTAGTCCGTGCTCCGGCGCAGCCAGTAGTCGAGCTTGCTGGCCGCCGCGTTCTGGCTGACCACGGCGAGGTACGCCCCCGGCCCCCGCGGGAGCGCGCCGCCCAGCGGGGTGGTGGTCAGCAGCTTCTGCTCGTCGGGATGGTTGCTGGCGATCAGCAACCGCCCCTCCCCCGCCGCCCGGCCCAGCGCCGACAGGACATCCGAGGTACTCCCGCTTCCGGAGCTGACCGCGTGGTACGCCGCCCGACCGACCGACGCGAAGAACGCCTCCCGGGCCGACTGGTCGGGCATCGTCGAGTAGACGGTCGACTCGGTAAGCCGCACCAGGTCCTGCGCCCGGACCACCTGGCCGTCGGCCAGCACCGCCGGTCGGGTCGCCGCGACCAGGTACGCCAGGGTCGTCGGGTCGACGCTGATCGTGCCGTCGACGGACCGGCCGGCGCCCGCCTTGTACATAGCGCTGTAAAAGTCGTTGACCGTCGGGTAGTTCGGCGAGAGGTTCGCGTTCGCCCAGATCCGGGTCGGCTCGAGCGCGCCGTACATCGGGATGAGGCCGGCCGGCAACGGGACCGCCGCCCGCTGCAGGGTCTGCCCGCCCGGCAGCTTGCTGTTACCGGCCACGTCGTCCAGGTCCAGATGGCCCCGCGAAGCGGTGAGCACCCCCCAGCCGCCGATGATGCCGCCGCTGGCCCGCGACTCCGCGTCGTTCGTGACGATCAGCAGATAGCGTCGGGTGCCGCTCTGGCCCAGCATCGGGGGCGCCAATCGGGCGGCCAGGGCGGCCTGACCGGTGTCGGAGAGCAGGGTCGTAGAGCGGGACAGCACGGTGTTGCGGACCGCCGCCAGCCCCAGCCACCGACCGACCGGGCCGCAGGTCGGCGCGGACCGGACCTGCGGTACCACCGCCGCGAGCTGGGTCCGGGCGTTGTCGAGCGGTCCGGTCAGGCCGTTGAACGCGGCCAGGTTGACGGTCGATCCGGACCGCAGTTCGGACGGCCGCAGCGCGGTGCTGACCGTCGCCAGCGGCGGGAGCGCGCGGGCGGTCAGCGCGTCGGTCACCCGGGCGATGGACGACACGCTCGCGATCGGGCAGCCGGCGATCGGAATACCACCCAGCACCGACCACACCGGATCCCCCGTGAGCCGGTGCGCGGCCCGCGTCTCGGCCTGGATCCGGCCCCGCCGGGCCCGGACCTGGGCCGGACTCCCGGTCTGACCGCCGAGGATCTGACTCTGCAGCACCGAGATCTGGTTCCGGGCCACGGCCAGGTGCCGCGCGGCCAGCAGGCCGCGCACACCCACCCAGCCCAGGCAGGCCACGACCAGCGCGCCGGTCACCGCGCCGATCAGCAGACCACGCTGGCTACGGCTCCAGCGGGCCGCCGGTTGAGCGGGGCCGGAACCAGCGGACGAATGGGGATCATCGAACGAATGGGGATCATCGGACGAAACAGGATCACCGGAAGGGGCCGGGCCGGGCGGGGTCATGAGTCGTGGCGTCCCGTCCGAGGCTCGGGCCGCCGGGCGGTCGGAGCGGTGGGATCGGTCGGCGGGCCCACGCGGCCGCCCCAGTCGTGATCGAGGAGGTCGTCGTCGGCGGCGAACCCGTCGTCACCGACCGACTGGTCACCCACCGACTGGTCACCGGCCGGGTCGTCACCGACGTGACCGTCGCCGACGGGCAGGAACATCGTGTCGTCGAGCGCGAGGCGCGGCGAGGCGACCGCCGCCGGCTCGCGGTCGGCTCCCGGACCCTCGTCCGCGCCCCCGCCGACCAGCGTGGGCACGGGCGCGGCCCGGCGGCGACCGCCGAGGAAGCCCGGCCGGTGCTCGGCAACCTGTGAATAGGAGCGGTCGTAGTCGTAGCGGCCGACGCGGCGCACCGACACCATGTTGAGCACCGCCCCGAGGATGCGGGCGTCCACGGTGGTGAGGCGTTCGACGGCCCGGGCCATCTGGTCGCGCCGGGTCCGGCCGGCCCGGGCGACCACCAGCACCCCCGCCACCTCAGCGGCCAGCACCGAGGCGTCGGCGACCGGCAGCAACGGCGGCGCGTCCAGGATCACCAGGTCATACCGGTCGGTCAGGTCGGCGAGCAACGTCGACATCCCGCGCGAGCCGAGCAGCTCGGTCGGGTTGGGCGGCACCGGGCCGCTGCACAGGACGTGCAGGCCGGAACTGCCCCACGGCTGCACCACGTCGTCGAGGGTGGCCGCGCCGATCAGGACCGAGGTCAGTCCGGCGGTCGGCTCGAGCCCGAGGTAGGGGCCGAACGACGGGCGCCGCAGGTCGGCTTCGACCAGGATCACCCGCGCGCCGGTCTGGGCACTGGTGATGGCCAGGTTGCAGCTGGTCGTCGTCTTCCCGTCGCCGGGCAGCGGGCTGGTGACCAGGATCGAGGTGGCCCGCGAATCGATGTCGGCGAACCGCAGGTTGGTGCGGAGCTGGCGGAACTCCTCGGCGCGGCGGGAGCGTTCCTCGCCGTGCAGGAACAGCGGGTGGCGGGCCGCGCCGGCGTCCCCGGCGACCTCACCCAGGGTCGGCAGCCCGGTGACCTCGCGGATCTGGTCCTCGGTGGTGATGGACGTGTCGAGCCGACCGCGCAGGACGGCCGCGCCGACCCCCAGGACCAGGCCGGCGAGCAGCCCGAGGGTGATGGCCCGGACCGGCTTGGGTGACACCGGGGAGGTCGGCAGCTTCGCCTGTTCCCAGACCGTCACCCGGACCGAGGGGGTGTTGCGGCCGCCGGGGGTGTCGATCCGCGCGATCGTCGTGGAGAAGACCGCTCCGACCGCATTGGCCAGCAGGCGGGCGCGGGCCGGCGACGGGTCGGTGACGGTGGCGCTCAGCAGCACCGTGTCCGGCACGGCCTGGGCCTTGATCTGGCCGCGCAGGCGCGCGGCCGGCTCGTTGAGCCCCAGCTGGGTGATCACGCCCTGGGCGATGCGGTCGCTGGCGACGAGATCGGCGTAGGACTTCACCCGCTGCTGGGACAACAGGTTGGCCTGATAGGCCGCGGTCGCGCTGGCGTCACTGTCCGGAGACGAGACGATCATCGTGACCGAGGCGGCGTACATCCGGGTCTGCCGGGTGCTCTGCGCCGCCGCCGCCCCGGCGCCGACGGCCGCGAAGATCACGACCAACAGCCATCCCCGCCGCAGCACCCGGACGTAGTCGCGTAGTTCCACCCGTCGTCCCACCCTTCACCGGTCACCACCGGTCACGCTCCGGTGATAAGTCGGGCCACAAGATACTCGATGGGTAGTTGCCTAGATACTTTCTGTAGTCACTACGCTGTGGCGTCATGTGGATGCGCAAGGTGAACGGACGGGTGCGGGTGGTGGGCACCGTGGCGATCGCCCGGTGGATCTCGGGGCTCCGGCTGCGCCAACGGGTCGGCCTGCTCATGATCCTCGACGGCGTGGCTCTGCTGTTCGGGCTGGTGACCGCGCTGGTCGGGCGATACGGCTTCGAGCTGGACGGCCACGGGGGCATCAAGTTCTGGGCCGTCGGCGCGGTGGCGGTGGCGCTGCTGTGGTTCATCGGCACGGCCCTGCACCTCTATCTGGGCCGGTACCGCTTCGGCTCCTTTGAAGAGGTCCGCGCGGTGTTCGTGGCGGCCACGCTCACCACCCTCGGCGTGTCCCTGCTCGATCTCGGGCTCGGCGGCGGGCGCCCGGTCGGGCCGGCGGTCTTCGTCATCGGCGGGGTCGTCGGGGTCACCGCCCTGTTCGGGATCCGGTACGCGTGGCGACTGGCCCACGAGAGCATCTCCCGGCCGGACCCGGTGACCGCCGAGCCGCTGATCGTCTTCGGGGCCGGCGACGGCGGGGCCCGCATCGTCGCGTCGATGCAGCGCACCCCGCACAGTCCCTACTACCCGGTGGCCATCCTCGACGACGACCCCGCGACCTGGAACCTGCAGGTCGGTGGGGTCCGGGTCCGCGGCGGGCGGGACGCGGTGCGGACGGTGGCCCGGACCACCGGGGCCGGCACGCTGCTCATCGCGGTGCCGAGCGCCGGCGCCACCCTGCTGCGCGACATCACCGGGCTGGCCGAGGCGGCGTCGCTCGCGGTCAAGGTCCTGCCGGCCGTCGGCGATCTGGTCGACGGGCGCGTCGGGGTCGGCGACATCCGTGACATCGACCTGCCCGACCTGCTGGGCCGGCGTCAGATCGAAACCGACGTGGGCGCCGTGGCCGGCTATCTCACCGCTCGACGGGTCCTGGTCACCGGGGCCGGCGGTTCCATCGGGTCGGAACTGTGCCGGCAGATCCACCGCTACCGGCCGGCCGAACTGATCATGCTCGACCGGGACGAGTCCGCCCTGCTGAACACGCAGCTGTCGATCAGTGGCCGGTCCCGCGACGACGGCACGACCACCGCGGTGCTCGGCGACGTCCGCGACGTCGACCTGGTCCGGGCGCTGTTCGCCGACCGCCGACCGCAGGTCGTGTTCCACGCGGCGGCCCTCAAACACCTGGTGTTCCTCGAGGACGCCCCCGGCGAGGCGGTCAAGACCAACGTCTGGGGAACGCTCTCGGTCCTGGAGGCCGCCACGGCGACCGGCGTCGAGCGGTTCGTCAACATCTCCACCGACAAGGCGGCCAACCCGGCCAGCGTGCTC
The DNA here is from genome assembly GCA_026225295.1 of Frankia alni. Taxonomy (GTDB): domain Bacteria; phylum Actinomycetota; class Actinomycetes; order Frankiales; family Frankiaceae; genus JAMFSN01. The sequence continues at coordinate 8,791 of JAMFSN010000066.1, forward strand.
GGCTACTCCAAGCGGATCACCGAGCGGCTGACCGCCGCCGTCGCGGCCGGCGCCGACGGATCGTTCGCGAGCGTCCGGTTCGGCAACGTGCTGGGCAGCCGGGGTTCCGTGCTCACCGTGTTCACCGCGCAGATCGCCGCCGGCGGACCGGTCACCGTCACCCACCCCGACATCACGCGCTACTTCATGACCGTGCAGGAGGCCGTGCAGCTGGTCGTCCAGGCCGGCGCGATCGGCGCCGCCGGCGACGTGCTGGTCCTCGACATGGGCGACCCGGTCCGGATCGACGACGTGGCCCGGCGCCTGATCTCCGGCGCGGGCCGGCGGGCCGAGATCGTCTACACCGGCCTGACCGCCGGCGAGAAACTGCACGAGGAGCTGTTCGGGCGGGGCGAGGTCGACGAGCGGCCCGACCATCCGCTCATCTCCCGGGTTCCGGTGCCGCCCCTGGACACCGAGGTCGTGGCGACCCTCGATCCGTGGGCCGGCGGCGGCGCCCAGGTGCGCGTCGCGCTGCGGCACTTCGGGCGGTGCGACGATCTGCCCACCACCGAGCCGCACCGGTCGGCCTGGTCCGGGTCCGTCCTCCCGACCCAGCCCGGCGCGCCCGACGAGGGCCTGATCGCCGGCGCCGACGGCCACGAGCGGCGGCGCTGACCGGCTCCGCCACCCGCCTTGCCGTCCCGGAAGTTGGGAGTACGGTCACTGTGTGCAACCAATGCTCCCCGGTCTGGTCATCATCGGTGCGGGCGGCCACGGCCGTGAACTCCTCGACGTCGTCGAGGCGGTCAATGCGGTGCGGCCCGCGTACCGGTTCCTCGGGTTCCTCGACGACGGCGCTCCCGACCGGATCCCGCTGGCCCGCCGCGGGGCCCGGGTGCTGGGGGCCAGCACCCTGCTCAGCGAACTCGACGCGCTCTACCTGATCGGCGTCAGCGACCCCGACGCGCGCCGCGGCCTCGACGAACGGGCGGCGGCCGCCGGTCGCCGGGCCGCGACCCTGATCCACCCCCGCGCGGTGGTCGGGGGCGACGTCGTCCTCGGGCCCGGCAGCATCGTCGCGGCGTTGGCCAGCGTCACCACCAACGTCCGGATCGGGCGGGGGGTCTTCATCGGGGCCGGCTCCAGCATCGCGCACGACTGCACGCTGAGCGACTACGCGACGGTGTTCGCCGGCGCCGGCGTGGGAGGTGGGGTGACGCTCGGCGAAGGCGCCTCCATCGGGCCGGGGGCGGTCGTGACCCGGGGTCACCGGGTCGGGCGGTCGGGGACCGTCGGCGCGGGCGCGGTGGTGTCGCGGGACGTACCCGACGGCGGCCCCGTGGTGGGCGGCGCGGTCCCGGCGGGCGACGCCGTCCCAGTGGGCGGCGCCGTCCCGGTGAGCGGCGCCGTCCCGGTGAGCGGCGCCGTCCCGGCGGGCGGACCGGTCCCGGGACCGGCGCCCGCCCAGGCCGACGGACCGGAAGGCGCCGGGTCGCCCGTCCGGCCGGTCCGCCCCGCGCCCGCCGTCGTCCCACCGCAGTGATCGACACCGGACCGGGACCCCGGCTGGCGGACCGGTGGCGGTTCGAACGGGCGGTCGTCTTCGACCGGGCCCGCGACACGCTGGCGACGCTGGCGTCGATCGGCCGGGTCGGCCGCATCCGGCTGTTCCACCCCGGGGTCGAGATCACGTTCGGCACGTCGATCGGGCCCGGGGTCACGCTGCGGTGCGCGCCCGGGTCGACCATCCGGCTGGCCGGGATCACCGTCGGGCGCGGCGTCCACCTGGAAACCGCCCCCGGCGCGGTGATGGAGCTGGCCGGACGCTCGATCGGCGCCGGGGCGATCCTGGTCGCCCGCGAGCGGATCACGGTGCGGCCGGGCAGCATCCTGGCCGAAGCGACCGTGCTGCGCGACGCCGAGCACGTACTGCGGGGCGTCGAACTGTCGGACGGGCTGTTCCGCTGCGCACCGGTTGTGATCGGTCGGGACGCGTGCGTCCTGTCCCGGGCCATCGTCCTGCTCGGCGTCACGGTGGGCGACCGGGCGGTGGTCGCGCCGGGCGCGGTCGTCACGGCCGACGTCGAGCCCGGCACCGTCGTCGGCGGCGTGCCGGCCCGGCCGATCGGACCAGGATCCCTCGGCACCGCCGCCGACCTGAGCGACCCGCCGGTGGGCACCGGCCCGACCGCCGCCGACCTGGCCGCCGGCCCGCTCACGCCCGCCCAGCGTGGGTGGTCGCACGCCGAGCGACGGGGCTGAGTGACCTGGCTGAGCGGTGCGACCGGCTGACGGTGACCGGGTGACGGGGCGCCGTCGCCAAAAGCCCGGAGCGGAAATGCACTGAACATTAAGGTCGAGGGGTGACGAGCCGGTGGTTCGACCTGTCCGGATGCGACAACTCCCGCGACCTGGGCGGCCTGCCGACGGTCGACGGTCGCACGACCCGCCGGGGCGTTCTGCTCCGCAGCGACACGCTGCAGGAACTGACCGGGCCGGACGTCGCGCGGCTGCGGGACGACTTCGGCCTGCGCACCGTCATTGACCTTCGGGCTCCGGCCGAGGCCGCGCGCGAAGGCCGGGGCCCGCTCGGCGACCCCGACCCTCGGCCGGGCGCCGACACCGACACCGGGCCGGGCGCCGACCGCCCGCCCGTCGGATATCACAATTTGTCGTTCCTGACCGGCGAGTACGTGATGCCCGACGATCCCCGGTTCCCGCTGATCGTGGCCGACCTCGACGCCGAGGACCGGGTGGAGCACTACCTCGACTACCTGCGCCGGGCCGGTGATGTCGTCGCCACCGCGCTCACGGTGATCGCCCGGCCCGGCGGAACCCCGGCGGTGTTCCACTGCGCCGCCGGCAAGGACCGCACCGGCGTGCTGTCCGCCCTGATCAGCGACCTGGTCGGGGTCGAGCGGGACGCGATCGTCGACGATTTCGTCCTCACCAACGAGCGGATCGACAAGATCGACGCGCGACTGGCCCGGCTGCCGTCCTACCGCCGGGAGCGGGCCAAGCTGTCCAAGGACCGGATGTCCTGCCGTCCCGAGGTCATGCGCGGATTTTTCGACGGGGTCGACAAGATCTGGGGCGGCCCGGCCGCGTTCGCCGCCACCCACGGCTTCGGTGACCCGGAGCTCCATCGGCTGCGCTCGCTGCTGGTCGGCTGACGTGGCGGCCCCGGCCGGACGGGGGACGCGACCAGCCCACCGCGGTACGCGCACAGCATCCAGCGGTACGCGCACAGCGGGCCGCGCCCGGCCGGTCGCCGTTGTCGCGCTCGCCCTCGTGCTGGCCGCGGTGGTCGGGCTGATCGGGGGGTGCTCGGGCGGCTCGTCGTCCGACGGCCCGGACCCCGACCACGTGCCGGTCGAGCTGATCCCCCTGTTCCGGGCGGCCGCCGTCGCCTACCCGTCGCTGACCCCGGCCGAGCTGGCCGCCCAGGCCCGGGTGGAGAGCAAGTTCAACCCGCTGGCCGTCTCGCGGGCCGGCGCCCGGGGGCTGATGCAGTTCATGCCGGCCACCTGGCGGCTGTTCGGCGTCGACGGCGACCGGGACGGCCGGACCGATCCGCTCGACCCGGCGGACGCCATCCCGGCCGCCGCCCGCTACGACGCGCACCTGGCCACGCTGCTGACCAGGGTGCCCGGCAACCGGTTGTCGCTGATCCTGGCGGCCTACAACGCCGGTCCCGGCGCGGTCCGGACCGCCCGTGGGATCCCCGCATTCGATGAGACCCGGAACTACGTCAGCCAGGTCCGGGGCTGGGCGCGGCGTTTCGGGCCCCAGTTCACCGTCGCGACCACCGGTTGATCCACGCCCTGACCCAGGCGACGGCCCACTACGCGATACCCCGAAAGGCACTCCCATCAGGCATCCTGGCAGCGTGAGCGAAGGAGATCCCGTGGTCGGCCCGGGCGCCGGCCCGGCGACCGGAGCAACCGGGGCCGAACCGGACGGGCCGGACGGGCCCAGCGAGACGACCGAGGCGGTGGTGCGCCGGGTCGAGCGGGCCAGCGGGATGCTCGCCGGCCGGGCCGTCGCCCGGATGAACGAGGCACTGCCCTGGTTCGCGGGGATGTCGCCGAAGCACCGGTCGGGCATCCAACTGGTCGTCCAGGCCGGCATCTCCTCCTTCGTCGAATGGTTCCGGCGGCCCGAACACGTGCGCAAACTGTCCAACGACGTCTTCCGGGTCGCGCCCCGCGAGCTGGTCCGGGCGGTCACGTTCTCCCGGCTGGTCGACCTGGTCCGGGTGGCCGTCGAGGCGATCGAAGTGGAGATCCCGGCGCTGGTCGGGCCGGAGCACGAGCAGCAGATCAACCTGGCCGTGCTGCGGTACTCCCGGGACATCGCCTTTGCCGGGGCGGCCGTCTACGCGCAGGTCGCCGAGGAGCGCGGCGCCCTCGACGCCCGGCTGGAAGCCGCCGTCATCGACCACATCGTGCGCGGCGAGGTCGAGCGGGCTCTGCCCTCGCGGGCCGCCGCGGTCGGCTGGCGCAACCCGCCCGGGGTCACGGTGCTGGTCGGCGTCCCGCCCGAGGGACCGGCCGAGACCGTCGTCGACCAGGTGCACCGGCTGGTCCGGGGCACCGGGCTGGAAGTGCTCACCGGTGTCCACTCCGACCGGCTGGTGATCGTGGTCGGCGGGCCGTTCGGGCCCGACCGGCCCGGCGAGACCGCGATGCTGACGGCGATCGGCGCGCTGCTGCCCGCCTACGGGCCGGGGCCCATCGTGGTCGGCCCGGTGGCCCCCGACCTGGCCGGCGCGGCGGCCTCCGCGCGGGCCGCCCTGTCGGCGGCCGATGCCGTCGGCGCCTGGCCGACCGCCCCCCGGCCGGTCACCGCCCGGGCCCTGCTGCCCGAGCGGGCCCTGGCCGGCGACCAGGAAGCCCGCCGCACGCTGGTCGAGACGGTCTACCAGCCGCTCGCCGAGGCCGGCACGCCGTTGCTGGACACCGTCGGGGCCTACCTCGACCTCGGTGCCTCCCTCGAGGCGACCGCCCGGGCCCTGTACCTCCACCCGAACACCGTGCGTTACCGATTGCGGAAGGTGGCGGACGTCTGCTCGCTTGATCCGACCAACCACCGGGACGGGTTCCTGCTCCACGTGGCGCTCATCCTCGGCCGGCTCGCCCCGGCCCCGCGCTGACCGATTCGCGCTGCCCGGCTGGGTGAGCTTGGACACAAAGGTGAGATACCGAGACACCCGGGCCGGGAGCGGGATTGCCGCCCGATCGGGCCCGGGAATCCGGTGCGTCGCATTTGTATCCCCGCCACCGCTCCCTGCTGGTGACGTACAGTGATGGGCGAACGGACTTGTAGGGATCCGACAACAAGCGGTCGGATGACTGTGTGAGCGGCCTCCAGCGACAAGGACCCGCTCGGGACGGTTAGCTGGAATGGTGCTAGCGATTCTCGCCCCGGGGCAGGGAGCCCAGACTCCCGGCCAGCTCCAGCCGTGGCTCGAACTGGCCGGCGTGGCCGCCCGGTTGCGCTGGTGGTCCGCCGTGGCCGGGCTCGATCTGGTTGAAGCGGGCACGGAATCGGACGCCGAGACGATCCGCGACACGGCCGTCGCCCAGCCGCTCATCGTGGCCGCCGGCCTGCTGGCCGCCGAGACGCTGGGGCTCGACCTGACCGCCGCCGACGGCGCCCGACCGGCCGTCATCCTGGCTGGTCACAGCGTCGGCGAGATCACCGCGAGCGTCCTGGCCGGCGTCCTGTCGCCGGAAGCGGGGCTGGCGTTCACCGCCGCCCGGGGCCGGGCCATGGCCGCTGCCGCGGCGCTCGAACCGACCGGCATGGCCGCTGTCCTGGGCGGCGACCCGGACGAAGTGGTCGCGTACCTCGAGGCCGCCGGGCTGACCGCGGCGAACCGCAACGGCGCCGGGCAGATCGTCGCCGCGGGCGCCCGGGCCGCGATCGACGGGCTGACCGAGAAGCGGCCGCCCCAGGCCCGGGTCAGACCGCTGTCGGTGGCCGGCGCGTTCCACACCCATTACATGATCCCCGGCCGCGACGCCCTGGCCGCGATCGCGCCGGGGCTGCGACCGGGTCGACCCGCGGTCAGCCTCCTGTCGAACGCGGACGGCGCGACCGTCACCAGCGGGGACGACGCGATCGGGCGGCTCGTCAACCAGGTGGCCGCTCCGGTCCGGTGGGACCTGTGCCTGGCCGCGCTGCGGGCCGCCGGGGTCACCGGCATCCTGGAGCTCCCGCCGGCCGGAACACTGGCCGGAATCGCCCGCCGCGAACTGAAGGGGACGGACATCGTCGCGCTCAAGACGCCGGATGATCTCCCGGCCGCCCGTGAACTGATCGCCACGCACTCCGGCCCGGTCGTCGTGCCGGCCCAGCTCGGCGATCTGACCGAGGTGTCCCGATGAACCGGGTAACTGTATGAGCGGGGCGGCGACCGGTACCCGGCCCGGCGCCCGGCTCCAGGGCCTCGGCCTCTACCGGCCGGCCCACGTGGTGACCAACGACGACCTGGCCAAGCGGGTCGAGACCTCCGACGAATGGATCCGGACCCGCACCGGCATCGCGACCCGCCGGGTGGCCGACGACGACGAGAGCGTGGTCGCGATGGCCGCCGCGGCCGGCGGCAAGGCGTTGGCCGCGGCCGGGATCGCGGCCGCCGACATCGACCTGGTCCTGGTCGCCACCTGCACCAACAAGTCGCAGATCCCGGCGGCCGCCCCCCAGGTGGCGTTCCGGCTGGGAGCGACCGCGGCGGGCGCCAGCGACGTCAACGGCGCCTGCGCCGGCTTCTGCTACGCGCTGGCCATGGCGGCCGACTCCATCCGGGCCGGCAGCACCGAACACGTGCTGGTGATCGGCTCGGAACGGCTGTCGGACTACACCAACTGGGACGACCGGGGCACCTGCATCCTGCTGGCCGACGGCGCCGGCGCGGCGGTCGTCAGCCGGGCGGAGGTCGACGAGATCGGACCGGTCGTCTGGGGCCACAATGGGGACCGCAACGACGCCATCCACATCCCCGGTTACGGCGACAACTTCATGCGGATGGAGGGTCAGGCCGTCTACCGCTGGGCCGTGACCCTCGTCCCGCTGCTGGTCAGGACGTGCGAGCGGGCCGGGATCACGCCCAGTGACCTGGCCGCGTTCGTTCCCCACCAGGCCAACCTGCGGATCATCCAGGCGATGGCCAAGACCCTCGGCGCCGACAATGCGATCATCGCCGACGATGTCGTCGACGCCGGCAACACCTCGGCGGCCAGTGTGCCGATGGCCCTGACCCGCCTCGTCGAGGACGGCCGGCTGCGCAGCGGGGACCCGGCCCTGCTGTTCGGCTTCGGCGCCGGCCTGAGCTACGCCGGTCAGGTGGTCCGGGTCCCGTGACACCGCCCGCCTGACCCCCGATCGCACCACCCGGCGGCAAACCCCGGCGAACAGCGCCCCGGAGCCGGCCGTAGTTTCACCCGCAAGACGCCTCACCCGCAAAGACGCTTCACCCGCAAGACGCTTCACCCGAACCCCACAGCTCCACCCTTAACAGGAGGACGGAACACATGTCGCAGACCGACATCATCGGCGGCCTCGCGGAAATCCTCGAAGAGGTCGCCGGGGTCAACCCGGCCGACGTCACCCCCGAGAAGACCTTCATCGACGACCTCGACGTCGACTCACTGTCGATGGTCGAAGTGGTGGTCGCCGCCGAAGAGAAGTTCGACGTCAAGATCCCGGACGAGGACGTCAAGGGCCTGCGTACCGTCGGGGACGCCGTCTCCTACATCCGACGGGCGGGCGTCGCGGCATGACCACCGCTCCCAGGGAAGTCGTCGTCACCGGCCTCGGGGCGACCACCCCTCTCGGCGGGGATGTCGCTTCGACCTGGGAGGGATTCCTGACCGGTCGGTCGGGGGTCGGGCTCATCAACGAGCCCTGGGTGGAAGAGCTTCAGCTGCCGGTGCACATCGCCGCCCAGCTGGCCGTCGAACCGCCCCTCGGGCGGGTCGAGGCCCGCACCCTCGACCGGGTGCAGCAGATGGCCCTGGTCGCGGCGCGGGAAGCGTGGGCGGACGCCGGTTCGCCGACGGTCGACCCGGAACGCCTGGGGGCCTGCGTCGGGTCCGGTATCGGGGGGGTCCTGACCCTGCTCTCCCAGTACGACGTGCTCAAGGAGCGCGGCCCGCGCCGGGTCTCCCCGTTCGTCGTCACGATGCTGATGCCGAACGGGCCGGCCGGCACGGTCGGGCTCAACTTCGGGGCCAAGGCCGGGGTCCACGCCCCGGTCAGCGCGTGCGCCTCCGGTTCGGAAGCCATCGCGCTGGGCCTGGAGATGATCCGGTCGGGCCGGGCCGACGTGGTCGTCACCGGCGGTACGGAGGCGGCCATCCATCCGCTTCCGCTGGCCGGCTTCGGCCAGATGCAGGCGCTGTCCAAGCGCAACGACTCCCCCACGACCGCGTCGCGCCCGTTCGACAAGGGCCGGGACGGGTTCGTGCTCGGGGAGGGCGCCGGGTCGCTGGTGCTGGAGTCGGCCGAGCACGCCGCGGCCCGCGGGGCGCGGGTGTACGCGGTGCTGGCCGGGGCCGGGATGACCAACGACGCCCACCACATCGCGCAGCCCGAGCCGTCCGGCGACGGCGCGGCCCGGGCGATCCGCGCCGCGTTGGCGTCCGGCGGACTGACCCCCGCCGACGTCGTGCACGTCAACGCGCACGCCACGTCGACCCCGGTCGGCGACCTCGCCGAAGCGAACGCCATGCGGCTGGCGCTCGGCCACGCGGCCGGTTCGGTGGCCGTCACCGCGACCAAGTCGATGACCGGGCACCTGCTCGGGGCGGCCGGCGCGGTGGAGGCGGTCGCGACGGTGCTCGCGTTGCACCACCGGGTGGTGCCGGCGACGATCAACCTCGACGCGTTGGACGACGAGGTCGGCCTGGACGTGGTATCGATCAACGCCCGGTCGATTCCCGCCGGGGCCGCGTTGTCGAACTCGTTCGGGTTCGGCGGTCACGACGTCTGTCTCGCCTTCACGACGCGTTAGGCAAGAAGGCGCGTCAGTCAAGAAGGCGCGTCCGGCGGAAGAACACCGAGCCCACCCGGACCACCGGGACGCCGGCACTGTTGGGCGACCGGGGCTCGCCCGGTACGGGTGACGCCGCCGCCGGGGCGTAACAGCCAGGGACGACGCCATCAGGTGCATGCCATCAGCCGTCACGGTGAGCCAAGGAGTCTTTGTCCGTGAGTATCTCGACGCTCGACCGGATCGATCCCCGATCGCCGCTGTCCCGCCTGTCGGCCTTTTTCGACGCGGAGACGTTCGTGCCCTTTGCCGCCGCCGACACCTCCGGGGTGCTGGCCGGGCACGGCATCGTGGACGGCCACCCCGTGGTCGCGTTCGCCACTGACCCGGCCTTCCAGGGTGGGGCGATGGGCCGCGACGGATGCGCGCGGATCGTGCACGCCATCGAAGCGGCCGTGCGGATGGAGTGCCCCGTCATCGGGATCTGGCATTCCGGCGGCGCCCGCCTGGCCGAAGGCGTCGCGTCGCTGGACGGCGTGGGCCGCATCTTCACCGCGATCGTCGGCGCGTCCGGGAAGGTGCCCCAGCTCTCGATCGTGCTCGGGGCGGCCGCCGGCGGCGCCGCCTACGGACCGGCCCTCACCGACATCGTGATCATGGGTCCGGAGGCCAAGGTCTTCGTCACCGGCCCCGACGTGGTGCGCTCGGTGACCGGCGAGGAGGTCACCGGGGACGACCTGGGCGGCCCCGACTCCCACGCGAAGCGCAGCGGCGTCGTCCACATCACCTGCGACTCCGAGCAGGGCGCGCTCGACCGGGGTCGCTCGCTGTGTGCGCTGCTGTCCGGCCCGGGCGAGATCGGTCCGGTCGAGGCGCGCGACCTGGGTGGGCTGCTGCCCGAATCGGCCCGCCGGGCCTACGACGTCCGCCCGCTGGTGGCCGCGGTGCTCGACGACGAGGTCATCGAGCTGCACCCCAAGTGGGCGCCGAACGTGGTCACGTCGCTCGGTCGGCTGGGGGGCCGGACGGTCGGGGTGGTGGCCAACAACCCGCTGCGCCGGGGGGGCTGCCTGGACGCCAAGTCGGCCGAGAAGGCCGCCCGGTTCGTGCGGATGTGCGACTCGTTCGGGGTGCCGCTGGTCGTGCTCGTGGACGTGCCCGGCTACCTGCCCGGGGTGGCCCAGGAGTGGGAGGGCGTGGTCCGGCGGGGCGCGAAGCTGCTGTACGCGTTCGCCGAATGCACCGTGCCCCGGGTGACGGTCGTGACCCGCAAGGCGTACGGCGGCGCGTACATCGCCATGAACTCCCGGTCGCTCGGCGCGACCGCCGTGTTCGCCTGGCCGACCGCGGAGGTCGCCGTGATGGGCGCCGAGGCGGCGGTCGGGATCCTGCACCGCCGGCGGCTGGCCGACGTGCCCGCCCAGCGCAAGGCGAATGTCGTCGCGGAGCTGGTCGAGGAGCATGTGCGGACGGTCGGCGGCATCGACAAGGCGATCGAGCTGGGCGTGGTCGACGCGGTCGTCACCCCGTCGGCGACCCGCGCCGCGGTGGCCGAGGCCATCGCCCTCGCCTCGGCGACCCCCGAATCGGACCCCACCGGCGCCCGGGGCGCGCACGGCAACATCCCGCTGTAGTCGGCCGCCGCGCGCCCGTCGCCCGTCGCCCATCGCCCATCGCGGGGGCCGAATCCCACCCCACAGGGGGCGCCGACGGCCCCCCCCCCACGAACACCACCCCGGAAACACACCGGGG
>JAMFSN010000385.1 GCA_026225295.1 Frankia alni
GCCCAGCAACCTGCTCGGCGCCGACGACCACCTGAACGCGGTGATCGACTTCGGCACCGTCGGCCTGGGGGATCCCGCCGTCGACCTCATCCCGGCCTGGAACCTACTGCCAGCCCCGGCTCGCGCCGAGTTCCGCGCGGGCGTGCGCGTCGACGACGACACCTGGGCGCGGGGACGCGGGTGGGCGCTGTCCATGGCGGCCATCCAGCTGCCCTACTACCGGACGACCAACGCCGTCATCTCGAACAACGCGCGGTACGTGTTCGACCAGGTACTGCGCGACTGACACCATCGCGCCACGGGCCGGGCGGAGGTCCCCCAGCCACTCGTCGATTGTCCTTTCCGGATGAAGATGGCGCGCACCCGGCAGGGAGCGACACCGCGGATGAACTGGACCGGGTACTCGTGGCGTTCTTCGACCCTGCTGGACGCCGAAAAGTACGCCGCCGACTATAGGAGTGATCGCCGAGGGCTTCCGGCTGCTGCCGCACCTCGTCGAGCCGCTGCTCGCCCAGCCCGGCCACGCCGTCTGGCTCCTTCCGACGCCCAGGTTCCGCCGGGCCGCGTTCGACAGCCGCGGCACAGCGTGGGACATCCCCAACAAGACCAGCGATCCGGAACGGGCCCTGCGCAACCTGCTCGAGCGCGATCGGATGTTCACCGACCGCCTCTTCCAGGAGACGAAGCGCCTCGAGCTGCCCGTCATCGAGATCGACACCGCGACAAGCGAAGACGAACTGGTCGGGCAGGTAACGCGGGCGTTCGGTCTCTGAGGCGGCCCGCGCCGCGGCGTCGCCCAACAGATCGATTCGGGACCGCGCGGCGTCGTTCGTCCACATCCGGTACCTTCCGCGGCGCCGGTTGGACCACGCACCGGATCCTTGGCGGCCCGGTGATGTGACGAACAGAGCCCGCGCCCCGAGCGCCCCGAGCACCCGGGTCTACGGAGGCGTCAGCTCGTAGAGGTTGCCCGAGTGGGCCGTCACGTAGAGGTGGCTGGTCGGGAACCCGGTGCCGTCGCCCGCCCGGACCGACGTCGGGAAACTCAGACCGGTCGCCACCGTGCACGTGGCGCCGGTCGCCGGGTCGACCCGGATCACCGTCCCGGCCAGGTATCCCGCCACGTAGATCAGCCCATCGGGGCCAACGGTGAGGTCGTCAGGGAACGTCGCTGCCCCGACCGACGCGACTTTCTCCTGCTGGGTCGGGTCGGCGACCCGGATCCGCCAGATCTCGCCGGCCAACGACCGGCTGACGTAGAGCCAGGTGCCCTTCGAGTCGAGGGTCGCGCCGTTGGTTCCGGTCAGGCTGGACCAGAAGAGGTTGGGGTGGTCCCCGCCGGTCGTGCGGGTGACGGCCGACTTCGTGCCGAACAGCACCAGCGGTCGGGTGGCGACGGCGCTCCCGTCCGGTAGCAGGGCGAGGCCGTTCGGGGCGATCAGCTTCGAGGCCCAGATCGTGTGGGCGCCGGTCGTGAGGTTGACCCGGGCCACCGTTCCGTCGGTCGTTCCGAGCAGGGCGGCCGACGAGCTGTCTCCGGTGACGACGTAGACCTGATCGCCGCGGCGGGCCAGGCCGCCGGGCGCGGTCAGGCCGGTGGCGATGGTCGTGACCTGGCCGGACGGAGTGACCCGCTCAAGGCGGTTGCCGTCGAGCACGCTCAGCACCATCCCCCCGTGGCCGTCCGGTAACAGGTTCTCGAGCTGGCCCTGGCCGGTCAGTACGGTGCGGACCGTCCACGGTGCGCAGGCGGCAGGCGCCGTCGGCGCCGACGTCGCGCTGGGGGCCGCGCTGGCCGACGACGAGGTGGCGACCACGACGACGGCGGTGGTGCCCAGCGCGGTGACGGCGGTCGCCGCGGCGAGGCCGATCAGTCGGTGGCGGAGGGTCATCCGTGGTTCTCCTCGGGGTGGGGGGTGAGGGGTTCGGTGGCGGCCAGGAACAAGTCCTCGGCCAGGCGGCCGAACAGGTCGGGGGAAACGCTGGGCGGGTCGACGATCCACTCGAGGACCAGGCCGTTACCCAGGGCCCACAGGGACTTCGCGAGCTCCTCGGCCGGCCGCCGGAGCCGCCGGCCGCGCCGGGCGGCGAGATCGGTAAGCAGGGCGGCGAGTCCGGCGCGGACGAGCAGGCGCCGGTCGAGCAGGTCGGCGTGCAGGCGCCGGTCGTTGACCGCGGCCAGGACGAATTCGAGGTGCAGCCGGAACCAGCGGACGTCGGCGGTATAGCGGGCGAGCCAGGCGTCGGCCAGCGCGCTGAGGCCGTCGTCGGCGGGGGTCGGGATGGCCCACCGGGCGGCCTGGCGTTCGGCGTACCCGTCGTAGGCCCCGCCCGGCGACGGCCCGGCCGCCAGCCCGGAAAGCGCGGCCAGGTCGGCGATCGTGCGTTCGCTGGCCTCGGTGTAGACGGCGAGGAACAGGTCCTCCCGGGAGCGGAAGTGGTTGTACAGCGCGCCGGTGGTCACCCCGGCCCGCTCGGCGATCCGCTCCACTCGCGCCCCGGCGTGCCCCCAGGTGGCGAACTCGTCGGCGGCGGCGTCGACCAGGGCCGCCCGGGTCCGCGCCTTGTCCTCGACCCGGGTCAAGCGGACCCTCTCGGCAATCTCACATAAGGATCTCTACGCGAAACCGGGTCAGATGAACAGGGGTCGGGGCACCAAAGCGTTACCGGCCGGGCTGGGTCACCGGAACGATGTGGGCCGCGCACAGCCGGCCGTCGTCGATTTCGAGAGCCCGCCCATCGTCGGCTGGGGCTGGCGACGGCGGTCGGTCGGCGAGCCCGGGTTGAACCCCCGCTGCCCGTCGTGGACCTCGTTCCACGGGAGGTGCGAGTGGCCGAAGACGACGAGGTCGGCGTCGGGGAACCTCCCACGCGGGCGCGGCCCTCGCCCGCTCGACAACGTTGGCCACCGCCGTCTGCTACGCCGCCCTCAGGGCATCTGCGGAAGGGTCACAGGCTGGGTGTGGGTGGCGGTGGTGGCCGGCGGGGCGCTGCTGCCTGGGGGGAGGTCGTCGCCGGGCTTCGGGCGCAGGTCGATGGTCGTTCGGCCCGGCCGCCGCGTGACCAGGCCGACCTGAACAGGATGGCCGGCGAGATCGCCAGGGCCAGCACGGGCAGCCCAGCCGGCGCCGCGGCGTTCGGTGAGGTCGTAGTGATCTCGGCGCCCTGGAGCGTCCTGCCGCTGGCGCTTGAGCAAGCTGGGCCGCTGACGGGGAAGATCGTCATCGACACCACCAACCAGTTCGGCGCGCCCCCGCTGCCGGGCAAAAGCCAGACCGCGGCGGAGTTCAACGCCGCTCGGCTTCCGGGCGCCCGGTACACAAAGTCGTTCAACACGCTTACGTCGGGCTTCCAGGCCCTGGCGGCCGGGCGCGCCGGAGACGAGCGAGTGGCGCAGTGGCTGTGCGGGGATGATCCAGACGCCAAACAGATCGTCGCCGGGCTTTTCAAGGATGCCGGCTTCGCGCCGGTCGACCTCGGCGGCACCGCCGGATGCGCGGTGATGGAGGCGCCACGCCAGCCGGGCGCGGTCTACGGCGAGGAATACCGTCTCCCCGACGCGATCGCCGTCGTCGGGGCCCTCCGCGCGGGCCGCCCGATCCCGCCCACACCCCGGTACCGCAGCTCAGACCATCCTCGCCCCTGAAGCCGCCTCCCACGGCTGGCACGCCCTCCTCGCTATCCGCGCCGCCGGCATCGCCACCGGTACTCGTTCACCTGGATGACTCGCTGGTTCCGGGGCCGGACCCGGCTTGCCCCGGGCTATCCGTGGCCTCGGCCGTGCCGTCGTTCCCGCCCGAGCCAGCCCGCGTTCGTCACTGAAAGCCGCGGAACACCCCCTCCGAGTCGACACTGTTCGCGAAATCCGTGAA
>JAMFSN010000009.1 GCA_026225295.1 Frankia alni
AGGTCGAGGAGATCATCGGCCAGGGCCAGCAGGCGCCGAGCGGGCACATCCCGTTCACCCCGCGCGCCAAGAAGGTGCTGGAGCTGTCCCTGCGCGAGGCGCTGCAGCTCGGCCACAACTACATCGGCACCGAGCACATCCTGCTCGGGCTGATCCGCGAGGGTGAGGGCGTCGCCGCCCAGGTCCTCGTGAAGCTCGGAGCGGACCTCAACCGGGTCCGCCAGCAGGTCATCCAGCTGCTGTCCGGCTACCAGGGCAAGGGCGACCCGGCCACGCCGGGCGGCCCGGCCGAGGGCACGCCGTCCACGTCGCTGGTGCTCGACCAGTTCGGCCGGAACCTGACCTCGGCCGCGCGCGAAGCCAAACTCGACCCGGTCATCGGGCGCGAGAAGGAAATCGAGCGCGTCATGCAGGTCCTGTCCCGGCGGACCAAGAACAACCCGGTCCTGATCGGCGAGCCGGGCGTCGGTAAGACGGCCGTCGTCGAGGGCCTGGCCCAGGCGATCGTCAAGGGCGAGGTGCCCGAGACGCTCAAGGACAAGCAGCTCTACACGCTGGACCTCGGCGCCCTGGTCGCGGGTTCCCGCTACCGCGGTGACTTCGAGGAGCGGCTGAAGAAGGTCCTCAAGGAGATCCGCACCCGCGGTGACATCATCCTGTTCATCGACGAGCTGCACACGCTCGTCGGAGCGGGCGCCGCCGAGGGTGCCATCGACGCCGCGTCGATCCTGAAGCCGATGCTGGCCCGGGGTGAGCTCCAGACCATCGGGGCCACGACGCTCGACGAATACCGCAAGCACCTGGAGAAGGACGCGGCGCTCGAACGCCGGTTCCAGCCGATCCAGGTCGCCGAGCCGTCGGTCGCGCACACCATCGAGATCCTCAAGGGGCTGCGCGACCGGTACGAGGCGCACCACCGGGTCTCGATCACCGACGGTGCCCTGGTGGCCGCCGCGTCCCTGGCCGACCGCTACATCTCCGACCGGTTCCTGCCCGACAAGGCCATCGACCTCATCGACGAGGCCGGCTCGCGCATGCGCATCCGTCGCATGACCGCGCCGCCGGACCTGCGGGAGTTCGACGAGCGGATCGCGAACGTGCGCCGCGAGAAGGAGTCCGCGATCGACGCGCAGGACTTCGAGAAGGCCGCGTCGCTGCGCGACAAGGAGAAGAACCTGCTCGGCGACAAAGCCAAGCGGGAGAAGGAGTGGAAGGCCGGCGACATGGACGTCGTCGCCGAGGTCGGCGACGAGGAGATCGCCGAGGTGCTGGCCATCTGGACCGGCATCCCGGTGTTCAAACTGACCGAGGAGGAGACCGCCCGTCTCCTGCGCATGGAGGACGAGCTGCACCGCCGGGTCATCGGCCAGCAGCAGGCCATCAAGGCCGTCTCCCAGGCGATCCGGCGCACCCGGGCCGGCCTCAAGGACCCGAAGCGCCCCGGTGGGTCGTTCATCTTCGCCGGCCCGTCCGGGGTCGGTAAGACCGAGCTGTCCAAGACGCTGGCCGAGTTCCTGTTCGGCGACGAGGACGCGCTGATCCAGCTCGACATGTCCGAGTACATGGAGAAGCACACCGTCTCGCGGCTGGTCGGCTCCCCGCCCGGCTACGTCGGGTACGAGGAGGGCGGCCAGCTCACCGAACGGGTCCGGCGCAAGCCGTTCTCGGTCGTCCTGTTCGACGAGGTCGAGAAGGCCCACCCGGACGTGTTCAACACGCTCCTGCAGATCCTGGAGGACGGTCGCCTGACCGACTCCCAGGGCCGGCTGGTGGACTTCAAGAACACCGTCCTGATCATGACGTCGAACCTCGGGACCCGGGACATCTCCAAGGGCCCGGGCATCGGTTTCGCGACCGGGGCCGGCGCGATCGACTACGAGCGGATGAAGGCGAAGGTCCAGGACGAACTCAAGCAGCACTTCCGGCCGGAGTTCCTGAACCGCATCGACGACATCATCGTGTTCCACCAGCTGTCGCAGGACGAGATCATCGAGATCGTCGACCTGATGCTGGCCCGGGTGGAGTCGCAGCTCAAGAACAAGGACATGGGGCTGGAACTGACGCCGGTGGCGAAGCGGTTGCTCGCCACCCGGGGTTACGACCCGGTGCTGGGCGCCCGGCCGCTGCGCCGGACGATCCAGCGGGAGATCGAGGACGCCCTGTCCGAGCAGATCCTGTACGGCACGCTCAAGCCCGGCGAGATCGTGGTGGTCGACACCGACGGCGCCGAGGGCGACGCGGCCAAGTTCACCTTCCGGGGTGAGCTGAAGCCGGACTCCGTCCCCGACGTCCCGCCCATCGACCTGGCCAAGTCGAGCGAGTAGCGCTCCGCCCGAACCGCACGCACCTGGCGAAACAGCGCACCTGGCGAGACAGGGGCGGCCCCGCATCCGCGGGACCGCCCCTGTCGCTGTGGGGACCCGCGGCGGGCCAGCCATGAGGACAGGGGATTCGGTGCCACCGCCGCCGGTCGAACAGCTCCATCTCACCTTCGGCGGCGACCCGGCCCGCGAGATGGTGGTTTCCTGGGTCACCCGCGAACCGACCACCGGGCTCCGGGTGGTGGCCACGCCGGAAGACCCGGGCCGCTCCCGCGAACCGCCCGTCCCGGTTGACGCCCGGGCCGCGACCCGGCGGTTCGTGGAGGCCCAGACCGGCGAGCAGGCCTTCCTGCACCACGCCCGCCTGGTCGGGCTGGAACCCGACCAGAGCTACCGCTACACGGTCGAGGGCGGCGCGGGCGGGACGCTGCGCACCGCCCCCGCCGGCCGGGCGCCCTTCACCTTCACCAGCGTCGGCGACCAGGGCTCGCCGGATCCGGCTGACCGGTTCGGCTCGCCGGCCGCGACCCGGGTGACGGCCGGAATCGTGACCCTCGACCCGCTCCTGCACCTCGTCCCCGGCGATCTGTCCTACGCGAACATGTCCGACGACCGGATGCGGACCTGGCGCAACTGGTTCACCTCGATCGCGGCGTCCGCGCGCCACCGACCCTGGATGCCGACCGCCGGCAACCACGAGGTGGAACTCGGCAACGGGCCGCTCGGCTACGACTCCTACCTGGCCCGCTTCCTGCTCCCCGACAACGGGGAGGAGGCCGGGACGGCCGGGCTCTGGTACACGTTCGCGGTGGGCGGGGTGCGCTTCATCGCCCTGAACGCCGACGACGTCTGCTACCAGCCGGGCGAACCCGAGCTCGACCTGCGTGGCTACAGCGGCGGCCGGCAGACGGCGTGGCTGGAGCAGACGCTCAAGACCGCCCGGGCCGACCCGGGCACGGACTGGATCGTGGTGTTCACCCACCAGGCCTTCGCCTCCACCGCGGCCCGCCAGAACGGCTGCGACCTGGGTATCCGCGAACAGTGGGGGCCGCTGTTCGACGCTTACGAGGTCGACCTGGTGCTGTGCGGGCACGACCACCACTACGAACGGACCCATCCGGTCCGCGGGTGGGTGGCCGGCAGCCCGGCACGTACGCCCCGGCCGGTCGCCAGCCGGACCGACATCATCGACACCACCGTGGGGACCGTGCACGTGCTGTTGGGGTTCGGGGGGGCCGAGAACCCGTCCAACGAGGATCTGTTCGACCCGCCGGCGGCCAGCGTCGTCGTCGGCGTGGAGCCCCGCGACGACGGTCCCGGCCGGCGCCCCGTCCGGGTGCTCGAACCGGCGCCCTGGTCGGCGGTGCGCGGCCGCGCCGAGCCGTACGGTTTCGCCGCCTTCCGGGTCGACCCCGGCGAGCCCGGCGGCCCGACCCGGATCGAGGCCACCGTGTACGGCGTGAGCGGCGGCCAACCGGTCGCGTTCGACCGGTTCACCCTCGTCCGACCGCGCGGCGACGCCCGGCCCTGAAGGCCGGGACCGGCCGGGGCCGGTCAGCTCGCCGGGTACGGGCCGCCGGGCCCGGCGGTCAGCTCGGCCAGGGCCGGGTGCGCCCGACCACCCGGCACGAACTCGATCACCTCGACGGTCGCCACCCCCTCCCGCACGAAGGGATCCTCGGCCGCGATCGTCTCGATGGTCGCCCGGCTGAGCCCCTGGGCGAGGATGACCCCGCCGGTCCGGGGCACCCGCCGGCCGGACAGGAGGAACACGTCGGCGTCGTAGTAGCGGTCGAGGTGGGCCCGGTGCGCGTCGATCAGCTCGTCCACCTCCGCCAGCGGCTTCACGTAGGTCAGCACGATGAGGAACACCGGTCCACCGTCCCACGGGCGGCCGCCCGGGCGGGACCCGGATGGGCTCGCCGGACGCCCCCGACCGGCCGGCGGTGGGCAACGGAATCGCGCCAACCACACGCCCCGCGCCACGGACGGGCTAGACGTGGTTGCATACTCGCCGCGCTGGACATCCCCGGCGGATCGTCAGCTACCGTGATCGCATCAGGTCACGGGGACGGAGAACATGACTGGCCCGGCGTTGCCCATCGCGCTGATCCTCGTGCTGCTCGGATTGGCTGGGCTGTTCATCCTGGCGCACGGTCTACAGTCGCGCCGGGATGCGAGCGGTGGACCCCGGCCGCCCGAGACGACGGCCCGCACCGTCCGGATGCGGGTCGGTGGCCGGCGCCGGGACGGGGCCGGCGGCGGTTCCGGCGACCCGGCCGTGTCCCGGGCGGCCGGCGGCCCCGAGAACGCGGACCGCCCCACCCGTCCGATCCCGCCCCCGGCCGGTTCCCCGCCCGGTTCGACCACCCAGACCTGGTCGGCGGGCGGCCCCGACGGTGGGACGGCCGCGGACGATGACCGCACCCGGCGGGTCGGCGGCCGACCGCGCGACCCCGACGACCCCTGGGACGACGCGGGCCACCACCCGGAACCGGCGCCCCCGCCCCGGCAGCGCCGGTCCGTCGATCCGGACCCGGACGTCGGCCTGGACCTGCTCGGGGACGCTCTGAGCGACGAGCCGGTCCGGGGCAGCGGCCGGGAATCCGGCGCGGATCCCGGCCCGCGCCCGGCCGCGGAGGCGGTCACCGGACCGTTCCCCGCCCCGGCCGCACTGGTCGAGCCGGACGACGGGCCCGACGACGGGCTCGGAACGATCAGCACCCACCCGCCGACCGCACCGCCGCCGGCGCCGCCGGCCCCCGACCCGTGGGGCGACCGATCGACGACGGCCACCCGGCCGGACGCCCCCCGGGCCGAGACCAACGGCTCCCGACCGACGACCGCGGCCGGGGCGGCCGCGGCCGGCTGGTCCGGCCGGGCGGAAGCCCCGTCCGCGCCGTCCGCGCCCCAGGGCCCGGACTGGCGGGCCGAGGAGGCCTCGGCGCCGGGTCAACCCGCACTGCGCCTCTCGGCGATCGGGCGGACCCGGGCCGGCCGCAAGGGTCCCAACGAGGACGCGTTCGTCCTCACCGACGGTCTGCTGGCCGTGGCCGACGGGGTCGGCGGCCACGCGGCCGGCCAGGTCGCGGCGACCCTGGCCGTGAGCACCGTGGCCGGGGACCGCCCCCAGCACGCCCCCGATCACGCCGACGCGCTCCGCCGGGCCGTCACCCGGGCCAACCGGGTGGTCCGGGAACGCCCGACCGAACAGCCGGACCTCAAGGGCATGGCCTGCACACTGGACGTGGTCGTCCTGGGCCGGCGGGCGGCGACCGGGACGATCCTCATCATCGGTCACGTGGGTGACTCGACGGTCTGGCTGCAGCCCGGGCGCGGACGGCCCCGGCAGATCACCCAGCCGCACTCGATCGACGGCGGCCCGCTGCTGAACGCGATCGGGGCCCGCGACGACGTCCGGGTCGACCTGAGCCGGGAGATCGTGGCGGCCGGCGACCGGATCATCATGGCCACCGACGGACTCACCAAGGTCATCGGGACCGAACAGCTCGACGGGCTGCTCTCCGAACTCGGCCAGGGAACCGCGGACGCGGCGGCCGACGCGCTGCTGGCCGCGGCCGTGGCCGCCGGCACCCGGGACGACACGACGATCGTGGTCGCGGACGTCGTCCCCGAGCCCCCGGCCCGCGCGACCGGCCCCACCGACCAGCGGTCCCGGTAGCGGCGGGCCGCGACCAGCCCGCCCGATCGCCGGCCGGGGGCGCTCCGGGTTGTTCTACTCCGGCGCGGGCCCCGCCCGGACGATCGCTCCCGGCGTGAGCGCCAGCCGGTCGGCGGCGTTCCCCCGGTTGACGGCGAGCGCCATCCGGGCCGCCGAATCCACGTACAGCACCAGGTCCCCCACCGGTACCGAGCCGAAGGTCGTGCCGACCGCGACGATCAGCGCGTCGCCCCCGGGCCGGCCGATCGTCGCTCGACCACCGACCCGCAGCCCGGCTGCCGCGAGCAGGTCCGGGCCGGCCGCCAGCGCAACGTTGCCGAAGTGGTCGACCGAGACGACCTCCGCCTCGAGGGCCGGTCCGGGGCCGGCGGGCCGCCCCGGACCGGGCTCGACCCCGACGATCTCCGCCCGCGGGACCGGGAGGCGGATCACCGTGGCCGGGTCGAGGGCCGGTCCCAGCGCCTCGACCTGGGTTCCGGCCGTCAGCCTCCCGGCGGCCGGGGCGAACACGTCGCGACCGTGGAAGGTGGCCGGCGTGCCCGCCGGCACCGGCAGCTCGACCGCGCGGCTGATTCCCCCGAGCACGTCGGCGGCGGTGGCCAGGAGGCCGTTGTCCGGTCCGACCAGCGCCCCGCCCGGCGTGGCCAGCGCGACCGGGCGTCGGGCCGTCCCGACCCCCGGGTCGACGACCGCCAGGTGGACGGCGCCGGGCGGCAGGTACCCGACCGCCTCGGCCAGCACCACCGAGCCGCGACGCACGTCACCGGCCGGCACCAGATGGGTGATGTCCACGATCCGGACCGTCGGAGCCGCGCGCAGCAGCACGCCGTGGCAGACCGCGACAAACGCGTCCGCCAGGCCGTAGTCGGTCAGGAACCCGACGCACGGCGCCGGAGTCAGTGGACCCGGGGGTCGGTGGGGCAGTCGAGTCCCCGCGGCCGGGCCAACAGCCCGTTCACCGACAGCTTGGCCTCCAGCCGGACCGGCCCGGCCGACGAGGTGAGGATGCCGGTCCACCCGTCGGCGGCCTGGAAGACGCAGGCCTGCCCGGTTTCCAGCTGCCAGTACGGCGTGTAGTGGACCAGCACCGTGGCCACCCCGGGCGAGGTGAAGTCGACCCCCAGGGTGTTCACCCCCAGTTGGGTGAGCTGGGCCGGCCCCGACACCAGTCCCGGCGAGTCGGTCACCAGCCAGACCGTCCAGTTCTGGTCCGACCAGGCCCGTTTGAGGTACGGCAGGTTCGTGGCCAGCAGCTTGGCCTCCTGCTGGGCCGAGGTGTCGAGGGTGACGCCCGGCAGGGCGACATACCGGATCCCGCGGTGCAACAGCCACTTGTGGTAGCTCGCGGCGGTCAGCGTGCCGTTGTAGAAGAGGCCGTTGTACTGCATGTCGAGCTGGCGTTCCCAGCCCCGGGCGAGCGGCACGGTCGGCGCCACGAACCGGGCCTCCCAGTGCGACCGGGTCATCGGGATCTCGACCCGGCCCTGACCGGCCGGCACCGGCCCGTGGGCCAGGTAGGTGAGCAGCCCGCGGTAGTAGGCACTGGAACTCGACGGGTCGCCGTAGCCGGCCAGCGCCCCCTGGACCGGCCCGATCTGCCAGGCCAGCAGCGGCACCGCCACCAGGGCCAGGACCTTCGGCCGGCGGGCCAGCAGGACGGCCGCCACCGGCCCGGCGACCAGCGTGGCCGGCCGGGTGATGTTGCCGCCGACCTGGGTGGGCACGATGAAGAACACCGCGGCCGCCGCCGCCCACAGCCACAGTCCCCGCCGGACCGTCCGCTGCTGGCGCGGCACGACGAGCAGCCCGACGCCGATCAGGGCCAGCAGGGACAGGAACGTGCCGACCGGGAACGGCTGGGTGCCCTGCTCAGGGAACGCGACCGAGACCCCGATGCCGGTCACGGCGCCGATCAGCGGCAGCGCGCGCCGCCAGTTGCCGTCCCGCGACGTGGCCAGGGCGCAGGCCACCATGAGCACGAAACCGCCGGCCAGCGGGCTCGCCAACGAGGACAGGGCGGCTCCCGCGAAGGCCAGTTTGTACCGCCGTTCCCGTACCCCGAGAATGGCCAGCGCGCCGAACGTCATCCCCAGCGCGAACGGCATCCGGCCGACGATCAGGTTGGCCACGGTCGCCGTCGCGAACCACAACAGGGCCAGATCGTGGCCGGTCCCGTCCCGGCCGCGCAGCAGCCGGGTGACGATCACCGTCGAGGCGACACACGAGGCGATCCCGACCAGCGTCACCCCCAGCAACGCCCCGAGCGGCGGGAACAGCACGCTGTAACCAGGAACGGTATGACCGCCGTACCACTGGTCGTCCCACAAGGTGCCGCCGGCATGCTTGAAGAGCCAGACCCGGTACTCCTGGGCCGGGGTGTCGGGCCCGGTGAGCCCGAGTCCGGCCGACACCGCGCACAACGCGGCGGTCAACAGCCACGGTCGGCGCCGGAAGGCCCGACCGGCCGCGCCGCCCGGGCCGGCGAGCCGGGACAACCACGGGCTCACCCGGCCCGCCCGGCGGGGCGCGGACCAGGGCCGGGGCGGGTCGGGAGCGACGGTGCCGCCGCCCACCGTGGCGCGGGCGACGGTCGCGGCGCGGGGGGCCGTACCGTTCGGTACGGCGATCGGCCCGGCCGGGGCCGGGGCGGCGGTGAAAACGGAGGAGGAAACGCGGAGTGCGCGGGGCCAACGCGGGAGCAGACGTCGATGACCGGTCACCGGTCGCCGGTCCGCGGTCCCGGAAACTCCCACGCTTCTCCTTTCTCCGTCCCCGGCCCGACCCACGCCCGGTCGGGCCGGACGGGCGGGCCGAAGAGTCTCGGTTGGCCGGTCATGTCCGGTGGTTCCGTGCTCGCGCGAGCGACATTCACCCGCATCCGGTCGGGGTGGCGGTCACCGGGACCGGCGCGGCGGTGGCCGCGGTCGCTGCCGAGGCCCGGCTCGGACCGCGGGACCCGGGGGTACGCGATCCGTCCTCCTGGTTGGGCATTCTCCCATCCTTTCCCGGATCGGAGTCGACGCGGGGCCTGCTGGCCGCGCTCGCGTTCGTCAGCCTGGTCGCGTTGTGCGCCTGCTGGTGGTTGCTGTACCGGGCAGCGGCCGACGGTCGGCTGACCACCCGGGCGGCCGGTTGGACCTGGCTGGCCTGGTCGGTCCCGTTCGCCGTCGGCCCTCCGCTCTACAGCCGGGACGTCTACGCCTACGCGGCCCAGGGCCAGCTCGCCCGGCACGGATTGGACCCGGCGACGACCGGGATCGCGGCCCTGGACCGGTTCGGACCGGGTCTGGACCGGTATGTGAGGGCCGTCGACCCGCGCTGGCACGAGACCCACGCGCCGTACGGCAGCACCGCCGTCGCGGTCGAGCGGGCGGCCGTCGCCATCGGCGGGGGCCCGGTCGGCGCGGTCGTCGTCCTGCGGCTGGTCGCGGTCCTGTCGGTGGTGGCCCTGGTCGCGCTGGTGGTCCACCTCGTCACCGGCCGGCCCGGCGCCGAGGGGCACGAGGTAACCGGCCAGCCGGGTTCGGGCCGGTCGGCCGCGGCGGTGGCCATCGTGCTCGCGGCCCTCAACCCGGTCACGGTGATCCATCTGGTCGGGGGCGCCCACCTCGACGCGCTGGCCGGCGCCCTGTTGATCGCCGCGCTGGTGGCCGACCGGTCGGCCCGCCGCGGCCATGTCCCGGTGGCCGTCGCGCTGGCCTGCGCGGCCGGGACCATCAAGGTCACGGCGTTCCTCGGCCTGGCCTGGCTGATCGTCGTCCACGCGCGCCGACGACGGAGCGCCGCGGCCCGGGCCGGCCGGTCCGCCCCGGTGGCCACGGCCGGTGCGATCGGCGCGGACCTGCTGGTCGCGGCGGCCGTCGCGACGGCCAGCATGCTGGCCGTCGGGTTCGGCCCGACCTGGCTGCGGGCGCTGGCCACGTCCGGCGCGCTGCGGACCGAGGTCGCGCCCGCATCGGTGCTGGCCCGCGTCCTGTCCGGCCCGGCGACGCTCGTGGGGCTGGGCGGCCACGACCACGTCGTGCTGGCCGTCTGCCGGGCCGGAGCGCTGCTGCTCGCGGCGGCGTTCGTGGCCGGGATGCTGCTCCGGGTCGCGCGCGGGTGGGCCCCGTTGCCCGCCGGCCGGGCCGACCCGGACCGGGGGGCCGCGCCGCCGGCTTCGAAGCCGGCGCCTGATTCGACGCCGGAGCGGGGGTCGGAGCCGGGGTCGGGCCGGTCGGCCGGGACCCCCGCGGATGCGCTGGTCGTCCTCGGCTACGGATCCCTGGCCGTGGCGCTCGGCAGTCCCGTCGCCTATCCCTGGTACCTCGCCCTGGCCATCCCACCGCTCGCCGCGCTGATCGGCCTGGACGACCGGCGCACGACCGCGGTCCGGCGCATCCTGATGGTCGCGTCGATCTGGCTGTGCTTTTCAGCCGTCGCCCCGCTCGGCCCTACCTGGACTCTGCTGGGACATCACCCGCTGTTGAGCCTGGCGCTGCTGGTCGCGGCGCTGAGCCTCGCGCTGGTGGCCCGGGCGGCGGTGGCCCGGTCGGCGCGGCGAGCCGTGACCGGGGCCCGGCGGTCCGGCGGCGGCCCGCCGACGTCCGAACCGCCCGCCACGCGTACCCGCCGACCATGAGTTCCACCAGGTCGCGGGCCACCAGGAGCAGTCCGGCGACCACCCGGCCCTGAACGACGTCGTTGTAGCGGACCGGATAGATCACCTGAGCGAGCAACGCGGCCACGAGGAGCAGCGCCCCGGCCCGCCAGCGGTCGTCCGGGCGGCGGCCCGGTCCCCGCACGGCCGCCAGCGCGAGCAGCCAGACCAGGTACTGCGGGCTGAAGACCCGACTCGTCGCGACCAGGAGCAACATCAGCAGGAGCGACCGGTCGATCAACCGGTCGGCCGGGCCGGGGATCTGGTCCGGGTCCGGGATCGGGTCCGGCGGCGCGGTCCGGCGGCCCGACCGGACCGCCCGCAACCACCACAGCGCGGCGGACCCGGCCACGATCACCGCCTCCGCGATCGTGGCCGCGCCGGCGATCGTTTGGGCTCCATCCGCGGAGAACTGCAGCGAGCCGTAGGTGTACGTCGGCGCGGAGCCGAGGCCGAGCAGGTGGGCGACCACGTACGGGGCCGCGGGCACCGCCTCGAGTTGGAGCCCCCGGGCCCGCTGGGCGGACAGGAAGGCCCCCAGCCCGTGCCACCAGCCGGCCGCCAGCAGGACGGCCGCCACCAGTCCGCCCGCCGCGAGCAGGCCGGCCCCCAGCCGGCCGACCGCCCGGGCCCGCCCGTCCACCGCTCGCGCGGGACCGTCCGCGGTGGCCAGCGGGCCGGCCGGCACCGTCTCCAGCAGGTAGGCGACGGCCGGTACGACGAGCAGCACCGGCCAGACCTTCACCAGCCCACCGAGCCCGAGCGCCAGTCCGGCGAGCATCAACCGCCGCCGGGCCAACGCCGCCAGCCCGGCGGCCGCGAAAGCGGCCGCGACCAGGTCGAACCGGGCGAAGGCGACCGGCCCGAGGGCGAGCCCGCCCAGGACCCAGAACCGCGCGGCGGCCGGGCCCCGCCACCGGCGGATCCCAGCCAGCAGCCCGGCGTCCGCCGCCAGCAGGAGCACCACCAGCCCGGCCAGGTACGGCAGCCCGACCAGGGCGGTCAGGGCGGCCGGCCCGGCCAGGACCAGGGCCGCGCCGGGCGGGTACTGCCAGCGGCGGTCACCGACCGGCAGACCCCCGCCGTGCACCAGACCATGACCCCAAACCTGGTAGAGATGTACGTCACCCAGAACGTCCTGCTGCGCGCCCAACAGGTGCGGATATGCGACCAGCGCGACGCACAGCGCCCGGCTCGCCGCCCACGAGAACCACGTGCGGCGCAACGACCAGGGGGCGAGCCAGGAGCTCATCCGGTCGGTCAGGCACATGGCCGGAAACTACCGCCCCGTCCAGGGGCTCCGATTTGACGACGGTTCGTGAGGCACCTAGTACTCAAAGTGACCTCGTTCGTAATCTGAGGACCCGGAGACGGATTCGGGCCCGAACGAGGCACAGGGGGCGACGGGACCACCTAGACGGCGTGTCTCACCACCGCTCGGACGGCCGGAGGTTTCGCGGACGGTCAGCGACGACCGTTCGAAGGCACGCCACCGTTGGCAAGGCACGCCACTGTGGCAAGGCACAAGGAGGTGTCGCCATGCTCGGCTCACCGTCACCCTGGCAGACCGCGCAGACCCAGCTCGCCGACGCGGTCGCCCAGCTCGGGCTCGACGACGGCATGCACGATCTGCTGCGCACCCCCCGGCGCTCGCTCACCGTCAGTGTCCCGCTCCTGCGCGACGACGGGCATCTGACCGTCTTCACCGGCTACCGCGTGCAGCACAACCTCGCGCGCGGCCCGGCGAAGGGCGGCATCCGCTATCACCCGTCGACCGACCTGGACGAGGTCAAGGCGCTCGCCATGTTGATGACCTGGAAATGCGCGGTCATCGGGATCCCCTACGGCGGCGCCAAGGGCGGGATCGCGCTGGAGCCCTCGATGCTGTCGCGGCACGAGCTGGAACGGGTCACCCGGCGCTACGCCGCGGAACTCGTGCCCCTGATCGGTCCCGAGAAGGACATTCCGGCCCCGGACGTGGGCACCGACGAACAGACCATGGCCTGGATCATGGACACCTATTCGATCCACACCGGCCACATCGCGACCGGAGTCGTGACCGGGAAGCCGATCAGCATCGGCGGCTCGGCCGGGCGGGCCGGCGCGACGAGCCGGGGCGTCATGCTCTCGGCCTTCGCCGCCCTGCGCGAGCACGGCGTGGACCACCGGGGCGCGACCGTCGCCGTCCAGGGCTTCGGGAAGGTCGGCGCGCTGGCCGCCCAGTACCTGCACGACGCCGGCTGCCGGGTGGTGGCGGTGTCGGACGTCAAGGGCGGGGTCTACAACCCGCAGGGTCTCGATCCCCTGGGCCTGGTGCGCGAGGTCCGGGACGGGTCGGGGACGGTCGTGGGCTACCCCGGCACCGACATCATCACCAATCCCGAACTGCTCGAACTCGACGTCGACGTGCTGGTGCCGGCCGCTCTCGAGGGAGTGATCACCGCTGAGAACGCCCCGCGGGTGCGGGCCCGGTTCATCGTCGAGGGCGCCAACGGGCCCGTGACCACCGAGGCCGACCAGATCCTCGAGGACCGGGGCGTCGTCGTCGTGCCCGACATCCTGGCCAACGGCGGCGGCGTGGCCGTTTCCTACTTCGAGTGGGTCCAGGACATGCAGGCGTACTTCTGGACCGAGGACGAGGTCAACGAACGGCTCGCGGCGCTGATGGCCCGGGCCTACCGGGAGGTCTCGTTCCTCGCCACCGAGCGGAAGGTGAGCCTGCGGACGGCCGCGCAGATGATCGGGGTGGGCCGCGTCGCCGAGGCTCACCGGACCCGCGGTCTCTACCCTTGATCTCCTGGTCGGCGGGCGGATCGGTCCACCGGTCCGACCGCGCGGCGCGGGCGCGGCGCGGGCCGGACCACACCCGCGGCCACCGGGGGCCGCCCGAGATGAGAATGCCGGGCGTATGCCGTGTGCCCGACCTTCCCGAGATGCCATAGTGGACGTCGAACCACATTGCTGTGATTCGACGTGCAGGTGATCGAGGAGGTTCTCGCCGGTGGACGCGGCACGCGCCCGGCCCGGACAGAGCCCCGACGGGTCCGACGACGACGCCGTCCGGGTGCCGTCCTGGACGGTCGACGAGCGGGTGACGGCTCGCGAGCCCGCGGCTGATCCGACCGGTTCCACCGATCCCGCCGCCACCGATCCCGCCGCCACCGATCCCGCCGCCGCCGATGCGACCGCCGCCGACGACCCGAACGAACTGACCGCCCGCGACCGGAAGATCCTCGAGTTCGAGCACCACTGGTGGCGGTACGCGGGCGCCAAGGAGCAGGCCATCCGCACGGCGTTCGCGGTGTCGGCCACGCGCTACTACCAGCTGCTCAACTCGTTGATCGACAAGCCGGCCGCGCTGGTCGCGGACCCGATGCTCGTGCGGCGGCTCCGTCGACTGCGCGCCGACCGTCGCCGCTCGAGGGCCGGCCGCCCCCGCCCGTCCGGCATCTGACCCCGCGATGACCACCCCACCCAGCCCGCCGCCGGCGGGCCCGTCCGGACCGCCGCCGCCCAGCCGCCCCCGGAGCGAGCGGCTGCACACCATCGGCGCGGCCCTCGTCGCGATCCTCGCCGTGCTGGCCGGCATCCTGATCATCAACCTGCTCAACGATCCGTCGAAGAAGACGCACCCGGCCCAGCCGGCGCCGATCACCGCCACCGCGGCGACCTCCCCGACCGACGACTCGCCGTCGCCGAGCCCGTCCCCGAGCGACTCGCCGAGCCCATCACCGTCACCGTCACCGACCCGCTCGCCGTCCCGCTCGCCGAGCCCGCGACCGAGCACCCAGCCGCCGGTCGCCGCCCGACCCGCGCCGCGCGGGGTGTTCGCCCCGGTCAACGTCTACAACAACTCCGAGATCAAGGGCCTCGCGGCGACGGCGGCGGACCGGGTTCGCGCCGCCGGGTTCGACGTCAAGAGCGTCACCGGGATCCGGGGCCGCTGGCCGGAGACGACCGTCTACTACGACCCGCCGCAGGAAGCGGCCGCGAAGAGCCTCGCGGCCCGGGTTTCCGGCATCGGCCGCGTCCAGCAACGGCCGTCCTACGTCCTGCGGACCGGCACCCTGATCCTCATCGTGACCAAGGACTTTCCGACCGGCGGCGCCGGCAAATAGCCGAACGGGCCGATCCCCCGGCCGCTATCCGGTCGTTTCCAGCTGGTCGAGCGGCGCCGGTTCCGCTCCGGCCTCCGGGCCGGGCCGGGTGAGCGCCTCGATCTGCTCGTGGAACCAGACCCGGGGTGGAAGGGCGGTCGCCACCGCCGCGAGCCGGGCGGTCCGGGCCCGACGCTCCGAGGCCGGCTGGCCCAGCGCCGCGTGCATCGCGGCCGCGGTCGCCGAGACGTCGAACGGGTTCACGACCAGGGCGTCCCGGTCCATCTGCGCACAGACCCCGGCTTCCCGCGACAACACCAGAGCCACGCCGTCCCGGGACAGGACCGGGCCTTCCTTCGCGACCAGGTTCATCCCGTCCCGGACCGGATTGACGACCAGGACCTCCGCCAGCGAGAGCGCGGCCAGCGAACGCGGGTAGTCGTCGGCAATCTCCAGATGCAGCGGCACCCAGCTGTCGGTGGCGAATTCGGCGCAGATCTCGGCCGCGGTCCGCTGCACGGCCGCCATGTACCGGCGGTATTCCGGCAGCTCATTGCGGGACGGGCAGGCGTACACCAGGTGCACGACCCGACCGATCCACTCCGGATGCGTGCGGAGCAGTTCCCGGTAGGCCTCGAGGCCCCGCACGATGTTCTTCGACAGCTCGGTGCGGTCGATGCGCAGGATGATCCGCCGCCCGGCCGCGAGGGTCCGCAGCTGGCCGGCCCGGCGCGCGACGTCCGGGGCGGCGGCGCGCTCGGTGAGCGCGGCGGCATCGACCCCGAGCGGATGGACCCCGACCCCGGTCGTGCGACCCGCGAACCGGATGCCGGCCGGATCGCCCGGCGGTCGGGTGCCCAGAACGTCGGTGCAGCAGGCCTCGAACGCGGCGGCCCACCGCCCGGCCAGGAAGCCGAGCCGGTCGGCGCCCAGCATGCCGCCCAGCAACGCCTGGGTGACGGCGTCCGGCAGGAGCCGGAAGTACTCCGGCGGGGCCCAGGGAGTGTGGCTGAAATGGGCGATCCGCAGGTCCGGCCGGAGTTCCCGCAGGTAACCAGGGACCAGGGCCAGATGGTAGTCCTGAACGAACACGGCTGCCCCGGGCGCTGCTTCGGCGGCGAGCGCCCGGGCGAACAGCGCGTTGTAGCGCTCGAAGGCGGCCCAGCCCCGGCGGAAGTCCGGCCCGAAGCTCGGCGCCTCCGGGATCGCGTACAGCATGTGCTGGACGAACCACAAGGTCCGGTTGGCGATGGCGTTGTAGGCCCCGTCGAAGGTGTCGCGGTCCATGTCGAGCATCCGGACCGGCACGCCGGTGTCGTGCCCGGCGCGGTCGAGCCGGCCGTGCGGCGCCTCGCGGGCGGCGCGCCGGTCGGCATCGTCGAGTGCCGCGCAGATCCACATGCTGCCGCCGGCGCGGACGCGAGGGTCCCGGGCCGCGTCCTGAAGCCCGGTGACGAGCCCGCCGCCACCCCGGCGGCCGGTCAGTCGGCCGTCATCGTCGACGTCGAAGGCGATCGGCCCCCGGTTCGACGCGATGAGCACCCGCGCGCCCGCTGTCGGGCCGGGCCCCCGGAGCCGCCCCGAAATCCCCCGCCGACGTTCCACGCGGGCCGACACTAGGGCATGGGTGGGAAGAACTTCTCCGGACTTACAAAAAATCGTCGAGCGCGCCGAACGGCCGCGCGGGGACTCGGCCGTGACGTACGGAGCACCCGTTGGGCGCCTTCGCCCAACTAACGCGGCGATGACCGGGTATGGGGGTGTGATGGCGGGGGACAGCAAGGCAACGGTACGGCTCGCGTTCCTCGCCAACATCACGATCGCCGTGGCCAAGACGGCCGCGGGTCTGTTGAGCGGGTCCAGCGCGATGATCTCCGAGGCCGCCCATTCGTGGGCCGACACCCTCAACGAGATCTTCCTGATCACCTCGCTGCGGAAATCCGGCCAGCCGGCGGACGCCGCCCATCCGTTCGGCTACGGCAAGGAGCGGTTCTTCTGGTCGCTGCTCGCCGCGTTCGGCATCTTCGTCACCGGTGGCCTCTTTTCGATCTATGAAGGGGTCCACGCGCTGGCGGCCGGCAATCATTCGATCGGCACGATGGAGCTGTACCTGTCCTACGGGGTCCTGGCCTTTTCCGCGGTCGCGGAGGGGTCGTCCCTGGTGCGGGCCCTGCGGCAGGTGAAGGGCGAGGCGCAGGCGAACAACCGCGGTTTCGTCGAACAGTTCCGGCGCGGGGACGATCCGAGCGTCAAGACCGTCGTCTCGGAAGACAGCGCGGCGGTCGTCGGCCTGATCCTGGCCGCCGCCGGTCTGACGCTGCACAAGGTGACCGGGTCGGCGGTGTTCGACGCGGCCGCCTCCATCGCGATCGGGGTACTGCTGGTCGCGATCGCGTACGGGTTGGGTCGCGATACGAAGGATCTGCTGATCGGCGAGGCGGCGGACCCCGAGATCCGCATGGAGATCTTCACCCTGGTGTCCGCGATGCCGGAGATCGACGGGGTGCTGGAACTGCTGACGATGAAGATGGGCCCGGACGACCTTCTGGTCGCGATGAAGGTCGACCTGGCCGATGACATCACCGGTGGCGAGGTCGAGGACCTGTCGACCCGGATCGACAACGACATCTCGACGGCCATACCGAGCGTCCGGCAGGTCTTTGTGGATGCGACCCGGCCAACCGGGTCGCAACGCCTGCTCGCAGACACCATGCGCTACGCGAACAGCCCGGACAGGTCGGTTCAGCCCCCGGCCGGGTTGCTGTAGCACCGCGGCCGGCGCTGGGCTCCGCCCGGCTGACCTTGCGGCGTCAGCCGGCCAGAGCCGGCTCGGTGGCGGACGGGGCACCGGGCGCCTCGGCTACGGCCACGCGGACCGCCGTCGCCCACCCGATGCCGACGGCACCCTCCTCGACCACGGTGTTCGGGTAGTTGGCGAGCAGTCCCGGGATGTGGGGGTGGCGCATGGCGTTGGCCACGAGGTGCATCCGCCCGACGTAGCGGGCCATGCCCAGATCGCTCGCCGAGTCTCCGATCGCGACTGCTTCGTCCGGCGCGAAGCCGCGTCGCGCGAGGTCGAAGCCGACCGCCTCGCCCTTGCCGACCCCGTCGGGAACCAGATGGTAGACGTGCGGCCGGACGCCGAGGTCCGGCATGTGGGCCGGAGAAATCAAGCCGTTGTCGCGCAGTCGCAACCAGCCGAATCCCTGCTCGGCCAACCAGGCGTCCGCTTCGGCCGCGTCGACCGCCCCGCGCAGCATGACATCCACCTCCCGGTTGCGGTGCCAGGGCCGGTGCAGTTCGAGCCGACCCGGGTAGCGCGCCGTGATCGCGGCGATCAATTCGCTCGGGACGGCGTCGAATTCGGCCGGCATGGTTCCGCGCAGCAGCTCCGACTGGCGGGCCTGATCCCAGCCGACGATGGCGCCGAGTTCGGCGATGAACCCGTCGGCACCGAAGATGCTGGCTGCTTCGATGAGTTGGGGTCGGGTCCGGCCACTGACGAGCACCAGTTGGATGCCCGCGTCATGCAGCTCGACGAGGGCCCGCGCCGGATCGAGGGTCGACGAACCATCCTCGGCGCGGAAGAAACTGCCGCCCGGACCCACCATCGTCCCGTCCAGGTCCGTGTAGATCACGTTCACGCTCACGTACAGGCCTCCCCTTCCGGCGCCGTCCCGGTCGCCGTCCGTCGTCGTCCCGACCGATCCTGCCTGGTCCGGCCGTGAGATACCCGGCCCACTGACGCCGGGGGCGAGGACCGCCGACGACCGACCGCTCAGGAGGCGGTGGGATGGGCGGCCCGGTACTCCGGAATGGTGATGATCGGCGGGCGCTCCGACACCGACACCGGTTGGGTATCGGGCACGAGTCGGCCGTCGATCCGGCGGAACTGGACGAGCGTCGATCCGTAGGACTCGCCATCTCCGCCCGGCCCGCGGTTGTCCGGCCGCCGGTTGTCCGACCCGGCGCCGGCGGATGGGGCCCCGTCGGCCAGACCCAGCCGCCACCAGGCGGTTCGCATGATCTGGGCGGCCATCACCCCCAACGCCTCGTCGGACTGATGCTGATGAATCTTGCGGCCGACCTCGACCTGGGCAATGCCGTCCAGGCCGACCAGAGCGAGCGCGTCCACCAGCAACGCGAACTCCACTCCGTAGGCCGACACGAACGGGAGTTGTTCGAACAGGCGCCGTCGACCGGCACACTCACCCGACAACGGTTGCGCAACCCCGGCCAGCGCCGGCCAGTGCGCGTTCAGCAACGGACGAGCCACCAGCTCGGTCACCCGGCCGCCACCCGAGCCGAGCAGCCCGCGGGCGAGGGGCCGCTCATAGGAAGCCTTGACATAGGAGATCCCCGGCTCGGTGAGAAGCGGGCCCAGCAGCCCCGTCACCACGTGTTCTTCAAAATCCTCGAGATCCGCGTCGATGAAGACGACGAGGTCGCCGGTGGTTGCGTGCAGTGACTTCCAGAGCGCCTCGCCTTTGCCGGGCACCCGCCCGGCCCCGGGGAGTACATCGGCCTCGGCAATGACCCGGGCGCCGGCCAGGGCCGCTACCTCGGCCGTCGCGTCCAGGGACCCGGGATCGATCACCACCAGCTCATCGACGAGCGGTACGTCCTCCATCAGATGCTTACGTATTGCGGAAGCAATGTCACCTACGGTGTCTGATTCGTTGAGGGCGGGCAGCACGACGCTGATCGGCCCCGTCTTCCGAGCCGCCAGATCGGCTGCCCTGAACGACCTTCCGTCGAAGGTCCTGTGCTGAAACCAACGCTGCACATCCGCCCGCACACCGACTACAGTACGAAGGCCAACTCCATATGGCTCATCCAGAGGGGCAGAGGGACCGGCCCGTAGAAGCCCCGGCAACCGCGCGCACGAAGTGTGTGGCAGGTGCCAATTCCGGCCTGCGGCGCATCCGGCCCGCGGGGAAGATGAGGAGATTCCCGAGTGACTCTCGCCCCTGAGCGCGCGAGCTCCACCCAGCCCGACATCGTCCCGAACCCGGCGACGAACCTGGTCTGCAAGCACTGCGGAGCCACCTACCCGTTGTCGCCCACCCACGTCTGCGTAGAGTGTTTCGCCCCGCTCGAGATCGCCTACGACGAGTCGCTGCTGGCCGCGGTGACCCGCGAGTCGATCGCGGCCGGGCCCAACAGCCTGTGGCGGTACTCGGGTCTCCTCCCGGCCGGACATGATCCTCGACTGCGGGTGTCGCTCCAGGCCGGCTGGACCCCCCTGCGACCCGCGCCCCGCCTCGCCGCCGAACTCGGCATGCGCAAGCTCTGGGTGAAGGACGACAGCGCCAACCCCACCCACTCGTTCAAGGATCGGGTGGTGTCGGTCGCGTTGTCGGCCGCCCGCGAATTCGGCTACACGACCGTGGCCTGCGCCTCCACCGGCAATCTGGCCCAGTCCGTGGCCGCCCACGCGGCGTCCGCCGGACTCCGCTCGGTCGTCCTGATCCCGCACGACCTGGAGGCGGGCAAGACGATCTCCACGTCGGTCTACGACGGAACGCTGGTCGCCGTCCAGGGCACGTACGACGACGTCAACCGCCTGTGCAGCGAGATCGCGGGCGAGTACGAATGGGCCTTCGTGAACGTCAACGTCCGTCCCTTCTACGCCGAGGGTTCCAAGACACTCGGGTACGAGGTCGCGGAACAGCTGGGCTGGCGGCTGCCGTCCCAGGTGGTGGTTCCGATCGCGTCCGGATCCCTCCTGACGAAGATCGACAAGGCATTCCGGGAGATGGGCCGTACCGGACTCGTGGAGCCGACCCCCTACCGCGTCTTCGGTGCCCAGGCCGAAGGGTGCAACCCGGTCGCGGACGCTTATCAGCGGGGTGCCGAGACCATCACGCCGGTGCGCCCCTCGACGATCGCCAAGTCGCTGTCGATCGGGAACCCGGCCGATGGCCCCTACGCGCTGGATGTGGCCCGGCGGACCGGCGGCGCCATCGTCGACGTGCCGGACGACCAGATCATCGACTCGATCCGGCTCCTGGCCCGCACCGAGGGGGTCTTCGGCGAGACCGCCGGCGGGGTCACGGTCGGCTGCCTGCGTCGTCTGCTTCGGGAGGGGCGACTCGATCCGGACGCCGAGACGGTGATCTACAACACCGGCGACGGCCTCAAGACGCTCGATCCCCTCGTGCCGACCGCGACACCGACGGCGACCATCAAGGCGTCGTTCACGGCGTTCGAAGCGGCCGGTCTCGGCCACTGACGAGACGTGGTGACGGCGCGCTGCCGTGAATAGCAGGCGCCACCGCCGCGACGGTTGAGAGCAGACGTCCGAGCGGTCCGGACCGACACGGTCCGGACCGACACGGCCGCTGGTGGCGAGGTCGGCGATTCGCATGAAGACCTCCGTATCGGGATGGGCGAGCCGGCCCCGGTGACCCGAGCGGACCATCGGGTGGACGGCCGGCCCTCGTATGGCAGCACGACATGACGGAGTCGGGAAGCGCGATTTCGGCACCTGTGGAAAACGGTTTTTTATCCACAAGTTGATCAATCGATCGTGCGTATCCCGATCTCGTCTGGCTACCTTTTCGCCATGCCTCTTTCACCACCGCGGATGCGTTCCGTACGGAGCCGGCTCGGGCTCCTGTTTCCCGTCCTGTTTCTTGCGGCCTGCGCCAGCTCGGGCCCGTCCGGCCAATCACCGGGCGGCGTAGCCGCCGCAGGAGTCCCGTCATTCAACCCGCCCGCGAAAGCGCCGACGGAAACGAACGACGCGGCGGCCGTCCTGGCTCGCTACGTTGATTTCTGGCGCGTACTGCCCCGTGCCTCGGGATCTCCACCCGCCTTACGCCAGCGACTGCTCGCCGACTACCTGGTCGACCCGGAGCTGTCCCGGACCCTGGAGGCCATGGCCGCGCAGGACGCGCTCGGGCGGGTTCTGTACGGCGCGGACGTCCCACGACCGGTGCTCCGCCATATCGACGGGGCGAGCGCCGAGGTGGTCGATTGCCAGAACTCGACCGGCGCGGGAGTGCGGGACCGCCGGTCCGGCGAACGGGTCACGGTGGGAAGCGACCACAACCCGGTCCTGGCCCGCCTGACCCGCGGTCACGGCGGGCAGTGGCGCATCACACGGGTCTCCTACTCGGGTGGCTTCTGTTGAGCGCGCTGCTGACGCTCCTGCTTCTCCTCACCGGTTCGCTGGCCGGCCCGACGATCCTCGCCCCGAACGCCGAGGTGAAACCGGGCGCCCCGATAGCCGTCACGGGCAGCGAGAACGGGGTGGTCGGCCTGTCCGGCCCCGCGCAGGAGGGGCGGTCGGGTTTGAAGGTGACCAGCCGACCGCCGACCGACATCGTGCGCCCGACCTGCATGTATCGACCTACACTGATCGGACAGACGCGGGTCAGCACCAGGTCTTGGAGCCCGGAAGCCCGGTTCGGCGCGTCCTACTTCTTCAGCTGTCCGGGGACCGACGGGGTGGTCTGGCTCGACGCCCCACCCGGACCGTTCGGCAGCTACCGGTGCTGCGAGCCGCCGGCCGCCCGGTCGGCGGACGGAACATCTGCGGACTCCCGTTCCCACCTGCCGGGGACCGCGGGTCAGCCCCCGACAACCCACGCCAGCGCCGCGCGTCCGGACGTCTCCCGGAGCGGCGCGGCAGCGGCCCGACCGCGGCGGGACGCGCTTGCACTCTCCCCAGGCGAGTGCTAAACAGGATCTGGCACTCGCCTGCTGTGAGTGCCAGGCTGGGCGACGAGGCCCTCAGGCCGTCCGTCGCGGGCGTCGTCCTGGCCGGTACTGATACTGCCGTCCCAACTGGGAGGACCCCGACACCATGCCGAAAATTATTGCCTTCGATGAGGAGGCTCGTCGCAGCCTCGAGCGTGGTATGAATCAGCTCGCGGATGCGGTGAGGGTGACGCTTGGCCCGAAGGGCCGGAATGTCGTTCTGGACAAGAAGTGGGGTGCGCCCACGATCACCAATGATGGTGTGTCCATTGCGAAGGAGATCGAGCTTGAGG
>JAMFSN010000010.1 GCA_026225295.1 Frankia alni
AGTCCGCGCCGTCGATGGCGACGACGCCGCCCAGTGGAATCCCCACGCGACGTTGTTGATGTTCTGTGCGGTGAGGGCCTGGCTGTTCGCGTAGTCCTGCGCGGTGGCTTCATCGTGAAGATGGCCTGGCCGTACCGTCTGGCGATAGCGTCCTGCGACGCCTGCAGGCGGCAGACATCAAGATCACCCAGAGATCGCAGACCGCGGAAGCCGCCCAGCGCGGGGCCGGACCCCGTCGGCACAGACGAGCTGTGGTCCCGCCCCAGGACGCCGAGTTGACAGCTTGATCACAAATCTTTGTTGGAGTGCTTGAGAGCGGCGCTGAAGTCGCCGGCCCGGTGCCATGCGAAGCCGGTCAGATCGACGGCGCAGCCGGCGTCGCGGAGCGCGTGGGCGAGGCGTTGGCGGCCCACGATGCTATCCTCCATTTCGATCTTCAGCCGGCCGTCGATGTCGCTGAATGGGCGGTGACGGCCCAGCTCGACGAGCACGGTGCGGCTCTCGTCCCAGCCGAGCGCCATGCCGGCCTCGAACAACACGTTCGGGCGGGCCTGCCGGGCGACGGCGCTGTCTTCGGGATGGTCGTGACGATGGAACTGCGGCCGCAGACTTACCTCCTCGTCCGGGGTGAACAGAACGAGCACCGCCTGCGCCGCCGAGAAGGCCGCGTCGAGGACCTCACCGACGTACGGCGAAGGTCGGCGGGTCAGCCCACGGGCAACGTCCCATTCCAGCGGGGCAAGATCGAGCGCGCGAAGAAAGTCAAAGACCGCCTCTGCTGCCCGCCGGTCTCTCCCATGCACCACAAAAACCTTGCGCCGGTCCGGTGCTGATAACGGAGCGTTTTGACCCACGGATCCGGCGCGCCCGGCGCGCCCGGCGGGGGCGGTGATGTAGGTATCGGTGACGTCGTCCGCGAATTCAGCTAACGCCCAGTCTTCCCGCTGCATATTCGGTGCCGGCCCGACCCCTGATTGCCGCACAGCGGGTCGGAGCAGCTTGCTCGAAACTTCCGAGCGGCTGACATGGACCGCCTCAATGTCCGCCACCGCTACGGTCCGGCCGCCGGACACAATGCGGCCACCGGCCCGGTAAGGCTCCACGAAGCGCCGCCGGACCTCACCCTCTGACAGGTCGAGTGCGGTGATCCGGTCGCCGGCCCGCACCTGGATGCGGACGTGGAAGTACTCCCGAGGGACTGGGCCCACTGCATCATCCCCCCTCGCCGCTGGGATCAGCCCCGCATCCTGCGATGATCCCCCAGGCGCCGTGGATCACGCGCCCGGCAGAGCGCAATTTCGTACGATGGCGTCTATAGCTGAGATACTCCGATCGCCAGCGAGGCTACAGCGGCGCCCGACAGCTTCGTGCCGACCAGGTAGAGGCGACGCCCGAGATGGGCCCGCCGTCAGGACACAGGGAGGGTCAGGACGGTGGAGGACGCGCCCCTCGCCGAGGTCCTGTCGGACGTCGTCGACCTGACCGGCGTGGATTTTGACGAGCTGGCCGCCACGCTGGCCGGCCGCGCGGACGCCTCGCCGGCGTTGACCCGCTCACTCCGACGCTTCCTGGCCGAGGCCAAAGATCCGGAGGCTCCTATTGCGAGATTCCAGGATTCGCTCTGACCGGCCGGCCGGCGGCGCGTCATCGGAAGAGCGGGGAATTCCGATATCATTAAATTATGAATGGCCAGGCGACGTTCTGGATGTCAGTGGACTGAAAGCAGACGGGTGGCAACCGACCCCCTTCCAGGAAATTGTTCTGAAAGTCCACAGCCGCTGCAACTTGATGTGCCGCTACTGCTACGTGTACGAGATGGCCGACCAGTCGTGGCGGACGCAGCCCCGCCGCATGAGCCTGGAGACCGTGCGAATCGTTGCGACCCGGCTGGCCGAGCACGCGCGAGCCCACGACCTGACCGCGGTACGAGTGATCCTGCACGGCGGCGAGCCGCTGCTCGCCGGCCACCCGTGGCTGTCCGCCGCGGCGCGGATCCTCAGGGACGCCGCGCCGCCGGGGACCGACCTCGGGCTGACGCTGCAAACGAATGGTGTACTCCTGACCGCCGACGTCGTCGCCGTCCTGGCCGAGCACGACATCCAGGTGAGCGTCAGCCTCGACGGCCCGGCAACCGCCCACGACCGGTACCGCCGGTTTGCCGACGGTCGGGGCAGCCACGCCGCCGCGGTGGCTGGTATTTGCCGCCTGACCAGCACCCACCCGCGGCTGTTCCGCGGCCTGCTCTGCGTCGTCGACCCGGCCACCGACCCGCGTGCGGTCCTGGCCGAGCTGATGAGCCACCGGCCGCCGGCCGTCGACTTCCTGCTTCCGCACGGCACCTGGTCCGCCCCCCCGCCCGGCCGCGTGCCCGGTGACCCCGCGACCCCTTACGCGGACTGGCTCGGGGCCGCGTTCGAAGCCTGGTACGACGCCCCGGCCGGCGAGACCGAGGTCCGCCTCTTCGCGGAGATCATCCAGTTGCTGCTCGGTGGAGCGAGCCGATCGGAGAGCGCGGGGCTGAGCCCGGCCGCGTCCCTCGTGGTGGAAACCGACGGGGCGATGGAGGAGGTCGACGCCCTGAAGGCCGCCTACGAGGGGGCGGCGGCGACGGGCCTGCACGCGGCGAGGGA
The DNA here is from genome assembly GCA_026225295.1 of Frankia alni. GTDB lineage: Bacteria > Actinomycetota > Actinomycetes > Frankiales > Frankiaceae > JAMFSN01. Next base: position 2,631 of record JAMFSN010000010.1, read on the forward strand.
CCCCTTCGACGCGGCCCTGTGGCATCCCACCTCGGTCGCCCGTCAGTTGGGCCGGGCGGCGCTCGCTGACGAGTGCGTGGCCTGTCCCGCCGGTCGGGTTTGCGGCGGCGGCTTCTACCCGCACCGGTACCGGGCCGGATCGGGTTTCCGGAACCCTTCGGTGTACTGCCCCGACCTGCTGAAGCTGGTCGGTCACATCGCCCGGCGGTTGCACGCGGACCTCGCGCCCCGGCCGTAGCCGCGGTGACGGCGACGGCGACCCACCGGATCACCAGGGCCGATTTCGACGCGATAGCCAGCGGCGATCCGGACGCCCACGCTGTCGAGGCGCTGATGCGCACCCAGGTGAGTCAACGGGTGCTGCTCGTGCACCTGGCGGCCGAACTGGCCCGCCACCGCCGACCCGACCTCTTCCGGGAGGCTGGTCTCGCGGAAGGCCTCCGGACCCTGGCGGCCGCCCACCGGCGGGCACCGGAGGCCGTCGGCAAGGTCCTCCTGCACCCCCAGATCAACGTCTGGGCACTCCGTTGCCTGCGTCGACTGGTTGCCACAGACGGCCGCGAGGACGCCTTGGCCGACGATCTCGGCTACTTCGGCGCCATGGTCGCAGCGGCAGCGCTGCGGGCCGGGATGCCGTTCGAGACCATGGTCCGGGTGCGGGGCGGGCGTATCGCGATCCCCGGCGAAGGCACGGTCCTGCTTACGGGGGAAGCCACCTGGGCGCGGATCTCCGGCGCCGGGGGTGTCCTCCACGCCACCGGGAACGGCGCGAGGGTGCGGATCGAGCTGGATCGGGGTCCCTTCACCGCGTGGCTACCGGTGCGGAGGCTCGCGAGCGGGGCGGAAGAACTGCGGGCCGAGGTCCTGCTCGACGATCTCGACTGGTACCGCCACATCGACGGCGCGCTCCCACCCGCGGGGCGCGTCCCTCCGGCCGAGGTCGGCCGCTGGCAGGCACTGCTCGACGAGGCCTGGTTCCTGCTTGCGCGGCACCCGCGCCGGGCGGCCGCGCTCGCGGTGGGGCTCCGCTCGGTGGTGCCGTTGGTCGCCGACCGAGCCGGCCACGAGGTGAGCGCGACGTCCACGGACATGCCCGGCGCGGTCGCGCTCTCCCGGCCGCGCAGCGGGCTCCGGTTGGCGGCCACCCTGGTCCACGAGTTCCAACACAGCGTCCTGGCCGGCATGATGGACGCCGTACCGCTGTACGAACCGGCGCCCCCGGAAACCCCGGAGGAGCTGTACTACGCGCCCTGGCGGCCCGACCCCCGGCCGCTAGGTGCCCTGCTGCAGGGCACCTACGCGTACCTCGGGCTGGTCCACTTCTGGGGCGTCGAGCGCACGGCCCAGACCGGTCCTGCCTCCCATGCAGCTCACCTCGAATTCGCGCTCTGGCGCGGACACGTCCGCCGGGCGATCGGCACGCTGCGGCAATCCGGGCGACTCACCCCACGGGGCCACGACTTCGCGCACGGGATGGCGTCCGGGCTGGACCGGCCGCTGCGGGCCCCGGTGCCGGCGTTGGCCCTCGACTGTGCCCGCGAGATCCGCATCGGCCAGTGGATCGGCTGGCGCCTGGCCAATACCCGGCCGCCGCCGCCCGCCGTCGAGGCGTGGGCACAGCGGTGGCCGGCCGGCCGGCCGGGCTGGCCGTCGTGGCGGGCCAAGGGATCGGTTCGGCCCGCCCCGGGTCTACCCAGCCGGGACCCGGACCGCGGGCTGGTCGCGGCCCGACTGCACGACCCGCGGGCCTTCGAGCGGCTCTGTCGCGACCCGGACGCCTTGGCCGCGGCGGTACCCGGAGCCACCGCCGCCGACGCGGCCCGCGGTCGGGGTGACCACCAAGCCGCCATCGACGCATACCGCGTTCAGGTGCGCCGGGACCCGGACGACCCAGCGGGGTGGATCGGCCTGGCCCTGTCCGCCGCCGCGCTGGGGCGACCGGCCGCGCGGGTCCTGCTGACCCGCCCGGAGGCGGTGCTGGCTCTGCTGCTCCGCGTGGACGGCGGCGACCCGCTCGGCCTCGCGGAGTGGCTCGCCGGTTGAGAGGGTCAAAGGCGGCGCGATCGTGCTTTTTCGCGACGCCGCAGGCCGCGGGCCTGGAGCGCCTCAGATAACCGGCGGCTCGAAGTCGAAGTCGAGGCGGTCCCCGTGCTCGGCCCCGACCACGTCGGGGTGTTCGGCGCCCAGCACCCTCTGGTAGCGCTCGAGGGTGTCCGTGCGAAGCCGGTCCGCCTCGTCGGTGCGGCCGAGGGCGTGCAGGTCGAGAGCGACGTTGGTGGCACACACCAGCGTGTGCGGGTGGTCGGGCCCGAGCAGCTGACCGAACCGGACCAGGGTGTCCTGCCCCAGTGCGAGCGCCGCGCTCTGGTCGCCGAGGTCGGACGTCGTTGTCGCAAGGTTGGTGACGCAGGTCAGCGTGAAGTGGTGGTCGGCGCCGAGGCTTTCGAGAAGGCCGGCGAGGGCGCCTTCGAGCAGGCGGTGCGCCTCGGCCGTCTCGCCGGCCTGCCGGCGGACCAGCGCCAGGTTCAGCTGGCTGCCGTGGGTGAACGGATGGTCCGGACCCAGGGCCCCGCTGTAGCGGGAGACCGTCCGCTCCAGTCTGCTGACGGCGTCGTCGAGCCGGCCCACCGCTCGCAGCGCGTTGCCGAGCCCGATTCCGGCAGCCAGCCGGGCCGGGTGGTCGGGCTCGAAGGCGGTCGTGTACCGCCCGTAGGCGTCCTCCGCCGTCTTCAACGCCGCCGGGTAGGCGCCGGCCTTGCGCTGGTTAACGGCCAGGTCTTTGTCGGCCAGCAGCACATCCGCGTGGAACAGCGTGAAGTCGCCACGGTCGACCAGTTCGCGGTAGATCCGGTGGGCCCGCTCGGAGGCCTCGCGGGCCGCCAGATAGCGCCCGAGCTGACGCAGGTCGCGCGCGATCGCGGCCAGCGAGTAGACCACCTGGGCGTTGTCGTCCCCACCGTAGAAGACCCGCCGCTGGGTTACGTTCTCCTCGTCGCGCTGCAACGCTCGTTGGTAATCGCTGGTCAGGCTGTAGTCCTCAGCCAGGTTGTTCGCCGCGTAGAAGGTGAAGTCGTGGTCGCCGAACACCCGCTCGTGCAGGCGCAGTGACTCCTCGTCGGACAACCGGGCGGCGTAGAAGTCGCCCCGCGCGCGCAGGTCAGCGCCGTATCCGTTCAATACCTGAAGCGTCTGCTCGTCAGTCGGGCCGAAGACGGTCCGCATACGGTCGAGGGTGGTTTTACGCAATTCAAAGGCTTCGGCGTAGCGGGCCGTCCCCCACAGGGCCCGAGCCTTCGCCGCGGTCGCAATGAGGACGTCGCGTTCACTTTGCGCGTCGTCGTGGGTGGACCAGTTCTCGATCGCGCGGTCGGCCTCGGCGAGTGCGGAGATGTGGTCGCCGGACTGGTTCAGGAATTCGATGAGATCCCGGATGAGCCGGCGGGACTCCGGCTGGCCGCAGCCGATCACCTCGGACGGCCCGATGTGCACGTACAGGTCGCGGTAGACCCACCAGTTCCGCGGGTCCTGGGTGTAACCGCGCTCGGTCGCTGCGAGCAGCTTGTGCACCTCGTGGCGCAGCTTGGAGCGCTCTTCCTCGGACAGGCTGTCCCGGATGAGTTGCTGCACCAGGCGGTGTACCTGGATGGTGTGACGGCTGTTCTCGATCCGGGCGAGCGCGTAGCGACCCAGCTCCCGGATCGCGCGGCCGACGAGAATGTCGTTGGCGAGGAACTCGCGCAGTGGCGAGTCAAGGACGTTGCGTCCTTGTTCGAGGAACCGACGTGGGATCGGCTCCGGCCCGAAGAATGCGCAGCGGCGCAGCAGCTCCAGCGCCTCGGGATTCTCCTCGCCGACCTGGGCGGTCTGCAGCGCCCAGGCCGCGGCTATCGGCAGGTCGTAGTCGGACGGCTGATTTTCGCCCAGGACGGTGCCGAACTTCTCCTTGAGCAACGTCAGATACTGGTCCGCCGTGATGCCGGTCTCCGCCTGCAGCGCGCCGGCCTGCTCGAGAGCGAGCGGCAGGTCGCCGAGCGCCTCGGCGACCCGGTCGGCTTCGTCCGCGGTGATCCCCGGCGTCCGGCGCTCCAGGAACGCGATGCTCTCGTCTCGGCCGAAGACGTCGACCTCGATTGTCGGCACCGCGCCGTCCCAGCGATGGTTGCGTGAAGTGATCAAGACGTGGCCGGAGGCCCCGTCCGGAAAAAATTGCCGAAGATCTTCCGGCTGGTCTGCGTTGTCGAAGACGAGCAGCCAGCGCTCGTAGGGCTTGCCGAGCCGGAGCGCCTCCATGACTCGAGCGACCGCGTCGTCGATACCACCGGGAACGGGCAGTCCGAGCCGGGGCGCCAGTGCGGCGATTCGGGCGCGGATGAGCTGCACCTGGTCGGCGGGCACCCACCAGACGATGTCGTAGTCCGCCTGGAAGCGGTGCGCGTATTCCATCGCTAGCTGCGTTTTACCGACACCGCCGAGACCGCGAACGGCCTGCTGGACCACCGCGGCAACTGACCGGTCGCCGGCGAGCCGGCTGCGCAGCTGGTCCAGTTGGCCGATCCTACCGGTGAAGTTCTTGTTCCGCTGGGGCACGCCGCCCCACACATCGGGGACGCTCAGCTCGCTGCCGAGGTTTTCACCCCGCTCGGTCTCGGCCACTTTCGCCGTTCCCCCATCCACCCGTACTGCCGGAGCCGGTTTCAGGCCCTGCCGCCGGAACCGGTTTCAGGCAGTGATCCTATGCACTGCCCGGGTAGCCACAGCCATCTCCATCCGCGACGCGATCGACGCGCGTTGAAATGCCTGGGCAGCGGCCTTATGTCCCACAGCCGCAGGACAAGCGAGGCCCGCCCCGGCCAGCCGCTGGGCCTGGCGAGTCGTGCCCCCAGGGGCACCCTCGGATGCCTCGCCGGAGTAGGTTGCGACACGCGACAGCAACCGGGCGGGGTGACATCTGTGCCCGTGAACGGGCGAAGAATGTCGAAAAGCCGCCTCGGAGAGTGGAGAGAGCTGGACGTGGTGCGTGGCGCTGCGGCTCCACCCCGCACCGAGTGTTCACTCGGGCGCGGGATGCGCGCATGAGCCGGCCCGCCGCACCGCGGCCCTACATCGGGACCCGGGCGTACGACGCCGCGGGCGCTCCGCTGTTCGCCGGCCGTGACGCGGAATCCGAAGCGCTGGCCGACGCATGGCTCACCGGCCGCGCCACCATTCTGTCGGGTCCGGCCGGAGTCGGCCGTACGTCGCTGCTACGCGCGGGTGTGATGCCTCGGGTCGCACCGCGCGCGGACGTCCTGCCGCTCGGACGCGTCGCCCACGTGACCGCGCCGCCGTTCGGCGCGCTCCGGCGACACAACCCTTTCACGTTCGCCGTCCTGCGGTCCTTCGCCCCGAACGCCGCCGGCACCTGGCTGTCCGAGCGGTCGGTCGCCGACTACCTGCTGGACCGCGCCGGGGGCAGCCGGGTCCTGGTGGCCCTGGACGACGTCGAGAGCCTCTTTCGTGATCCGGACGACCGGGCCGGCCACCGGCGCGGGTTCCTGGCCCAGCTGCAGGAGGCCCTGCGGGTCGTGCCAGGGCTGCACCTGCTGTTTTCCGTCCGCGAAAAGCGGCTCGCCGACCTCCTCGCGCACCTGGCGGAGGTGGGTGTGGACCCGACCGGCAGCCTTCGGCTTGATCCCCTGGGCCGGTCGCCGGCGCGCGCGGCCCTGCTTCGTCCGGCCGCGGCCGTCGGCGTGACGGTTCCCGAGGCGGTGGCCGACCGCCTCGTCGGCGAGTTGCTTGACGGCGGACCAGACGAACCGTCGGCGTCCGGTGTCGAACCGACCCAGCTTCAACTGGTCGGCCTGGAGATCTGGGACGCCCTGCCGCCCCACGCGGACTCTGCCACTGACGTCGACGCCGATGGCGCCGCCGACAGAGCGCTGCGGCGGCTCTACGCGGATGCGGTCCGGTATGTAGCGGCCGACCAGAGGGTTCCCGTCAGCGAGCTGGACGACTGGGTCCGCGCGGCCTTTGTCGACGACGCCGGTCGGCGCGTCCGGGTCGAGGCGTCATCGGCCGTCGGGATGCCGCCCGACGTCTTCGGCGCCCTGGAGGACCGGCACCTGCTGCTCGGCGCAAGCGGGACCGGGCAGTTCGAGCTCGCCTCCGCGCGTCTCGCGACGGTGGTCTGGTCCCTGCGTTCGGGTCCGGACACCGCGCCGGAGCCACAGCCCGCGGGGGATCCGCTGCGGGCGGCCAAGCGAGCCCGCGCCGACGGCGACCTCGGCACGGCGGCCGAACGCGGTCGGCGCGCGTCGCGTGCCCTGGCCGGGCAGCCGAGGGCGGTCGCGACGGCCGAGTCCTTCCTGGGCGACGTCGCCGTCGAGGCCGGCCAGCTGGCGGAGGCCGAGGAGCACTACCGCAGCGCGGCGGAGATCTACGAGTCGCTGGAGGACACGGCGGCGGTGGGCCCGCTGCTGGCCGCGCTCGGCGAGCTGCGCCTGCGCCGGGGCAAGATCACGGACGCCCTAGCCCAACTGCGGGGCGCGGTGGCGAGGCTGCCCGGCAGTCTGGAAGTGCGGCTCGCCTTGGCGCGGGCGCTGTGGCAGGCGGGGCAGCTGCGGGGGGCCGCCGGGGTGTACGGGGCGGTGCTGACCGTCGCACCGGACTCGCCCGCGGCGCTGGACGAGCGCGGGCAGCTGCGCGCCGACCTCGGCGAGGCCGGCGGCGCGCTGGAGGACCTCGGCAACCTCGCCCGGCTGCGTCCCGAAATCGCGGCGCGGCCGGGGGCCCGGTCCGCGCATGCCTTGGCGCTGGCCATGGCCGAGCGGGGAAGCATCATTGACGCCAAGCAAGAGGCGCTGGCCGCGGCAGCGGCCGAACCGCGTGGCGGTCAGGTGCTCATCCGGGCCGCAGCCGTGGCGGCACGGGCGAACGACCCGGGCAACGCCGCAACGCTGCTGGAGCGGGCCGAGGCCGCCGAACCCCGCCCCCAGCCGCGGCAAGTGGCCGAGGTCCGCCGGCTGCTCCTGGAGCTCACATCCGCCTCCGACCAGGGCTGACCGAGGCGGACGCCGGGCCGGGGCCCGTCGTCCTCGCCGTCGTCTCGATGGCCCGGGGGAGCTCGCGGCGCCCGACCGACCGGCAAGCTCGGGATAGACCTCACTACGAGAAGCTCCAGCGGCTCAAGACGACGTTCAGCGTCTTCCGCCATTCCAATGGGCGAGCCCGGGGCACCCTGAGGCATGGTGGGAAGACGTTCGGCGCGGGTTCGCCGGAGGTCGTGAGGCGCAGCGAACGAGGGCGAACGGCCGTCGGCACGGCAGAGGCGCGTCCGCATCCATACCAGAGGCCAGAAGCCGTCAACGACAGCCGTCCTGTGATCTTGCGACTGATGTTCAACCCTGAGGCTGCAGACTGTGTTGTGGGCGTCATCGATGCACAGTCAACGGGGCCCGAAGAGAGTCTGACCCTGCACAGCGCCCAGGTCCATCCCGCTGGAGGCTGCCCAGGCGATCACCCTCCCGATCGCTACCGGCGCTCGTTGGCCGCTGACACGGGCCCGCGTCGAGGTCCGCCTCCCTGACCTCGTCGTCCACGAGGGCCGGCGCGAGGTCGCCGGCCC